>NZ_JBNNOR010000002.1:0-502440 GCF_050274955.1 Peribacillus sp. NPDC006672
TTTAAAAAAGATGACCCCTGTTCAATACAGAGATCATCTTCTAGAGGCAGCCTAACCTCTTTTTTTAAAATGTCCTTTACAAAGGGTACAGTTTACAAAGGCTCTCCTTTTCTTATTTACGCACTAACCCTTTGCTAGCTTGTATCAAGTCACTAATTTGATCTTCCTTACCTGTTTCAAAGCATTCGATGATCTTGCTGCCTACAATGACACCATCACAGTATTGCATTGCATCGCGGACATGATCTGGCGTCGATATGCCGAACCCAGCAAGAACGGGAACGGGACTTAGCTCTTTTACCTTCTTTAAATAGCCTCCAAGTTCTTCCCCAAAGGCGTCACGAGCGCCTGTAATCCCTTTGACTGTAACTGCGTAGATAAAGCCCTCCGCCCCTGCGGTAATCTCGGTGATACGCTCTTTCGAAGACGTGAGAGTCACAAGTCGGATAAGAACGATCCCTGCAGTTTTGATTGATGAAAAGATGGCTTCTTCTTCAATCGGTAAATCAGGGATGATGCACCCGGAAATTCCTGCTTGAAGACAATCATCCGTAAACTCTCTAAGTCCATATGCCAGGATTGAATTCGAATAACCCATCAAAATAATTGGAATGTTCACATCATCTTTGATTTCAATAACTTTTTTCAGGACATCTTTTAACGTTGTTCCATTATTCAAAGAACGGATGCCAGCCTGTTGGATAACCGGTCCATCTGCGACAGGGTCAGAGAATGGAATTCCTAGTTCAACAGCTGTCGCCCCGTTACTTTCAAGGAAAAGAAGCTGGCTCCTTAACCGTTCAAGACCGCCATCACCTGCCATAATATAAGGAATGAATGCTTTTTCCTGCTTTGTTTGACATTCTTCAAGCGCTTTTGTCAATTTATTCATGTTCACTACCCCCTATTAATGACTGGACCGTTTCTACATCCTTATCACCACGGCCAGACAGGCAAATCACCAGTCCTGTTCCTTTCTCCATTTGTTTAGCAAGTTTTAAACCATAGGAAATGGCATGTGAACTTTCCAAAGCAGGGATGATCCCTTCTTCCCTTGAAAGCATCACTAGAGCTTCCAATGCTTCATCATCAGTTACGGAAGTATACACCACCCGATTGGTATCCTTTAAATAACTATGTTCAGGCCCTACTCCCGGATAATCCAACCCTGCTGAAATTGAATGCGCCTCCTGGATCTGACCGTCCTCGTTCTGCAATACATACATGAATGCTCCGTGGAGCACCCCAGGTTTCCCCTTCGTCAAACTTGAAGCATGTAATGTTGTTTCCAGTCCATGACCTGCCGCTTCCACTCCATATAATTTTACCGTTTCATCCTCAATGAAGGGATAGAACATCCCCATGGCATTACTGCCTCCTCCTATGCAAGCGACTACTGCATCCGGAAGGGAATGAACCGTCTCCGAATACTGACGCTTTGTTTCATTCCCTATCACACTTTGAAAATCTCGTACAATAACGGGGAATGGATGCGGTCCAAGCACTGATCCCATTATATAATGGGTGTCATCCACGTTCGCAACCCAATATCGTAACGCCTCATTCACTGCATCCTTCAGCGTCCCGCTTCCTTGTGATACAGAAATGACCTTGGCTCCCAAAAGTTCCATCCTGAACACATTCAATTTCTGTCTCCTGATATCTTCTTCTCCCATAAAGATGATGCATTCCAACTTCAGCAAAGCGCACACAGTCGCAGTTGCAACACCATGCTGACCTGCACCCGTTTCGGCAATCACCTTTTTCTTGCCCATTTTCTGAGTCAGCAAAGCCTGACCAATCGTATTATTAATTTTGTGGGCTCCGGTATGATTCAAGTCCTCACGCTTCAGATAAATATCTGCACCACCAGCTAGTTTCGTTAAGTTCTCCGCAAAATAAAGTGGTGTTTCACGACCGATATATTGTTTCAGGTAATAGCTTAGCTGTTTTTGGAATTCCGGATCTTTTTTTGATTGTTCATATGCATCTTCAAGTTCCGTAATCGCCGACATTAAAGTTTCCGGAACGAAACGACCTCCATACGCTCCAAAATGTCCAGTTTTATCAGGCTGTGTATAAGTACTCATCTGTTCATCCCTCTTTTCCGGCTGTATATTTCGCCTCATTTATAAATGCTTTTATTTTTACAGCATCTTTTAATCCGTTTGTTTCAACACCACTAGCTACGTCAACTGCGAATGGTGAAACGGCACTGATCGCTTTTCCGACATTTTCAGGAGTCAGCCCACCCGCTAGAATCACCTTTCCCCGTGGGAGATCCGCTTTTCGGATCATTTCCCAATCCAAAGTCAGTCCCTTACCAGATGAACTTTTAGGCAGATCCACTAAAAGAAAATCTGCTGGGTACTCATGAAGGCTTTCAATATCTTGCTCTGATTCGATTGCAAAGGCCTTGATCACCGGTAGGGGCATTCTGCGGGCGAAGCTGGCAGACTCTTTGCCATGAAGCTGAATATAATCCAACCCTGCAATTTCCGCACTTTTTATCACTTCTTGTTCAGTTTGATTGGCAAACACTCCGACTTTTTTTACATGTCCAGGTAGATTAGCTCCGAATTCACCTACTAAATCCGGCTCGACTTTCCTGCTGCTCTCGGCAAAAATGAATCCAATAAAGTCTGCCCCGGATTTAACGGCAGTCTGAGCAGCTGCCAATGTCTTTATCCCACAGATTTTCACTAACATATTAATCTCCTTATATACTCATTTGCAGTTCGGCCATCGTATGTGGAAGATTTGATGAAGTCATCAGCGTCTCCCCGACTAAAATCCCTTTTGCACCAGCTTCCTTCACACGTATAACATCAGCTTTTGTCTTGATTCCACTTTCACTGATAAAGATATGGCTTTTTGGATCAAGTAAATTCGCCAGTCGTTCCGTCACAGCCAAATCCACTTTGAAGGTCTTCAGATTCCGATTGTTTATCCCTATGATCTCTGCGTTTAGTTCGAGCGCTCGTTCCAGCTCGGCTTCATCATGGACTTCCGTTAATACTTCAAGCCCTTTATTTTTTGCATATTGATATAATTCATGAAGGCGTCCTTTAGAAAGTGCTGCCACAATTAATAGAATGATGGTTGCACCACTTTGATAGGCACGATCGATTTGGATTTCATCGATGATGAAATCTTTGCACAACCTGGGAATCCGTATGGCCTCGCTTACGTTTCTCAAATCGGCAATGGATCCTTTAAAGAAAACCTCATCCGTCAATACGGATATTGCTGCCGCTCCTCCTCTTTCATATGAAAGAGCCTGCTCGATTGGATTTACATTGATTTTAATGTCCCCTTTTGAAGGGGACGCCCGTTTTATTTCAGCGATAACCGCAATTGATTTAGCCGTTTTCAAATTTTCTACCAGAGATGGTCTGACTATGTTGATCATTACCGAATCATCTAAATCCATTTCTTTTAATTTTGCTACTTCAACCTTTTTCTGTTCGATGATTTTCGTTAAGATATTTTCCATTTACATGACCACCTTATTTCTTTTGCCATAAGCAATTATATTTTCTAACTTTTCAAGAGCCGATCCGCTATCAAGGCTTTCTTTAGCCATGAAGATTCCTTTTTTAATCGTTGCTGCCGTACCATGTGCGTATAATCCCAATCCAGCATTCAATAAAACGGTATCACGATAGGCCCCTTTTTCCCCTTTAAGAAGGCGCAGCATAATATCGGCATTTTGTTTGGCGTCACCGCCACGAATGGCATCATTTCCGTAAACCGGCAGATCCACTTCTTCAGGATGCAGCGTAAATGGGATAATGTCCCCTTGTTCCATCAGCACAAGTGAATTTTCACCTTGAAGGCTTGCTTCATCCATAAAACCGGCACCATTGATCACGACCGCACGTGTCCTGCCTAATTTATGTAGGACTTCCGCAAATAGCTCGAGCATATCGCGTCGATTAATTCCCAATAATTGAGTGTCAAGTTGGACTGGGTTTGTCAAAGGTCCGATAAGATTAAATATTGTCGGGATTTTCAATTCTTTTCTGACTTTCATGATTCGTGCAATATTAGGGTGGACGGATGGCGCAAATAGGAACGTGATCCCATTTTCCTCCAACAGTTCTTTTAACATGTCAGGCTCCAAGTACAAATTAACACCTAGCTCTTCCAATACATCCGCACTGCCCGTTTTACTTGAAATGCTACGGTTTCCATGTTTGGCAACCTTGACACCTGCCCCAGCCAGTACAAAAGCCGATGCGGTACTTATATTGAAGCTTTGTGATCCATCTCCTCCCGTCCCGCAATTATCCATTACATTAAGGGAGCTTGTTTGCACACTTCTTGCTTCTTTTCTCACGACTCGGACAAGGCTTGCTATTTCACCTGCCGTTTCCCCTTTGGATTTTAAGGCTATGATGAAAGCTGAAATTTCGCTTTCCGTGATATCTTTAGAAAATAACGCTTGGGCTGCTCTGCTCATCTCTTCTTCCGTCAATGTTTGACGCTCTGCTAACTTCGCTAAATACTCCTTCACCGCTAACTCCCCCAGTCGTTTTTTATAAAACGGATTGTTCCTTCCCTGATTGGAAGGTTCCGGCAATCTTATAAAACTGATGTAATAATTCCTTGCCGATTTTCGTCCCTATTGATTCAGGGTGGAACTGTAAACCGTATAGCGGGTAATCTTGATGTTTTAGGGCCATGATTTCCCCATCATCCGATGCTACTGCCGTCACGGTCAGTTCATTTGGCAAACTCGCCCTTTCAACTACGAGGGAATGATAACGCATTACCGGGAATTCTAAGTCCTGTTTGGCAAATACCCCTGTTCCATCATGCTTGATAACCGATGTTTTCCCGTGCATGATATGTTTTGCCCCAACCACATTCGCACCAAAAACCGCACCAATGGCTTGATGCCCCAGACAAATGCCTAAAAGCGGGACCTTTTCATAAAAATTACGGATGATCTCCATACTGATACCGGCATCTTCCGGCCGGCCAGGTCCAGGAGATATGACGATTGCCATTGGATTCAATTCCTCAATTTCAGCAAGAGTGATTTCGTCATTCCTTTTAACTAAGATTTCTTTTTCTACTTCCCCTAAATATTGGTATAGGTTGTAAGTAAACGAGTCATAGTTATCAATTAATAAAATCATTTTGTATGAACCTCCATAAGAGCGCGTGCTTTATTTTGTGTTTCTTCATATTCCGTTTTTGGATCTGAATCATATACAATACCTGCTCCTGCCTGTACATAGGCCTTGCCATCTTTTATGATCATCGTCCGAATGGCTAAAGCCATATCAAGATCCCCTCCAAAACCGATGAATCCTATCGAGCCCGAATACATCCCGCGTTTACAATTTTCCAGTTCATTGATCAGCTCCATTGCCCTGATTTTAGGAGCACCCGAAACTGTCCCAGCAGGAAGGCAGACCGTCAACGCATCTAAACTCGTGAATCCTTCCCTAAGCTTTCCGCTAATCTTCGATGCAATATGCATGACATGCTGATATCTTTGAACTTCCATTTCCTCGGTAAGGTGGATTGAACCAATTTCGCAAACCCTTCCAAGATCATTTCTTCCTAAATCAACAAGCATCCTATGCTCGGCTAGTTCCTTTTTATCCATCAACAGGCTTTTTTCCAAGCCCTTATCTTCTTCATCCGTTTTCCCTCTCGGCCGTGTACCGGCAATGGGATTAACATGAACCATTCCTGATGAAACATTGATCAAACTTTCTGGAGACGACCCTATAATTGTATATTCACCAAATTCAATATAAAACATATAAGGAGATGGGTTAGCTAATCGCAAACGACGGTAGGCATCGAAAGGCTCCCCATCGAAGGCTGCCTTAAATCGTTGTGATAAAACAACTTGGAACACCTCACCAGCCACAATCGCCGCTTTCATTTCAAGGACCATTTTCTCGAATTCATCCTGACTGAAATTCGACTTGAATTCCAAATATTCCGACGATATTCCCTTTGACGGTTTGCTTGCCTGATTGATTTTTTCCTTCATCCCCAATAAACTTTTTTCACCATCTTCTTCAGCGGTCAAAAGATGAATCTTCTGCAGAACATGGTCGAATATATACAGTTCTTTAAAAAAAAGAAAGTGTGCATCAGGCATATGCAGAGAATCAGGAGGCACCGGGCCAATATTTTCATATAGGCGAATGATATCATAACCCATATATCCAATCGCGCCTCCATTAAATGGCGGAAGATGTACGGGGGCCTCACCTATCTCCACTAACAATTCATTTTTTAGAAACTCGATGATATTGATGCTCTTTACGAATTCGTCACCTGTTTCAGGGTCTTTCACAATAACTTGATCTGCAAGTGATGTCACCTCCAGGTATGGGTTTGAACCTAGATAAGAGTAGCGGCCGTTGTCATGATGCGAATTCGAACTTTCCAATAAAAATTTCTGTTCATCATCTAATTTTTGAAATAGTGCGATGGGTGTATGAATATCCCCTTCAATTGTTTCCATTTTAAAGCGGAGTATTTTTTTTTCATCCAAATTGTTCATCCCAATTCCCTCCTAATTCTTAAACGATTATGTAAACTGCCGATGAAAACCCTTTTGTTCTCCAAGGTATATTTAAAATCCATAAAAAAATCCCCTGCAAACACAAATATGTGTCTGCAGAGGACGGTATACCGCGGTGCCACCTCAAGTTGGAAAAACTCATCATTTTTCCCTCTTAAGCAAGAAATCAAAATTTCTTGCCAATACCCTTTAACGGAGGCAGCCGAGTTTCCCTACTTATTTCAAGAAACCACTCATAAGTCCATTCATCTTCTTATATCGTACCGGTTTCCACCTATTCCGGCTCTCTGTGACGCATCTAAAAAGATTACTACTCTTATTCATAGATTTAATTATCATTTTCATAAAAACGCAAAAAGGGCCCTCATCCAAAGGACGAGGAACCCGTGGTACCACCTTAATTAGCTAAATTAGCTCACTTTACGGCATTAACATGCCTATCTCCAATAACGATGAGATAATCGCCAAAGCCTACTCCGTCCATCCGTTTCGGTTTGGGGCTCGGAAGTCCATTCGCTTAAATTCGTTCACCAGTTTTCAGCAACCACTGGCTCTCTGCAGAACAGCATTAAGGTACTTTTCTTCGTCACTGCCTTTATCTTTTTCTTGATTATTATGTTAAAACATTCTTTTCAGTAAGTCAATGGAGTTTTCTAAAAATTATATTTTTAATTTCTCATTTTTATCCATTCACCGTCATCGATTCCTTTTGCCTTCTTAATGACAAGATATGGTGAATAGTTGCTGACTGACTCAAACTCATCCGTATACTTTTTCTCATCCGCCTTTCCGGGAACTATTTCCTTGAACCTTCGGTAGGCTTTCATAAATTCTTCCTTTTGTATTTTATTTTCATATGCCTTTTCAACCGCTTCGAAGAATTTAATCACATCTACAATTTCGTCAGTAGACCAATCAAGATCCATTGGATATTGATAATCCATACCCTAAACACGCTCCTTCTAGATAGTTATTCATGTTGCCCGGGAGACCATTTACCATCAGTCTGCCCATTTTGAACGAATTGCTTCCGCCTGGTCGATAATCCGGCTGATTAGGTCAGCAGTCGATGGTACATCATGAATCAGCCCCATCACTTGTCCAGCCCAAGCATACCCTTCACATTCAACACCGTCATGGATATAACGCTGGTTCGCTTTTCCACTTATGTAATCCTTCAGTTGCTCATATCCGCCATTTTCTTTTTCTATTTCAAGGATCTTATCAGTCCAGCTATTTGCAATTACCCTGGCTGGGGCACCAATGGACCGCTTAATGACAACGGTATCATTTTCTGTGCCGGAAACCAAGGCATTTTTATATAATTCATGTGCATGAACACACTCCTTGACTGCTATGAATCGTGTTCCCATCTCGATTCCATCGGCTCCAAGTGCCAACGCTGCCATCAAACCGCGCCCATCACCAAAACCACCTGAGGCGATGACTGGAATTTTAACGGAATCCACAACTTGAGGAATTAACACGGAGGTTCCAATATCATCACGGCCTAAATGTCCACCGCCCTCCTGACCAACTACCATCACTGCATCTGCACCAAGCTGTTCAGCCTTCACTGCCTGTCTTCTAGCAGCAACAAGCACCAGTTTTTTTACCTGAGTACCTTTGACGTAATCAAGAAATGGCGAAGGGTTACCGCCCGTTACGGAAACAACTGCAATATCCTCTTTCAAGGCTGCTTCAAGCATGTGCTCATAAGGCCTTCCATGCTGACCGATTGCAAAGTTCACACCAAACGGTTTATCCGTCATTGATTTCGTTTTTCTTATTTCATCTATCAGTTGCTCTGGGTTGTCCAAGGACATGGCCGTTACCTGCCCTAGCCCCCCTGCATTCGAAACTGCCGCAGCCAGGTCTGCATATGCTAAATGAGCCAATCCCCCTTGTACGATTGGGTATTGAATCCCTAACAAATCGGTCACACGCGTATTCCACTTCAAACTCCTCATCTCCCTTTTTAATGGTTTTTTTATTTATAAGCATTCTATATCACTGCTTTATTATGGCAAATATAATTTACCCGTTCAATTATTAAACTCATACCATTCAATATTTATAAAAGAAGAATTCTTGGGTCAATCCAGTTAATACTAAGGATATAGACAATTATAACCGGCTATTATTTTTATTGGTCCCCTTACATCAAAGACATTGGAAATTGTTTATGTCAGTACATTAAAGTCACGCTAGGCATTTATTATAAGACGTGCTATAATTCATTTGTTTTATGTCTATCCAAATGACCATTTGAATGGAATCGGAGAAACATACGATCGTTAATATTGGGGAGTATATCTCCCCAATATTTCGTACCTATTATATTGAAAAGGGGCCACAAAGAATTGTCACAGAATGAAACACCCTTATACACTGCCTTATTGCAGCACGCAAAAAAAAATCCCGTTCAATTTCATATTCCAGGTCATAAAAAAGGAAAAGGAATGGACGCTGATTTCCGTGATTTTATTGGAGAAAATGCATTATCCATAGATTTAATCAATATAGCACCACTCGATGATCTCCATCAGCCAAAAGGCATCATTAAACAAGCTCAGGATCTTGCCGCCGAAGCTTTTGGTGCAGATCACACGTTCTTTTCCGTTCAAGGAACAAGCGGAGCGATCATGACGATGGTCATGACAGTCTGCGGCCCGGGGGACAAAATTATCGTTCCGAGGAATGTGCATAAATCCGTAATGTCCGCCATTGTATTTTCCGGAGCGGTTCCCGTTTTCATCAATCCTGAAATAGATAAGGACCTGGGCATTTCACACGGAATAACCATCGATGCCGTTGAAAAAACTTTAAGTGAACATAGTGATGCAAAAGGATTGCTTGTAATCAACCCTACCTATTTCGGCATTTCGGCTGATTTACAAAAAATAGTGGAAGTTGCTCATTCATACCAAATCCCAGTACTCGTAGATGAAGCGCATGGTGTCCATATTCATTTCCATGAGGACTTGCCGATGTCAGCCATGCAAGCCGGAGCAGATATGGCTGCAACGAGTGTTCATAAACTGGGCGGTTCACTAACGGGAAGTTCCATATTAAATGTTAAGAATGGACTGGTTTCTGCAAATCGGGTTCAATCAATTTTGAGCATGCTCACTACCACCTCAACCTCCTATATCCTTCTAGCTTCTCTGGATACAGCTAGAAGACAACTTGCGACGGCAGGCAGGGAAATGATCGATGAAGCCATAAATCTTGCAGAATATATCCGTGAGGCCGTGAATGATATTCCTTATCTCTTCTGTGTCGGCAGCGAAATCCTAAGCAGTAAGGCAGCCTTTAGTTATGATCCGACTAAACTGATTATTTCCATTAAGGAATTGAATATTACCGGGTACGACGTTGAGAAATGGCTTCGTGAAAAGCATAATATCGAAGTGGAGCTTTCTGACTTGTACAATATCCTTTGCCTGATAACACCGGGGGACTCAAAAACAGAAGCGGACCTGCTGATTGCTGCCCTTAGAGACTTATCGAATGAGTTTAAGGAAATGGCTGCTGAACATGAAAAAATTGAAGTACTGCTTCCTGATACACCACCACTGGCTTTATCTCCCAGGGAGGCTTTTTATGCAGAAACCGAAGTAGTTCCCATCGAGGAATCCGTCGGCAAAATCAGCGCTGAATTCATCATGGTTTACCCGCCGGGAATCCCGATCTTTATACCCGGTGAACTGATAACCGAAGATAATATCAATTACATCCGGAAGAACATCGAGGCCGGCCTACCAGTTCAAGGTCCAGAGGATCCAGAGATAAAATATTTACGCATCATTAAAAACTGATTGAATTTCATCAAACCGGAGCAGATACCTGCTCTGGTTTTTTTGCCCATTCTATTGTTTCAATCGTAATTGAGCAAGGTGCTCTTGTTTGAAAACGGAAGGATACTCCCTTATATAAAAAGGGTGCTCCAGGTTGCAATCCTGAAACACCCTTAAATTCTATTAATCTCAAAGTTCTTTTTCCATTTATTTTTCAGAGGCAGCTGTATCACAGCATTGGCAGTTGTGATTGTGTGTATAAAGTACACTTACTTTTTCATCTTCAAAATGTTCAATCGTGCTATTGCAAGTTTGACATACGATAGTTCCCATTTTTACAACCCCTTCCTCTATATTGTATGCATCAATAACGTAATGTAACCGCTTTATATGAATTATAATATAACACATTTATTATTTCAAGCTAAAAAGTATAACATATATATTTTTCCCATATAATTCATTTGAGTTCAAATAACATAGGGTCTTGGGGATATTTTTTACATATTACACCATTCCATTCTCAGCCAATCAAGTTGAAAATGGAATTTCGTCTTTAAATTTACATATAGATAAGTATATAATGCAACCATAAAATGTTAATATATACTTACATTTATAGATCTAAGGGGGTTCCAAATGACTGAAAATGCCTATATCAAACTTGTTCCCGAGTCCGTGAAAGCGACAGTAACCATCGAAGACGTGAAAGAATTGCTGAATTATTATCAAATGATCACTGCGAAAACCGGAAAGCAACTGGATTGGGACTATGAAAAGAACGCATTTCCTTATGAAATGAAAGAACCTGAAAGAATGAAAGATAAGGCAATATATCTTCAATCCAAAGAGGATCGCTACCATATGATATTGATAGGCGTTGACCAAGAAGTCGTTAGGGATGAAGATGGATTAGAGCGGATTCAATCCTATATCCAATTCACACTCCCTGAAACAGCAACTTTCGGTGATAAGGGAAAAGCAAATGAATTGTGCAAGTTCCTTGCTAAGAAATTACGGGCGCAGCTCCATCTCTTCAATAATCGAGTGATGTATTACTATCCTAGGAAATAAAAAACCTGCTGAAGCCGAAAATCAGCTCATGCAGGCGTTTCAATTAATTTTGGATCAAGCATCTTATAACCTTTCTTTTGTAACCCTTTCACGATATCCTCTATCGCTTCACTCGTCCATTTCCGGTCATGCATCAGTAAGTTCGCGCCATTTCCTAAATAAGGGCTGTTCTGCATGATTTCAGTTAAAGCTTTTTTATCTTGATATTCTTTTTCCCAGTCATATCCATATGTCCAATTCATGACCAACATTTTTTCTTTCTCAGCGACATTTATTGAATGATCTGTATTCGATCCAAAAGGCGCCCTGAAATACTTAGGGCGTTCCCCGATAATACCCTCAACCAAATTGTTTAATTTTACAATTTCCCTCTCTTGTTCCTTTTCACTCAGCTCTTTTAAATTCACATGAGAATATGTATGATTACCGATAGGAAAACCCATTTCATGAATTTCTTTTAGCATCGCTTTATTTTCATCATTTTCAAGAAAGTGACCATTCACAAAAAAGATCGCAGGTACCTCAAGTCGTTTAAGGGTTTTGGCAATTTTCAGCGAATATTTATCGGGTGCATCATCAAAGGTTAATAAAACAACTTTCGGATTTGCATTCCCAATGGGCTTAACTGACCAATCATCTTTGTCCAACCTATATACTGCCTTAACATTCATTTCCCCGTTTGTTTTTGATTTTTCTTCCTTCAGATCTTTCTCTTGCTGGTTTTCATCTTGGACGGTTGTTGTCGTTTCCACACTTTTTTGATTCTCATTTTCAGTTTGATCGGGATTCGGTTCATTGCAACCCATCAATAAAAATGATACAAATGTAAATAATACTAATACTTTGTTAAACATGGTTCCCCCCGTGGTTTTTTGTGTCTTTGTTGAGCTTACGAAAATTTCAATAAACCGGTACAAGCGTTTCCAATAGGATTTGCAAAATCCCGTAACATAATAAACTTATCACGGTAACAAGCATGGTTCGCTTATTGGATTTTAAAATCATTTTACCAATGTAAATGGCTAAATAAGAGAAGACCAGAAACATGAATACTTTGGAAACAAATCGATCATTTACGGAAAGCCATTCAACTAATGTATACCCACTCCAAACGATTAGTTGAAAGAGGATTACCAGATAATTTTTCAAGTGATCCACCCCATTTTAATATGAATATATCAGCCATAACTTTTTATTGGCAAAAAATATTCGTTCAGCAAATCGCTCATCTTATTTTTTATCCTCTTTTACCTTATATAAACCTTTTCAAGGAAAAAAGTAAGAAGTTCCTTTTTATAGCTTATGCCCTTTTTGTCCTTTTCATTTAACTAGTGTAAAGAAAAAATTATGAATTGAGGTAATCATTCATTTTCTATTATCTGGCAAATAAAAAAAGCGTACTGCATTTGCAGTACGCTTTTTTATAATCAATTACTTAATGATGTGAATAGGAGTTCCAAGGGCAACTTCAGCAGCTTCCATTGTGATTTCCCCTAATGTTGGATGTGCATGGATTGTCATCGCGATATCTTCAGCAGTCATTCCTGCTTCGATAGCTAAACCAAGTTCTGCAATCATATCAGAAGCATTTGGTCCTGCGATTTGGGCTCCAATAACCAATCCGTCTTCTTTGCGAGTGATTAGCTTCACAAATCCGTCCGTATTGTTCAATGAAAGAGCACGTCCATTTGCAGCGAATGGGAATTTTGAAGCAAGGGCTTCGATTCCAGCTTCCTTCGCTTCTTTTTCATTATATCCGACAGAAGCAAGTTCCGGTTCAGAGAATACAACAGCCGGAATAGCAAGATAGTCGATTTCTGATGAATGTCCTGCAATGGCTTCAGCTGCAATTTTACCTTCATATGAAGCTTTATGAGCCAATTGAGGGCCTGAAACGATATCACCGATTGCATAAATGTTTTTCACGCTTGTACGGCATTGTTTATCCGTTTCGATTAAACCACGGTCAGTCATTTTGATTCCGACTTGTTCCAAGCCGATTTCTGCAGTATTAGGACGACGTCCAACTGTTACTAAAACGTAATCGGCATCAACTTTTTTCTCTTCGCCTTTTACTTCATAAGTAACGGTTACGCCTGTTTCAGTTTCTTCCACGCCTTTAGCATTTGCTTTAGTAACAATTTCAGCACCTTTGTTTTTAAGGTTACGTTTAACAAGTGCTGCCATTTGTTTTTCAAAGCCTGCAGAAAGAATTTCTTCAGTACCTTCAAGGATGGTCACTTTAGTGCCAAAACTTGCGAATGCTCCGCCAAGCTCAGTACCAATATAACCTCCGCCGATTACCACGATAGAACTTGGAACTTCTTCCAGAGCAAGAGCACCAGTGGAATTAAGTACACGTTTCGTATATTTAAATGACGGAATCTCGATTGGCGATGAACCAGTAGCGATGATTGCGTTTTTAAATGTATATGTTTGGGCTGAGTCATCATTTATAACACGGATGCTGTTTTCATCAACGAAGTAAGCTTCGCCAGTTACAACATCAACATTATTACCTTTTAACAGGCTGCTTACACCGCCAGTTAATTTTTTTACAACAGTACCTTTCCAAGCTTGTACTTTAGAAAAATCAACAGTAACTTTTTCTGCAAAGATACCCATGTCTTCTGAATGCTGAGCTTCATGGAAACGGTGTCCTGCCGAAATTAAAGCTTTCGATGGGATACAGCCTACATTCAAACAAACTCCGCCGATTGTTCCTTTTTCAACGACCGTTACTTTCTGTCCAAGCTGCGCTGCGCGAATTGCGGCAACATATCCCCCTGGGCCTGAACCGATCACTAAAGTATCTGTTTCGATTGGAAAATCTCCTACTACCATTGTTTACGCCTCCATTAACAATAATTCTGGGTCGTTCAATAACTTTTTGATATGATTCAATGCATGCTGAGCAGTAGCTCCATCAATCATGCGGTGATCAAAGCTCAGTGATAATGCCAGAACTGGAGCGGCGATAATTTCCCCGTCGCGTACAATTGCTTTTTCGGCAATTCGTCCAATCCCTAGAATGGCAACTTCTGGATGATTGATTACAGGTGTGAACCATTGACCGCCTGCGGAACCGATATTCGTAATGGAGCAAGAAGCACCTTTCATTTCGTTAGGAGCCAATTTACCGTCACGGGCTTTCGTCGCTAATTCATTAATTTCTTGTGAAATAGCAAAAGTTGATTTACGATCTGCATCTTTTACAACTGGAACGAGCAGTCCTTTGTCTGTGTCTGCTGCAATTCCGATATTGTAATAGTGTTTATGGATAATCTCACTAGCCTCATCATCAAATGATGTGTTTAGCATAGGGAATTCACGCAATGCACTTGTTAACGCTTTAACAACATAAGGTAGGAAAGTAAGCTTGATTCCTTTTTCTGCAGCAATTTCCTTGAATTTCTTACGATGAGCAACCAATAGCGTCACATCGACTTCATCCATTAATGTTACATGTGGAGCTGTCTGTTTGGATTTAACCATTGCTTTAGCGATGGCTTTTCTCATACCGCTCATTTTCTCGCGAGTTTCAGGATATTGCCCTTCTGGAATTGAAACTTTTGGTTTTTCCGTTTTTTCCGTATCAGTTTGTTGTGAAGCTTCACTTTGAGCTGCTGGTTGCTGTGGAGCCGTTTTGCCGTTTTTGAAAGCATCGATGTCATCTTTCATGATGCGGCCGTTATCCCCAGAACCAGAAATCTCACGAATATTTACCCCTTGTTCGCGTGCATATTTCCTAACAGAAGGCATGGCGATAATACGACGTGAAGGATCCGCCTCAACTTGTGGTTGTGACCCTGCGCCCGTTTCTGCACTATTTTCTTGAACCGGAGCAGCCTCTTTCTTGACTTCCTGTCCAGCTTCAGCTGTAGCTTGAACCTGGGCCTCCACATCCTTCGCACCTTCTGCCTTCGCTTCTTCTCCATGATCCCCTTTAAACTGAAGATCTTCATATCCTGGAGCATCGAATGTTACAAGTACATCGCCAACAACGGCAACCGTTCCTTCTTGAACAAGGATTTCTTCAACGGTACCTTCCACTGGTGATGGGATTTCGACAACGGCCTTATCGTTTTGAACCTCGCAAAGCACGTCATCTTCTTGAATCTTATCTCCTGGTTTTACAAACCATTTCACTATTTCACCTTCGTGTATACCTTCTCCGATATCAGGGAGTCTAAATTGGAATGCCACTGAGTTCAACCTCCTATATTAAATCATACTTGGTGCTTTGAATAAAGTCCTTTATCTTGCATTACCGTTAATGCGAAATTACTTTCTAAAAGCAGGACATTCATTCCATTGCTTAAGATTGTTAAAACTTCAAGACTTTAGTCGCCGTTTCAATAATATCTTTATAATTAGGGAGCCATACTGTTTCAGCTTGTGAAAACGCGAATACCGTATCAGCAGCCGCCACTCGCAGTACTGGAGCATCCAAGCTCAAAATGGCACGTTCGTTAATTTCCGCGACAACATTCGCTGCTATGCCAGCTTGCTTTTGTGCTTCTTGAACAACGATAGCGCGTCCTGTTTTTTCTACTGAAGCAATGATTGTATCAATATCCAATGGAGATACAGTCCGTAAGTCGACCACTTCGACGGAATGACCTTCCTTAGCCAATTCTTCAGCTGCCTTGATTGATTCCTGTACCATCGCACCATACGTAATAATGGATAAATCCGTTCCTTCTCTTTTCACATCCGCTTTTCCTAATGGAATTGTATATTCTTCCTCAGGAACTTCCTGACGGAAAGAACGGTACAATTTCATGTGCTCAAGGAAAATGACAGGGTCATTATCACGAATCGCTGAAATCAATAAGCCTTTTGCATCGTAAGGAGTTGAAGGGATAACTACCTTTAACCCTGGTTGCTGAGCCATTAAACCTTCTAAGCTATCAGCATGCATTTCCGGAGTATGCACTCCGCCGCCAAAAGGTGAGCGAATTGTAACCGGCGCACTGTAACGTCCGCCTGAACGGTAGCGCATACGAGCAAGCTGACCGCTTACGGAATCCATTACTTCATATATAAATCCAAAGAATTGAATTTCAGGAACAGGACGGAAACCTTGTAAAGAAAGACCGACCGCTAATCCACCGATTCCAGATTCAGCAAGTGGTGTATCGAATACACGATCTTCGCCGAATTCTTTTTGAAGATTTTCCGTCGCACGGAAAACTCCTCCATTAAGACCAACATCTTCCCCAAAAACGAGTACATTCTCGTCATTTTTAAGTTCTGTACGTAATGCTTCTGTAATTGCTTGAATCATCGTCAATTGAGCCATGGCTTACTTCGACTCCTTCTCTTTATAAATTTCATATTGTTCTTTTAAGTTATAAGGCATTTCTTCAAACATGTTTTCAATAAGGTCTGTAACCTTTTGCTTAGGTTCTGCATCTGCCTTTTTGATTGCTTCTTTAATATCTTCTTTTGCTTTTTCTATCGTTTCGTTCTCTAGTTCTTCATTCCAAAGTTTTTTGTTTTCCAAGAACTTGCGGAAACGCACCAATGGATCTTTCAGTTCCCACTCGTTATCCATATCAGAAGTACGGTAACGTGTCGGGTCATCCCCAGCCATCGTATGTGGTCCATAACGGTATGTTAATGTTTCAATCAATGTAGGGCCTTCACCATTAATTGCACGTTCACGTGCCTCTTTAGTTGCTGTATATACGGCCAACGCATCCATACCATCAACTTGGATTCCAGGAATACCTGCCGCCACACCCTTTTGGGCTAGTGTTTTCGCTGCTGATTGTAAATCAACCGGAGTCGAGATTGCGAAACGGTTATTTTGCACGATGAAGATAGCTGGCGCTTTAAATGCACCTGCAAAGTTAATTCCCTCATAGAAGTCACCTTGTGAGGTTCCACCGTCACCCGTATATGTAATCGCTACAGCTTTTTTACCGCGTTTTTTCAAACCAAGAGCCACTCCGGCAGCTTGGATATATTGAGCGCCGATAATGATTTGCGGGGAGATGACATTGACGTCTTCAGGAATTTGATTTCCCTTAAAATGTCCCCGGGAGAATAAGAATGCTTGCCAAAGCGGCAGGCCATGCCAAACGATTTGCGGAACATCACGGTAACCAGGTAGAATGAAATCCTCTTTCTCCAAAGCATACTGTGAAGCGATTTGAGAAGCTTCTTGACCGGCAGTCGGTGCATAGAACCCTAATCTGCCTTGACGGTTCAGTGATATGGAACGTTGATCCAAGATGCGAGTATAAACCATACGACGCATTAATTCTTGCAGTTGCTCATCACTTAAATCAGGCATTGCCGCTTCGTTAACGACTTCTCCCTCTTCATTTAAAATTTGGAAAGTTTCAAATTGTTCTTCCACTTTCTTAAGCTGATCTTCAACATTAATTTTAGCTTGTTTTGTTTTTTGAGCCATTTGGCACCTCATCCTTTCATTAAAAAGGTTTGCTATTATTATTCTCTAAAGCAAAAATAGTTTGCTTTATAGTTTCTTCAACAATTCATTCTTTTATTTTCCCCTTAAGACCAATCCCTCAAACGTGAATATGCTTAATATGTCTCAATCTTATTCTGTACTATAAAAAAAATCAAGGAAAATGATACAAGAACTTTTACAAATTAAGTTTACAAGATGAATTAACATCAAGTCAATCACTTGGAGTTCCTTATTTTTTTGATTTAAGAGAATCTCCAATGCTCACACTCCTTCTCTGTATCAGTTTTCATTTTATAACTGTACTATTAATCCCCCACCATTTTTTAATTTATGGATGAATAAGGATAATATTTCAATCCCTCCGCATATCCAATCGATTCCAAAACCGCTTTAACTAAAGGCATTTGAGCCCTTAAGATAATATTCTAAAAAAATATTCAAACGCTTTCATATCAGTCTGCTGTTAGATTTTCTATTTTCATTTTTTTTTAGTACAGATACTGAAATTTCACCTTCAGCTAATTGCATTTAAAAATCATTCTAGAATTTTTCAGTTTATAGAAAACTGGATACACAAAAATGGGCTGTGAGTGAGGATCACAGCCCATCATTACTTATATTATTTTGTTGAGTCAGCCATTTCTATGCCCGAACTGTCATAAAAACTTTCTTTTTTTTGATTGGATTTTACCGTTAATGCATTAAATTGCTCATTCGCTTTCAAAACTTTTATATAAGAGGTATTGATTTTCTCAATTTGCCCTTGTAGTTCATCCATTTTCAAATCCTCTTTTTTAAACAGTTCATATAATTTACGATCATTTGCCAGACTTTGTTGATAGGCATCATATAAGTTGTCGTAGGTGCTATAACGTTCACTCATGACCTTTTTCATTTCAGTCGCTTCTTTTTTTACCTTTTCATCTTCTATTTTCCCAATTTGTTCATCTATTTTATTAAATTGTTCTTTCGAGGATTGCATGCTGCTTTGTTCCTTTTCAATTATTTCCTCCCTTTGGTCAATATTCTTGGTTGCTTCATCTGAAAGCTCGACGATTTGTTCATACTCTTCCAAGCCAAGTTTAATTATTTTCTCATATTGTTCTTTTTCTTTTTTCTCCAAATCATTAAGCGGCTCTTGATTCTCAGTGAAATCACTTTCCTTTTCTGCAGTTTTCTCTAGGATCTTGTGGATTCTTTCTTCCGGTGAACCATTAAAACAACCGGTCAAGATCGCTAAAAAAAGAAGTAAAATAACATATGGACCAAAACGCTTCAACATAGACAGCTCCTTCTGATAGTTCTTCGTAGATTCATATTTCTCTAAATTTCCGTTTAAGCACAGACACTTGTACTAATCATATTCCGAACATGAATTTTTCATTACTGGGCTTAAGCCTACACCCTTTAAACCATACTGCATAGGCTGTAGGGACCGTTTCAAATCAGAGTGGTCAACATTTTAATAATACAAAAACGGAGGTATGAAATTATGTATGGAGGTTACACCCAGGATTGTTGTTATCCGGTTTCCGTTGAACCCAGCTTTGGTTACGGTGGAGGTGGAGGCTGCGGCGGCTTTGGAAGCGGCTTCGCCCTAATCATCGTCCTGTTCATTCTGCTCATCATTGTCGGCGCCTGCTTTTGCTAAACAGATAATTACTATTACCTTTACCCGAAAATGTTATCTATTTACCCTGATTCACAAAAATAGTTCTATTTTTTTCAAAAGACCTCAACACGTAAATAAAATAATGGCTGGGATAGGAATTTGGCGACCGATTCCATCCCTCCCATTTCCCTTCCATAGAACAGTCCATTAACTTTCAGCATTTTTTTTGTTAAAATAGCCTATACATATTTAAGAATTTTTATGGGGTGAAAGATTATGCTTACTATGGATGATTTTGTTAAGGAAGACGATCCGATATTAAGGAAAGTCGCGCTGGAGGTCCCACTTCCGGCATCAGATGAAGATAAGCAACTTTTAGCTAGCTTGATGGATTATGTCCAAAACAGCCAGAAGTCCGATATTGCTGCTCTATACGGGTTAAGAGCAGGAATTGGCTTGGCTGCACCACAGGTTAATGTTTCAAAAAGGATGATTGCGGTTCATTTGAAAGAAAAAGATGATCAACTTTATAGCTATGCACTTTTCAACCCAAAACTGATTAGTCATTCAGTGGAGAAAGCATACTTGACATCCGGGGAAGGCTGTCTTTCCGTTAATCGCACCGTTTCCGGCTATGTGCCACGTTATGCTCGAATAACGGTTGTGGGTACTGACCTGGAAGAAAAACCGGTTCAACTCCGCCTTAAAGGCACCGCAGCCATTTGTTTTCAACATGAAATCGACCATCTTAATGGAATCATGTTTTATGATCATATCAATCAGGAAGACCCCTATGCCGTTCCGGAAAATTCCATTGCGGTGGAAAGGTAACGTATAAGCGACAAAAACTCCCGTCTTTTGGTTGACGGGAGTTTTTATTTTTAAATCAGTTCAAGTTCCTTCAAACCAAAAAGTATGCCATCATCATCGACATCCTTCGTTACAAAGTCGGCCTCTTGCTTCACAAGTTGACCGGCATTCCCCATTGCCACGCCATATCCCGCTACTTTTAACATTTCTATATCATTTAAGCCATCTCCAAAGGCGTAAACATCTTCGAGAGCAAAACCGACTTTATCCATTAATATTTTAATGCCTTCAGCTTTTGAACCCCCGAATGGAAGTACATCCGTCGAGTATTCATGCCATCTAATAAAGTGAAAGTCATCGTATTTTCCAACAAAATTCCCTTCTTCATCTCCCGAGCAGAATAATAAGGCCTGATATATTTCATGGTCCTCATAAAAGTCTGCCACATGTTCAGGGTGTGGAAACTTAAGGGTGCTTAGTGCTTCTTCAATTCTGCTATGATGCGGGACACTTGATTTCATTGTCTCCTCATTCATGAAAACGATTGGTATTTCATTATTTTCAGCATGTTCATGAAGCCTTTTTATCTCAGGTATGCTCAAAGGGTTTTTATAAACGACTTTCCCTTCAAAAACAACGTATTGTCCATTGAAGCTTACGAATGTATCGATGCCCAGCTCTTCCCTTAAAGACTCGAACATGAACGGTGCCCTTCCTGTGGCAATCGCTACGAAAACTCCACTATCCTGTAGTTGCTTAATGGCTTTTTTCGTTGAAGCAGGTAACTTTTTTTCATGATCGAGCAATGTTCCGTCAATATCAAAAAATACGATTTTCACTAACGATTCACTTCCAATTCATTCATTTTTCCTTTTTTAATATGTACCCATTTAATAATTGTCATCAAGATAAGTCAAGTAACTCTACCGGATTCCACTAAAGTTACGGTTTTTATCCAAGAATGAGCATATACTATTCTTATTAGAACTAAAACTCAAGTTTTCCACCTTACACTTCTCCCCTCCTACTTGCCTCTGAAATCACAGTTGCCGGTATGAATGAGCCTTTTTTTTCAGGAAATGGGCCAAGTACCTGTAAAGACATATTTACATTATTGAATAATCCTATACAATAATAACTAAGGGAGCGTGATCGCCATGTTAAAAAAGCTTCGTAAAAAGCTTGTTAAACAGTGGAATGATCTTTTAAGAAAAAAATCTATCGCATGATTTGCCATTCGTATCCTGCCTTGGCCGTCATCCATTTGCGAATTTTTTTCGGACAGCCCTTCAAAAACTTGCGGAGGGCTTCTTCCTTGTTGTAAAGTTCTTGTTAAGCATTCTTTCTATCTTGGCTTTGATATGCAAGGTGAATACATATTTCATCAAATTATTAGTCGTTGTCTTTTCATGAAACGCTGTACCCAGTGGTACTATATAATTAAGAAAGAAATCGTTTGCGAAAAAAGATCCCATTTAAATAAGATAAAGTGAGTAAACTATTTCCGCATGAAAACAAGCTTACAGAAACTTTTCTTTATCAATTTAAGTTTTACACATAGTAAAAACGGATAGGATATAAGATAGAGGAAGCTATAATTGGATTGATACCCGATACCTGCCATCTATTTTTTTATATACTTTTTTAGACATTGGTATATTTAATTCATCAAAACCCCTTCCGTTTTTATGGCGGAGCTGGGTTTATTTTTACATGATGTTGAAAAACATGAAAAAATTGTTGTTTTTATATATAATGAAAAAAGCAATGCAAACAAGTGAGGAGAGATTAAAATGGTTTTTAAGGTATACTATCAAGTAACCATAGCAGAGGTTCCCATCAGGGAGAATACTAAAACAGTGTTTATCGAAGGGGAATCCGTTCGTGACGTCCGTTTAAAATTAAAAAAAGAACCTTATAACGTAGAAATCGTACTACCGGTAACCGGAGCATATTTAGAATATGAAAAACAAAATGAAGATTACAAAGTATTGGAGCTATAATTTATGAAATTTGTAAAAAATGATCAAACAGCTGTATTCGCCCTGGGCGGTTTAGGCGAAATCGGTAAGAACACATATGCTGTTCAGTTTCAAGATGAGATCATCGTCATTGATGCTGGAATTAAATTTCCTGAAGATGAACTTCTAGGTATTGACTATGTGATTCCGGATTACAGCTATTTAGAGAAAAATGTAGATAAAATTAAAGGTGTTTTCATCACGCATGGCCATGAAGACCATATTGGCGGGATTCCTTATTTACTTAGAAAAGTGAATGTCCCTGTATACGGCGGGAAGCTAGCACTTGGGTTACTTCGGAATAAATTGGAAGAACATGGCCTTTTACGTCAGACAACCATGATTGAAATCAGTGAAGATGAAGTGATCAAGTTCCGGAAGACTTCCGTCTCTTTCTTCCGCACAACTCACAGTATCCCTGATTCTTATGGAATCGTTGTAAAAACGCCTCCTGGGCAAATTGTCCATACTGGTGATTTTAAATTCGACTTCACACCTGTTGGCGAGCCAGCAAACTTGACTAAGATGGCTGAAATCGGCAAAGAAGGCGTATTGTGCTTACTCTCGGATAGCACAAATAGTGAAGTGCAGAACTTCACTATGTCTGAAAGCCGTGTCGGTGATACCATTCAAGACATTTTCCGTAAGGTTGACGGCCGGATTATTTTTGCAACGTTTGCATCGAACATCCATCGCCTTCAGCAAGTTGTAGAAGCAGCCGTTGCTAATGGCCGTAAAATAGCTGTTTTTGGCCGCAGCATGGATTCTGCCATATCAATTGGCCAAGATCTTGGTTATATCGTAGCGCCTAAAGATACATTTATAGATGTACAGCAATTAAATCGTATGCCTGCGAACAAAGTAACCATCCTTTGTACAGGCAGCCAAGGCGAACCAATGGCAGCCCTGTCGAGGATAGCAAATGGGACTCACCGTCAAATTCAAATCATTCCTGGTGATACAGTCGTATTTTCTTCTTCACCTATTCCAGGTAACACAATCAGTGTTTCCAGAACGATTAATCAATTATATCGTGCAGGAGCAGACGTCATTTCAGGGCCACTGAATGATATTCATACTTCAGGGCATGGCGGACAGCAGGAACAAAAACTAATGCTTCGTTTGATTAAGCCAAAATTCTTCATGCCAATCCATGGTGAATACCGTATGCAAAAACTTCATGCCCGTCATGCAGTCGATTGCGGTGTTCCGGAAGAAAATTGCTTTATCATGGATAATGGTGAAGTTCTTTCCTTAAGTGAAAACACAGCACAAATCGCTGGTAAAATCCCTTCAGGTTCTGTTTATATCGATGGAAGCGGCATCGGGGATATCGGTAATATCGTCTTACGCGATCGTCGGATTCTTTCCGAAGAAGGTCTTGTGGTTGTCGTTGTCAGCATCAATATGAAGGAATTCAAAATTGCATCCGGCCCTGACATCATCTCACGCGGATTTGTTTATATGAGGGAATCGGGAGACCTGATCAGTGATGCTCAATCCTTAATCACTAAGCATTTAAATAAAGTGATGGATCGTAAAACTACTCAATGGTCTGAAATTAAAAATGAAATTACAGACACTTTATCTCCATTCCTATATGAAAAAACTAAACGCCGTCCTATGATCCTACCGATCATCATGGAAGTCCAATAAACAAAAAAGACCAGCCATCATATGGCTGGGTTTTCAGACTATGGACAAACTCGATTATAATTGAGTTTGTCCATAGTCTTTTTTAGGTTTGCAAAATTTGACCGTTGATTGGAACGTAGGGCAGTCCGCCCACGGCGCTTTTGCGCCTGAGAGTCTCCCTTGGTCGCGCTTTTCCCGCAGGAGTCTTGTATCCCCGTTGGCAATCAACTTTGTTTTAACAGTTAGATAGAACCCCATTTGCCTACAGTCCTTTTTGTTTTAAAACAGGAGGATTAAAACTTGAGGTGAAAAGGATGCTTTCTAATCATGATTCTATTATAACGAGATCAACTTGAAATGATTTACTTTAGATCGACTGGTGCCATCGAACCATTGGTTCGTAAAATGGAGGCATCCATTGATTTCTGTTTCATTTATGACTTGGTGAAAGATATGTATTCAGAAGTCAGCGTAAATAGATTGAAGAAGTTGAAACCAACATGCCCGTTGGTTTTTAGGTTAAGGTTTCCATGATAAAGTGCCACGCTTCTCTACGATCGCGAAAAATTATGGGCAAAGCTTTAAAGATACTGACCTGTTTGAACAGATTTTCTATCACATTTTAATGAAAACTTCCGAAAGTAAACTGATAAGTGCAGAGTATGTATTAGTTGATTTCACACATGTGAAATCCAGTGCATATAAGGAGGAAATTTGAAAAGAAAATCGTTCGTAAAGAAACACGAGCCTATCAAGGACTCCTTCAAAAAATCGTGAGTACAAATCATTTGTGCGACTTGTTACTTTTATCACAGTGTACAGAAAGTAAAGACCATCAGAAAGCGGTGACACGCTATATTTGGCAAGAATTATGGAAGAAGCAGATAATCTGCGACATTATGAAGATGTAAAATCTATATATGCAAAATGCAAAGAAACGATAGAGCGTGTATTCGCAGATGCAAAAGAAAAGTATTATAAACTTAAAAGAATGTCGACGCAGGCTATTCTCTATATCTGCTTCAAATCCAATAAAAAATAAAAAAGGTTTCGGATGAGGCCATTCCGAAACCTTTTTGTTTTCCTTTGATAATAGAAAGTGAGCGCTGCTCAATAATAATTTAGCAAGACGCTTGCTTATTCTACTATTTTTTTTTCGAAACGATTGATGTCCGAATCCGCTCCGATGACGATTAATACATCACCTTTATGTATTAAATCGCTTGCCTGTGGGGAGACATTTATTTCGTTCCCTCTTTTAATCGCGACGATATTCAGTCCATAGTGAGCGCGGATATCAAGATCAAATATTGAATTTCCATTCATCTTTTGGCTCGCAACAATTTCGACGATGGAGTGTTCATCAGATAGCTCCAAATAATCGAGAATATTATTGGAGACGATATTATGTGCAATCCTTCTCCCCATATCTCGTTCGGGGTGCACTACAAAGTCGGCCCCGATTTTACGAAGAACCTTCTCATGATAATCATTTTGCGCTTTTACCGTAACATTTCCGACACCCAATTCCTTAAGCATGAGAGTCGTCAATATACTTGCTTGAATATTCTCGCCAATCGCGACGATGACGTGATCAAAATTACGAATTCCTATGTTTCTCAGCACATTTTCATCTGTCGTATCCCCTACTACGGCATGAGAAGCTATTCTGGCAAATTCATTCACTCGATCTTCATCTGCATCAATGGCCAGAACTCCTAATCCCTCTTCAGCCAATGTCTTGACTATACTGCCGCCAAAACGACCAAGTCCAATCACCGCAAACTCTTTTTTCACAATAAGCCCTCCAACATCATTCGTTCTCTCTTTAATGTTCCATACTAAAAAAACGTTTTTTAAGCTCCGTTTCCTTTAAACGTTATATAATCCGTTAAATGGTTAATCGCGAGTTCAATCGCACTTTCATCCGGACTTAACTTAGCATGGTGCAATCCGTACTCTGATGAAACCCCTAGCCAGAACATGAAACCTGGAATCTCCTTTAACATATATCCAAAATCTTCACCGGTCATCGCTTCAGTACAGCGATGCAAATGAACATCCGATGCCTTGTCTGTAAATTCCATGAATTCCCGGGTCAGCCTTTCTTCATTATACACCTGATGATACATCGCACCATAGTCGATTTCTGCCAAGCACTCATATCCAACTTGTATACCATCCACAAGCGCTTTTATTCTCGACTTGACCATTACCATCGATTCGGGGTTAAGGGTCCGTATTGTGCCCTCTAACCGCGCTGTCTCCGCTATAATATTTTGAACAGTGCCTCCAGTAACCTTCCCAACTGTAATGACAGCTGAATCAAGTGGATTTACATTCCGCGAAACGATGGTTTGCAGCTGCCCTACAAGCGAGCATGCCGCGATGACCATGTCTTTTGTTTCATGTGGATAGGCTGCATGCCCCCCTTTACCTTTCAAATCGATGTACAATTCAGATGTATTGGCAAATAGAAGCCCTTCTTTAACGGCAATCGTTCCAACTTGATACTCTGGAGCAATATGTAAAGCAAGGATCATGTCAGGCTTCCATTTTTTCATGGTCTCCGATTTAAGCATCGGTTCCGCACCACCAGGGCCCTCTTCTGCTGGCTGGAAAATGAATAGCAAGTCATCATCGATTTGATTTTCGGCGAAATATGTCAATAATCCCAAACCGATGCTCATATGAAAATCATGGCCGCAGGCATGCATATATTCCTTATGTTTGGATGCGAAGGGCAGTCCAGTTTCCTCTTTTATCGGCAGTCCGTCTATATCTGCCCGATAGCCAATTATTTTCCGCGGGTTCCTTCCCTTCACTTTTACGAATATCCCTGTTCGCCAAGTTTCTATTTCCATTCGCTCAGAGGCAAGATTCGTTATGTAATTCAATAGATATTGCTGCGTCTTAAATTCTTTAAATCCTATCTCCGGTATTTGATGCAAATCACGCCGGATCTCGGCAAAAGGATTTGTTTTCACATTATTCCCTCCTATACAGAAAGCGTGGATAATTATATCCACGCTTAAGGCAATATTCACTTAAGAAATTAAAGTTGGCGAAGTTCTTGCATGATCTCTGTTTTTGATTTAGTTTTTTCATCAATTTGTTTAATGACCTTCGCCGGGATACCAGCAGCCACTGAGTATGGCGGAATGTCTTTCGTTACAATTGCACCAGCCGCTACAACTGAACCTTGACCGATTTTCACACCTTCAAGAACCACCGCATTAGCTCCGATTAAAACATCGTCTTCCAAAATAACCGGTTGTGCGGAAGGAGGCTCGATGACACCTGCTAATACCGCACCTGCTCCAACGTGACAGTTTTTACCCACTGTTGCACGTCCGCCCAGTATTGCATTCATGTCGATCATTGTGCCTTCACCAATGACGGAGCCAATATTGATCGATGCTCCCATCATGATCACTGCGTTGTCACCGATCGATACTTGGTCACGGATTATTGCTCCAGGCTCGATACGGGCTTTGATGCCTTTAAGGTCCAATAAAGGAATGGCAGAGTTACGGCGATCATTTTCAACTACATAATCCTCAATTTTTGTCCCCGCTGCCTTGATTGCCTCTTCGACTTCAGACCACTCACCGAATACAACCCCTGTATTTCCTGTAATGAAGGTTTTAGAAGCTGGTCCAAAATCCATACCTTCTAAATTACCTTTGACATATACTTTTACTGGTGTCGATTTTTTACTATTTGAGATAAAAGAAATAATTTCGTTTGCATCCATTTTATTCATTCCGGGTAAAACCTCCTAAATATGTATCATTACTCGTCTTAAATTTACCAGACAACTGCCGGCAAGACAAGTTGAATGTCACTCTTAAACATTATTCTGCCCTATTGACATATTCGTCACGGACTTATAACATTCCTTGTTGGCGAATATGCTCTTTCACCACTTCCGTGAATGCTTGGACTTGCTTTAACTGGAAGGCAGATTCATAGCCGCAAAGCCATGTATCCCGTTCGATTGAGTGATTATGACCATCTAGAAGAGGGATTTTAAAAACATTCGTATCTTTATCATGTAAAGTGATTGCAGGCAGGATTGCATATCCTATGCCGTTAAATACCATTTGTTTGCATGTTTCAATTTGATCCACGACTATGGTGTTTTTGGGTGTCGTTTTAAATTGCCTGTGCCACCAGTCCTGAATTTCCTGATAATAATTCGAATCGCTTTTAAACTGAATGAATGGCCGGTCCGTTTCAAACACTTGATTCAGTTCCTTCATTTCAGTATCCACCAAATAAAGCATATCTGTAAATAAATGCTGTTTAACCCCTTTCCAATCCGGGGCTCCCCTTATGATGCCAATATGTACTTGTCCTTCATACAAAGACTTTAAAATCTCACTGCTCCAGCCAGTGATTAATGAAATTTTGGCATACGGATATTTTTGAACGAATTTTTTTAATACTTGCGGAAGCCAATTTTGACCGACAATCGAGGCACAGGCTATTTTCAAAGTACCATATACTTCATGATCCATAGCTTGGATACTTTCCCTGACCTTTTCTTCTTTTTCTATTACCTCATTGGCCAAACGGATTACTGCTTCTCCTGCAGGTGTCAGCGACAGCCCTTTTTGTGAACGCAGAAACAGTTTCGATCCCCAATCCTTTTCTATTGATTGTAAACGCTGTGATAAAGCCGGCTGGGAAACGAACAACCGCTCAGCAGCTTTTCTCATATTCATTTCCTGAGCAAGTACGGATAATAAATGAAATTCTGAAAACGACATACACACCAACCTCTTGATAATTAATTCTTATCATGATGACTTAATTTATTTAAATTTAATTATCAACAAAGTCCGCATATAATACAAGGGAAAAGAAATGGAGGGAATATCCTTTTACGATTATATTATTGCAGGTCACCAGTTTTGCAGCATCCGATTCAGGCACATCGACAGCTGAAATTCACATACGGTAAACGATCGCATGATTGATTTCATTGATCATCTGAGTCGCATTTCCCTACCATTTAAAGGCAAGCTCCAATTATGAGTCTGACTTTTTCTCATATGCCTTCTTATTTCTTTTTTAGTCTTGTAAGTAACACGAAACTGATTACTGAGAAGACTAGAACAATGAGATAAATCGTTTGTAAAGACAATGTAAGTCCTTCCTGTAAAACCTTTACCACATTTTCAGGGAGCTTCATACGTTCTTCACTGTTCAACAGTTTATTTGCCGTATCTATCGTCACTCCCGAACCAGATGGTGCATGCTCGTTTAAATAGGCTTGAAGCCTCGTATTCATGATTCCTCCAAGTAATGCTGCACCTACCGTATTTCCTAGATTACGCATGAACATATTAGAAGCCGTCGCAATCCCCCTGCGTTCCCAGCTCACTGTTTTTTGAATGACGACAATGAATGAGGTAGAAGTCAAACCCATCCCTACACCAACAAAGAAGGATCCCATGGCAGCAATAAGTGGCCCTGCTTCTGGCTTCATCCATACTAGAATCAAACTCCCAAGGATCAACGAGCACCCTCCAAGGAGGGAGGTCGATTTGAAGCCTATTTTCATCAATAACTTGCCAGATACGATTGAAGCGATCGGCCAGCCAATTGACATGGCTGTTAATGTAAACCCAGCTACCGTAGGAGAGCGTTCCATCACACCCTGAACGAATGTCGGGAGGAAACTTGATAATCCTATCATCATCACCCCTGTCGTCAGAGATACAAGATTCGCAATCAGGATGGAGCGCTCCTGCCAGATTTCAAATGGCATCATCGGTTCGGCTGCTTTCATTTCTTGAAGAATGAATAAGATAAAGGCGATGACGGCAACTAATGCCAGGGAAATGACTGGAGCTGAAGTCCATGACCATTTTACTCCCCCTTCTACGAGTATCACCATAAGAGTGGATATGGATAACGTCAATAGGGTTGCACCGAGGTAATCGATATCACGTTTTTTCTTTTCAATTTTTTCATGAAGGAAAACCCAAATCCCTATAAAAGATAATAAGCCCAGAGGAATATTAACCCAAAATACAAGCTTCCAAGTCAGGGATTCAACGAGCATGCCGCCCAAAGCCGGCCCCATGACCGCTGAAATGCCCCAAACACTCGATAGATACCCTTGGACGCGTGCCCTCTCTTCATTTTTATAGATATCACCAACAATCGTTGAAGCTACAGGAGCTACAGCCCCGGCCCCAAAACCTTGTACAAAGCGATAAATGATGAGTTCCGTCATAGAATTGGCAAAGCCGCAAAGAAGGGAGCCAATTAAGAAAACAACGATTCCAAATAATAAGACAGGTTTTCTCCCAAGAATATCTGAGAGCTTTCCATATATCAAGACTGTCACGGCGTTCATTAACAAATAGCCTGAAAACACCCAGCTGTAAAGTGAAAAACCACCTAAATCGCTTACAATGGCTGGCATAGCCGTCGAAACAATCGTCCCTTCAATAGCATTCATAAACATAGCCAACATGATGGCTGCTAAAATGAAGGGACGTTTCAATTTTTTATTATGTACTTTTGCACTATCCACTGCTTGGCCCAATTTCCGCCATCCTTTCCTAATAAGCAATAACTATTTTTGATTTTACCACCAACTGGTGCAATATGTAAAAAACAAGAAAACTCGCCAATTGGCGAGTCTTAAGGTTAACCATATTCAGCCTTACATTTTTATTCAGGTGTATTTTGTTTAAATACTTTTTTCAAGATTGCTCTTCTAGTTAAGATACCTTCAAAGACATGTTCGTCATTCTCTACACAGACAAACGGATGATCGATTAACAATTCCACACCCTTAGTCAAGGTATCTTCAATATGCAGGCGAGGTATTTCTATATTCATTATTTCAGAAACTTTTTTATTCTCAAGATTATCGAATTCAATTCGTTCCAGTCCCAAAATTGAATCAAGAATGACTGGTGTGCTGATTAAGCCATGCAGTTTATACATCGGATCTAACACAGGAATGGCCGTATAACCGCTCTTTGTTAATACCAAAAGTGCATGTTCTAAATTATTGGTTACCTGCACGTGGGCCACGCGTTCAGAAGAAATCATTAAGTCTTTAACGCTGGATTCCAATAAATCCCCATCATGAGTACCGATCATGTTAAAACCCCTTACCATATGTTTTTATATACAGCTCTTTGATTAGTTTAACATATGTAAGCAGAAAAGGCTCATTCCTAGTACAATAAAATCCCAAACTGCGGGACTTTGACAAAGCTCCTTACCCCTTACTAGTTTTAATGTTAACCTGTTTAAAACCGCATTCCGGGCATTGATAAATCACATTTTGGTTTGATTGGGCCGTTAAAACATTTTCCATTTCTCTTTCTTCTCCGCAAACAGGGCAAATTACCATTGGATTTTTCATTTTTATCCCTCCAATTAATAAGATGTCGTAAAAATCACTTCTTCATTCAAAAAGTGATAATTGAACGGTTTCATGGAAAATAAAAAAAAGCCGCTTCCATGGGAAGGCGACTTTTCATAATTTTTTTAAGATTGAAGAAGATCAAAGATTTCAATGGTAATCATATCAATATTATCGAATTGATATTTTGCTGATTTCCCTTTATCACTGTATACTTCAAGCTCGAACATTTCTGTTTTGCTGAAATATGTAACCTGGCACTTTTTCACACCATCTATTTCAAAAAAACGTTGAGCAGATTCAGATTCCTTCGCTTGCTCTTGAAGACTTTTCAATCTGGTAAGAATGCCCTGTAATTGAGACATACTCCCTCTCCTTTCTGAATAAAACCTTTTCGATAGGTTTCACTATACCATACTTTTCTATCCAGTAGCCACGCTGAAATAAATTCAGAATAATTTAAACCTTCATTCTTTACATGGTACTATTAACAGAATAAAATAAGGAATGGATTTTGTACATGAAAAATTTTCTGGAGGTAGGTTCTATTGCAAAACATTAGTGAACTTGGTTATCGCATTTCATTGATTGATGGTTTTGATTTGAATAGAAGAAATCGAACAGGAACATATGTAATTGCCGATACAGACATCACTTTAGTCGAAACTTCCGCCAGTCCTTCCATCCCCCACTTAATGAAGGGTCTTGAAGATCTGGGAATCTCCCCCGTGGATATTACATATATCATTCTTACCCATATACATTTGGACCATGCAGGTGGAGCTGGACTTTTTTTACAACATTGTCCGAACGCCAAAGTGATCGTCCATCCAAAAGGTGCACGGCATCTAGTAGACCCAACACGTTTGATCGCTGGGGCTAAAGCTGTCTATGGTGAAGAATTCAATGAGCTTTTCAATCCGATTTTACCTATTCCATTTGAAAGAATACAGACTATCCATGATAAGGAATCCCTAAAGACCAGTGATAATTCCTCTTTGACCTTTTATGACACCCCAGGGCATGCAAACCATCATTTAAGCATTTTCGATTCCGTATCAAAAGGCATGTTTTCAGGTGACACCGTAGGCATCTATTATCGTGAACTCGATGAAGAAGGTTTGGAGTTTTATTTACCATCCACATCACCAAACCAATTTAACCCCGATGCGATGCTTGCTGCAGCGGAATTGTACGAAAGCATCGGCGTCGAGCGTATATATTTTGGCCATTACGGGGTATCGGAAAACCCTAAGGAAGTATATAAACAACTTCATTACTGGCTGCCCAAATTTGTGGAGACTGCCAAATCGGCATATAGGGAATATGATAGCTTTGAGGAACAAGTAGCGGCAACCAGTAAAAATATTTTCACGGAAGTCGCGGTTCATTTAGGTGAAAAAGGAATCATCACTGATCATCCCGTTTTTGAAATCATCGCCATGGACATAAACGTTTGTTCCATGGGGCTGATAGACTATCTGATAAAACAGGAAAAGGATAAGTAAAACGGTTCCATCAAGGTTTTTCCCTATTCAAATGTCCTTCCATTCTTTATAATGAAAAAGTACATCTTACTTATAACATACATGGAGGAATGAAATGAAAGACGTCACGCTTTTTACCCAACCTGATTGCCCTCCCTGCAAAATCATGAAAATGTTCTTTGATGATAATAATATCGTATACAAAGAAAAGGATATTAAAGCAGATGGACATGCACGTAATGAACTAACGAATAAATATGGCGCCTATTCCACACCAACGGTCGTCATCGATGGCAAAGCCATTATCGGTTTTGAACTGGACGAAATAAAAAAAGAACTGAATATATAACAAAAAGTCTAGAGAAGGTTTCCCTCCTCTAGACTTTTTCAGATAAAGGACTTCCTATAAAATACTTCATCTCATTTTTTCGCTTTCATACTTAACGTTCATTACCTTCCAAACGTCATTTTCCTTTTTTAAAGTAACAGATTCCACATGTTTTCCAGTTGTTACAGGTCCGTCCCCTGTATCCTGGAATTCCTCCTGAACATAAATGAACTCACCGTTTTCTCCGTATACAATTTCCGTATTCTTATCGTAACTGAAAAATGGAATATAATAGGGTGCAAAGTCTGATCCAAATGCGGTATAACCGCCATCGACTTTCACTACATTCGCTTCGACAAACTTCTCGATGAAATCACCTGTGAAATGTTTATCCAACTTCCCTTCAATCTCTTCTTTCGTACGTACTTCCTCACTGATCGAACCTTGATTCTTCACTGCATCTTGTACTAAAGATAGTACTTCCTCTCTATTTAAGCCCTCTGCTGAAGCTGTGAACCCTCCTCCTAAAAAAAGAAGGACACTGGCAAGACATGCTACTAAATATTTACTCATTCCAATCATCTCCTAGTTATAGAATTTCTCCTAACGGTTCGGATTACTGCCTCTATCTTTCAATACCCGTCGAGATCAAAGCCAAACTACAAAATCACATTGCCTGAGAAATCTTGATACTTTTGCCACACCTACCAAATAAAAAAGAAGATTTCATGAAATTGAAATCTCCCTTTTACAATTATTTAAAAGCATAGTAAAAAATAAAACCGGCAACCAAAACCGTTCCGACAAAAAGGGAAACGAATACCGGGTTCTTTAAATACGGATGTTCTTTAACTGAATCATCAATAGTCGAATCATATCTGGCTTTCACTTTCTGTGCCCTTGCTACAGAATAAGTATAAAAGAGAAGATATAACGCCATAACTGTAACGATTATGATTAGAATCCAGATGTACGTACTCAAAATATGTCTCCTCCAAGTGCATCATTTCTGCTTATAGTTACACACTTCAAGCGATTATATACATGAGTCCGTTTTTCTATAAAAGGGCTTCATTTTCATATAAATAACTATAAGAAAGATCAAAGAATATGTATTCCTTATCATTCAGGGGATATGAAAAGGTCCGGATGGTTTCTCCCGTTTCAATATCACTGTATAAATCGGATAAAATTCCTTTCTTCTCATTTCGCATCTTTACGATGTTTTCGAGAAAATAAGGTCTCCAGCTCCAATTTTTATTCATATATTTGGGTTGGACTAACCATTGCCCGTCCTTATGGAGGATATTGGGTGACTTTTGATACCCCTCTTCATCACAAATATAAAGCCGAAAACATATGGAATCCAATTTTTTCGCCAAAATACGAAGAAAATCTTCATGGGAGCCAACTCGCTTTTGCTGTTTTAAGAAGCTTTGCATATTTTCGTTGAATTTCAAAGTCTTTTGATAAACGACCTCAAGCTTCTTTGTCTCAAGTGAAATGAAGGACTGACATTCTTGATGGAATTTTTCACGCAGTAAATCTTTATTGATGAACTCACCTTCCGGTTTCGCCAAAAAATACCCTTGATAATATCGTCCACCGTTCTTCCATGCAAAGCGAAGCTGGTATTCAGACTCAATGTTCTCAAATAGTAAATTGGCGCCTATTTTTCGTGCAAGCATGCTTAGAGAAAACAGGATGACCTGATAGGCATCTCCACCTGAAATGCGAAGCTGGTCCAGGTTAACTTTTAAAATATTCGGAGAAATTTGTGCAATTCGGTCCAATTGCGTGTCTTGTCCTAAATGATCGAGAGCTATCTTAATCCCATATGTTTTAAAATAAGCGAGCACATGCTGCAAAGGGTCTAAGTTTTCCGGGCTGATCGTGTCTGATAATTCCAGCACAATCCGGTGCATTTCCTCCGGTTGAAAATGACGATGTAAAATCTCCATGAATTCTTCGCCATGATCCAGCATAAGCAAATTTGGATCTCTGTTAATAAAGATAAGAAAATCTTCACCATAGTCTTTTATTCTTTCCAAGGCTATTTCAAGAACGTAATTATCGACTTCCACCCTATACTCTTCCGGCACTGCAGAATCGTGAAAAAAAGAGCCCAGGCTTTTATATTCTGATTGTTCCTCATAGCGCCCTAAAATTTCATATCCGATTACTTGATGTTGATCTGCACTGAAAATCGGTTGAAAGAATGGTGTCACCCTGTCTAAATTTTTCAATATTTTTTCTGTATCCATGATGCATCTTCCCCCTAATTACGAAACACCAATATGCCAAAATTATACCATTAGTTTCTAGCATTGATAATAAATAATTTTAATTCCTACAACATAACTCTTTTTTTCAGTAATGACTTTTGAATGAAACTGAACGATTCCTCGTCGAAAAGGCATTGTCCATAAATCGAACAATGCCTTAATGCCTAATTAAAAAGGGAAGAACCATGGGATGGCGATCACCATAATAACGCCAATGAAGATCTGTATGGATATCCCGATCATGATAAAATCCTTATACTTGTAATCACCTGCCGTCATAACAAGCGCATTGGTAGTGGCAACCCTAGGCGTGGATAACGCCAAACTGCCTGCAACTGCAAGGCATAGAAATACAGGTAGAGGATCGATGCCTTGATTCACTGCAGATGTCAGGGCAATGGGCGCCATGATCACCGTCGCTGCTCCATACGGGATGAATTGGCTTAGGATAAGTGTCAGGAGGTAAAAGACAGCTAATATGCCGTGTGCCCCGATATTACTGAATAAAACGGCCAGCCAATCACTTATCATTCTCACTCCACCCGTATTATCCAATGCTGCCGTTATTCCGAACATGGCAGCGATCAATAGAACAGGTTCCCAGTTAATCTTTTGGTAAGCATCTTCCATCGAACGGACACAGCCAGTTATTACCATCAACAATGCGGCCGTCAATACCGATAGCACAGCAGGGATTGACTCCATCGACAAAAGAATTACCATCAATGCAGTGATGCCCAAGGCAATCCATGTTTTGCCTTTGGAGTTGACCGGAGAGCCATCTTCCGAAGTACTGCCAATAACGATGACATCCTGTAAATCCGAGGATATCCTCTCAATGTTCTCCCATTCTCCATGTATCAGGATTGCATCCCCCGGTTTCAGACGTTCCGTACCGACATCCGCTTGAATATATTCACCATTCCGATTGATTGCCAGTACATTACATTGGTATTTCTCACGAAAATGCACATCTATCAATGTTTGGTTTTCATAATCCGAATTCGGAACTATCAATATTTCCGTCAATCCAAATCTACTGCTTAGAAAATGTTTTTTTATTTGTTCGGTATTGAAATGCTTAAACTCCAGTTCATAGTTCAGTGCCAATCTCTCAACTGCTTCTTCTTCCCCAAACACCAAAATGATATCTTCAGGATGAAGAACTTCATCCGCTCTGGCTGCAATCGTCAGCTGTCTTTGCAACAGCGGCAATTGCTTATCCTTTGGCTTCCGCTGAATTTCAATCAAAGTCAATTCATACTGGATAGGAAGCTGAAGGTCCGACAGCCTTTCTCCAACAATATCGGAAGTAGCGGGTATATGCAGATAATGCAATCGGTCATACACTTTATACATGCCGGCAAGCTCCCCTGCAGACAGTCCCTTAACACTATTGTTCGCGGCAATCGTTTTCTCAGGTAGTAAGAGGCGCCCAAGTGTTAACATGAAGAATAACCCTGCAGCAAAAGCGATTAATCCCACTGGTGTAAAGTCAAAAAATGATAATGTTCCTATTCCGTTTTGCCGCAATACATCAGCAATGATCATATTGGAGGGTGTACCGGTAAGTGTTAATAGTCCGCCAATACTGCTTGCATAGGCAAGGGGCAATAAATACCTCGTCGGACTTGTTTTTTGTTGTAAAGCCATGCTCATAACGAGGGGAAGCAGTATGGAAACAATGCCCGTTCCACTTAAAAACGCACTTAATATTCCAGCTGTAAGCATGACGATAAGCAGCGATTTCCATTCACTGCCCCCACATAAAGCTAACAACTTATTTCCTGCCTTTTCCACGATTCCTGTATTTAAAAGGCCGGCACCGACGATAAATAGCCCAGCCAGCATGATCACCACTTGATTCGCAAACCCGGCCACTAGTTCATCCAATGTAAGTATCCCCAGTAAACCAAGTATGGAAACCCCACTAAGTGCAATCAAATCTGCGCGGAATTTTCCTTGTATAAAAAGCGCAATGGCGCATAGAAGTATAATCAGTGTAATAAACATTGGTTCGGTCATCATGTTACCTCCGTATAGATGTTCAATTTCAAACCGGATACGGTTTCATTAAACCCCAGTTTACATGTTTTTCATGTGCGTACAGAAGATATTTTCTTCATTTTTTGAATATTGTTTGTTAGTATGAGGAAGTAACATTTTTATATTAGATAGGTTGATTAATTTGAATAAACCCATATCCAGAAGAACATTTTTAAAAAAAAGCCTTAATACATTGGCTACCATAACCGGTTTAGGTATTGGCGGCAGCTATTATGCCCATAATTTGGAGCCGAAATGGTTAGAAACCAAGCATAAAACCATCCGACATCCCCTTATCCCTGAAGGTTTCCATGGCATGAAAATGGTCCAATTCAGCGATACTCATTTAGGTTTTCAATTTCAGCTTAAAGATTTACAAGCAATTGTCAATAAGATAAACCAACTCGACCCGGATGTTATTTTATTTACCGGAGATTTAATGGACCAGCCTAATAAATACAAGGCTCAACAGAAAATCCCTCCTGTTTTGAATCAGCTCAAAGCGCCGCTTGGAAAATTCAGCATCTATGGTAACCATGATCATGGGGGATATGGCTCGGAAATTTACAGCGATATCATGAATAAATCTCATTTTACCATGTTGCAAAATACCTCGACTAAGATTACCTTATTAACGGCTGAAGAAATATTCATTGCCGGGGTTGATGATGCCATGCTTGGAAAACCGGATTTTGAAAAAGCCCTCTCAGGCATTCCAAAAGAAGTGTTCACCATTATGCTTTCGCATGCCCCTGACCTTGCCGATATATCAAGGACTTACGACATCCAATATCAAATAAGCGGTCATAGTCATGGGGGCCAAGTACAAATTCCCTTTGCCGGAGCCCTTGTAACTCCCCCATACGCTGAAAAGTACCGAGAAGGCACGTATGAAATCGATTCGTTAACGTTACATGTTAATAGAGGGCTTGGCACTACCCGGCTCCCTTATCGTTTTCTTTCGCGTCCTGAGTTGACGGTTTACGAATTCCAGGCCGAAAAATGATAAGAAAAGACCACAGGGAAAAACCGCCAGACTTATTAACAAAACCTGTGCGACTAAAATAACTTGTTGCCATAAATCTTTTGTAATGTATTCTTATGAATTATAGCATTAGATGTATATTTGAGAAAACCAGGTTTTTTTTACCAGCAACATGGGTAAGCGGCATAAAGTCATAACATGCTTAAGTAGCCACACAGGAAAGTCCCGATACAACCTATAACCGACACCGATATATAGATAAGACTATCTATATATCGGTGTTTTCTAATAAGTTCGAGTGTTTCCATACTGAATGTGGAAAAGGTCGTAAAAGCTCCCAAGAAACCTATTGCCGTGAAAACTTGTAAAGATAAAGCCCAGCTTTCTTTCTGTGGAAATATCGTTCCTAAACCAAAAGAGCCTATAAGGTTAATCAGTAAAATACTAATGGGTATTGAGCCACCTGGCAATAGCCTATTGAAAATAATCTGTAAGACATATCTAGAGGATGCTCCAAAAAAGCCTCCTATAAAAACTGAAAGAACTTCTATCAAAAGGTCTCACCTCTCCTTATATTAGAAAGGCACAGTCCGAGGAAACCGGCGACCAAACCAAATAAAAGCGTGGCCACAAGATACAGTCCTGCTAATGGCAGAGAAACCTGCAGTAGATTCACCATTTCCTGGGAAAATGTGGACATCGTGGTGAAACCGCCACAAAACCCGCTTCCCAGAGCCAAAAAAACATACGATTTCTTTTTCAAGGAGAAATAGCCACTTATCATCCCAAGTAAAAAGCTGCCTACTATATTTATTAAGAGGGTTCCAAACGGGAAGAAGGAATGGGCAGTGGTCAATATTACGCAATAACGCAATATCGCTCCCGCTGCTCCTCCGAAACCGACGGCAATAATGCTTTTAAACCGATCCATTACAGTCACCCCAAATTTTTCTCACAAGTAGATTCATTATAACAGATTAAGATGAAACAGGCTCTTTTCTAAAAAAAATCCATACTATGTAAAGAATTAGAGAAAAGGAGGCTAATTATGCAAGTACAGCATTTTCCTTACTACCACTATCCACAAACCATAATGCTACAGAACGAATATAGAAATGCATATGGGAATGAATACGGACCTGAATATGGACCTGAATATTGGAATGACGAGCGCTTCTTTCCATTCTTTCCTCTATTGGCGCCTGTAGCTTTTGTTGCAGGATTGGCAATTGGACCGTTGCTATTCAATAACCGTCCACCAGTCTACCCTTCATATCCTCCTCCATTTCCGCCCGCTTACCCTCCTTATGCTGCTTACCCTCCTTATCAAGGTTTTCAGGGCTACCAGCAACAACAACTCAGCGCACCACAGGCTGGAGTATCCGAAAATATCAATATATACACTAGATAAGGATTGGACAGAAGGGTTTCGGAATGGTCTCATTCCGAAACCCTTTTGATTTCTTATTGGATTTAAAGCAGTTATAGAGAATCGTTGATCTCGCTGAATAGAATCATGTTTAGAAAACATCCTTATCACCTCAAGTTTTAATCCTTCTATTTTTATAACAAAAAAGACTGGAGGAAAAAGGGGTTCCATCTAAATGTTAAAACAAAGTGATTGGTACGGGTGTGCGAGCTCCTGCGGGAAAAGCGCTTCCAAGGGAGACTCTGCGGGCGGACCGCCCGCGGAAAGCAAGTGCCCTACGTTCTAATTTTAAAAACAAAAAAACTGTAGACAAACTCAATTTATTTATCGAGTTTGTCTACAGTCTGAGAAGGTCACATAAACGCCTTCTTTTTCTTATCCTAAAAGGCATCTGGTTGAATTTTACTTCCTTATATATTTTGAAGTGGTATAATATGAAATGCATAGATGGAAATGTGTTGGGAAATGATTGTCATACCCTAGAGATGTACATGCATTAATTTTTAACTATTTCTTGCCTTATTGGCACACGTCTATATTTCACCCAATATAAAAACAGGTTTTTATTGAAGGGTTCTACAACGCCCTTCTAACCTTATTAAGAAAAGGAGTTTCCATAATGAACCAAACGAAAGGACATTCTGAAAGGGATGAGTTTTCGATTAACTCCCTTGCCCAAGCCGTGTTTATTGTTAATAAGCACGCGAAGACTGCGTTGGAGCCTAAAAATTTATATAATTTGAAACGGCTCGCATTAAGCAAGCTTATGCAAGAAGGAAAAGCGAAGAAGATTGGACTTCATTTCTCTGATAACCCTCGCTTTGCAGCACAACAATCCGACGTGATTGTCGAATGCGGATCATATGTTTTTCATCTGCCTCCCACTAAGGAAGATTTGAAAAAACTACCCCACCTCGGCAGCCGGGCAGCATCCATACGTAATCCTAAAGCTGCGTTGTCATTATCCAAGGCAAAACAAATCCTGCAATCTTACGTTGGACAAGCAGGTGAAAAACAGCCGACCCCAACGAATACCGAGAAAAGGGCTTACGGGCGTGGGTCGGTCAAGCAACCTTTTCACAATCCATTCCCATCCTCCTTTTTAGGAAAAGGTTCCAAATATTAAGTATGAATGCCGGATAAATCAAACGGGCCGTAAGGTAATGCCTCATCGGCCCGTTTTCACATTTATAATATAAACCTGTCTATCAATTTTATAAGCTCGGCAATTTCAGGTTTGCTGATTTGGGCATCAGCCCCTACGACCTGCCCTTTATGACGCAGGCTGTCCGTAATCAAGGAAGAGAAAATAATCACCGGCAATACTGCGAGTTCACCGCTTTCCTTTATTCTTCTAGTCAAATGATGACCATCCATTTGGGGCATCTCAATATCGGTAATCACCAGTTGCACTTCTTTTTCGACCACTTTTCCTGAGTCAATCAAATTCTCCAGATAATTAATTGCATCAAGTCCATTTTCATAAAACTCCAAGTACTTGAATCCAGCTTCCGACAATGTATCAAAAAGCAGCTTTCTCAGTAATGGAGAATCTTCTGCAATCAGGATTTTCTTATCTGAGTTTTGTCGGCTACCGAGCTTTTTAACCTGCTGGATGTTTATTCCCGATTCCGGATTGATTTCGACCACTATTTTTTCAAAATCGAGTAACAGTAACATTTCGCTATTTAATTTTATTACTCCGATAATCTGACTTTCAAGCCCTTGATACATATCCGAAGGCTTCTCGATTTGAGACCAGGAAATACGATGGATCTGTGTTACAGTATGAACATGGAAAACCACTTTTTGCTGATTGAATTCAGCGACTATGAATTTATCCTGCTCAGGAGTTTCAGATGGCGGAAATCCCAAAGCATCCGCTACATTTACTACCGGCAGGACTTCTTCGCGAAGCTCAATGATCCCCTCCACATTTGGATGGGAATGAGGTACAAGCGTAATGGGGACAGGATTAATGATTTCTTTCACTTTAATTACGTTAATGCCGAATTTATTCTTACCGATGCCGAATTCCACTATCTCCAGCTCATTTGTACCACTTTCCAGTAATATCCCTTTATTAGCTTCCATTTCATCTCGCCCTTCTCTTACTTTTTCAATTTACAATTCCTAAATCATTTATCCGGCAGAAAAATCCTGCTTGTGTTACATGGACCTATCATGGTTTTTTATCATCAGCTCATACCTAATAATTCGGTTAATTTTGTCTTTTGTTTAGAGCAATGATAAAAAAAGGATCAAAAAGTGCTTATCTTTTCGGGCCAAACAAAAAAGGGACCCATACAGGTCCCCTTTTTACCCAGCTCATTTTTTTACTACTACCGTTCCGGCAATCATATCGTGAAGTGCCTGTTTCTTCGACGTAAACCCTGCCATGATATAACCGATATAAAAGATCATACCTGATAGTATCGTCGCAAAATAACGCCCTGTAGCTCTTCCAAAGCCAATTCTTTCTCCATTTAAATCCGTCACTTTAATATTCAGGAGTATTTTTCCGACACTGCCTTGCCATTTCGAGGAATGCAATAAAGTATAGTAAAGAAAGCTTATAAGTAGAGATAAAAATAGAATGATAATGGTCCCGGCCATGAAAGCGAATAAATCACTCAATGATGCCTCATAGTTAGGATCGTTTGTCGATTCCTGTAAATCCATCATCGCTCCACCCCAGAAAACACTTACAAAAACTGATATGATTCCGGTAGGGATCCCGATTATGATACCATCAATAATATTCGCGCCAAAGCGCAGCCAGAATCCAGCATACTCTCCTCTTTCCACTTGACTTTCAACAACACCAGCTTCCATTTAAACACCTCATATTCATAAATTTGGTACTTCATTCTTTTTAATTATATCAAAATAAAGTATCAAATTAATATGGATATTATAACAAACAGGTCAATTGGGTATTTTCAGCTCTTTCGTGACCTTTTCCTTGGATTGAGCCAACCTTTTCTAACAAAGTATAAAAACATCAACAGCGCAATCCCCCCCATCATTCCGAGGACCAAGAAATAGCCATAGTGCCAATTTAATTCGGGCATAAATTGAAAGTTCATCCCATACACACCTACTATGAAAGTCAGCGGCATGAAAATGGTAGTTATTACAGTCAATGTCATCATCGTTGAATTCATATTATTAGAGTTCACCGACAAATAACTATCCCGGATATCGGAGGAGAAATCCCGATACGATTCCAGCATTTCAGTTAATTTAAGAAGATGATCATACACATCAGTAAAATATAGGTGTTGATCTTTTAAGTAATTGAGGCGCTCTGATGAAATCATCCTGTATAATAAATCACGCATCGGTAATATGGTTCGACGAAGCCTGGACATATCCGTACGTAAATCGAATAGCTGATCCATCAAATCGTTTATCGTTTCATTTTCAGTATTGTCCTCAATGCTGCCCAACTCGCTTTCCATTTTATAGACGGGAGGGAAAAATTCATCGACGACCCTGTCAATTATCCTGTGCATCAAGAAAAAGGGGCCATGCATCAACATTTTATTATCAGAGATCTCTTCCCAGACCTTTTCAAGTTCAAGCATTTCTTCCTTATGAAAAGTGACTATCCATTTTTCACCAACGAACATATCCAATTCCACCGCTCTAAATACCCTTTGCCTTAGAGCATGTATTACAAGAAATTGGTAGTCCTCATAAAAATCCATTTTAGGACGCTGGTTAAAATCATCCAGGCAGTCTTCAATTGCCAGCGGATGAAAGTGAAAATGACTGGATAAAAATTCGATTTCGTTGTTTGCAGGATTGGAAAAATCCACCCAATACCACTCGATATCCGGATTATTCATTTCTGATAGCGGTAAACCGAAACGGATTTCTTGGTTAGTAGTAATTGCACATGTCCTTATCATTTGTATCAACCCTCAAAATTTTCTTATAAATACAGTATACCTTTAATTCATTAATCTCAAAAAGTATTTCTCCCCCATCCAAACTAAATGATAAAATATAAATGAATCCGTCAAACATAGTACATAATCTCATGAAGTATGAAAAGGGAGGATATTCATCATGGAACATTTAATAAACCCTCTAGTAAAAGACGTTCAAATATCAGGGATCCGCAAATTCTACAATATGGTCGCTGATATCGAAGGAACCATTTCCTTAACGATAGGACAGCCTGACTTTCCCACTCCAATGCATATAAAAGAAGCGGCAAAACAAGCCATCGATAATGATTATACCGTTTATACTCACAATGCCGGTTATCTGGAATTAAGGGAAGCTGCCTCTGAATATGTAAAAGAGAAATACAGGCTCGATTATGATCCAGCGAATGAAGTCATCGTGACATCAGGTGCCAGCGAGGGCATTGACATTACCTTTCGAACGATCCTCATCCCAGGTAACGAAGTCATATTACCAGGGCCGGTATATCCAGGATACGAACCCCTCATCAAAATGTGCGGTGCAACACCGATTTATGCCGATACAACAAAAAATGGATTTCGTTTGACTGCAGATATAATTGAGAAGTACATAACTGATCAAACTCGTTGCATCGTTCTTCCCTATCCATCGAATCCGACTGGGGTAACATTGTCTGCCGAAGAATTATTGGACATTGCCGAACTTGTAAGAGGCAAGGACATCTTCATATTGGCTGATGAGATATACAGTGAACTTGTATTCGATCAGGAACATGTATCGATTGCCACTTTCTTAAAAGAACAAACCATCGTCCTGAACGGTTTATCCAAATCCCATTCCATGACCGGGTGGAGAATTGGCCTTCTGTTTGCGCCGGCAGCCATCTCTCAGCATATTCTGAAGGTCCATCAATACAATGTTACTTGTGCCTCCTCCATATCGCAGAGAGCTGCCTTGGCCGCATTGACGGCAGGTAAGGATGATGCCATTCCCATGAAGACCGAGTATGCACGGAGACGGGAATACGTATACAGTCGATTACAAGCGATGAAACTGGAAATAGTCAAACCAAATGGTGCCTTTTACTTCTTTATAAAGCTGCCTGAAGGCTATACCTCTTCCATTGACTTTTGCCTCAATCTTGTCAAACAGGAAAAAGTGGCGGTAGTCCCTGGTGACGCTTTCTCTCCACTTGGGGAAGGGTACTTTAGGATTTCCTATGCCTATTCCATGGAAACCCTGGAAAAGGCTTTGGACCGCATAGAAGCATTTTTATCTTGAGCGAATCAGACAAAAAAGTGGCCTTCATTGGAATGATTGAAGGCCACTTTCCTATTCTCAAAGATTTCAGGCAACTGATGGTTTTTCACCATGCCGGACAACTAATACAATCTCCGTAAAAAACGAATTTCCCGATATCCTTCTTCTTTATTTGTCGTGGTAAGGCTCACTTCAACGATGGAACCGAGTAAATCAGCCATCACTTCTTCAAATTCCTTTGCGGAGCGCGGCTTTGAAAGACCTAAACTTTTCAATTCGCGCATCAGGATCTGGAAACCGGCATTCGTTTCGATATGACTGAATTTTACCGGCAGGATTAGCGGACTTTCATTCATTAATTTCAAATCCCAACGAATGGGCTTTGTTTGATGAATGGTTTTTTCGCGTTTATAACCTTCAATCCTGACAATATATCGACCATCCTCTAATTCCTGAAATTTCATGTTGATATCATCGAATTCGCCCATATCGATCGCTCCTTTTTGTAAAGGCTATCGCTATCAGCTTATTCATGAAAAAGAAATGCTAGCACTTAATTATAGTATTTATATAATGCCTGGGTACCGCTATTTTCCTCGCCAGCTTCTGCCAGCCCCTCATATAGGGATTTGCTCAGACTTAATCCAGGAGCGTCCATTCCCATTTTTTCCGCTTCATCAAGTGCAATCTTCATATCTTTAATAAAATGCTTGATATAAAAACCTGGTTCAAAGTCCCCTTTGACCATTCGCGGCACAAGGTTTGAAAGTGACCAGCTGCCAGCAGAACCCGATGATATGCTTCTTAGAACCCGGTCTGGATCCAATCCCGCCTTTTTGGCATAAGAAATCGCTTCAGTTACTCCGATCATATTAGATGCAATGGCGATTTGATTGCACATTTTCGTATGCTGTCCTGACCCCGCTGGGCCTTGATATACGACATTGCTGCCAATAATATCAAAAATGGACCGAACCGCTTCAAATGCCTCACTTTCCCCGCCCACCATGATCGTAAGCTTCGCATCACGAGCACCGATGTCTCCTCCGGAAACCGGTGCATCCAATGATTGCATTCCTCTTTTCTTGGCTTCCTCTGCTATTCTCATGGCCAAGGATGGGGTGGAGGTCGTCATATCGATTAAATGGGTTCCTTTTTTCCCATTCTCGATAAGCCCATTTTCTCCAAAATAAATTTCTTCCACATCGCTAGGGTATCCTACCATGGAAATGATCACATTAGCTATATGTGCAATTTCCTTAGGTGCAGATGCCCACTTCGCTCCCTTTGAAAGCAATTCACTTGCCTTCTCTTTCGTCCTGGTATAAACAATTACCTCAAATCCTGCCTTTAGTAGATTTACGGCCATGCTTTTTCCCATTACTCCTAAACCTATGAATCCGATTACTTCGTTCGATTTCGTCACTGAAAATCCCTCCCAATCATTTTGTTTTCAAAAAAACTTAAATCGACTTTATCATTCCCCCGTCAACCAAATAGGACTGGCCCGTTAAATATGTATTCGCACCTGAAACAAGGAAAGTAACGAACTTAGCAAATTCCTCGGGTTCCCCGTAACGGGCAAGAGGGATTTTATTTATGGATTGTTCAGTTATCTTCTCGGGAGTGACGCCTTGTTTCTCTGCATTCATTTTATCAAGGTGCTGAATGCGGTCTGTTGCAATTCTTCCCGGACCAACTGTATTGATCAAAATCCCGTCTGGAGCTAACTCGGTAGCAAGTGTCTTTGACAATCCCACGATTGCGGTGCGGAATGTATTCGATAATATCAATCCTGGAATAGGCTCCTTAATGGATGAAGATGCAATATTAACAATTTTTCCGCCCTGTTTTTTTAGATGCGGCAAGCTCTCACGGATCGTCCTGATGAAGCTCAATAAATTAAGTTCGAAAGATTGTTGCCATTCTTCATCATTGAAATCTGAAAATGAACCCCCAGGAGGACCTCCGGCGTTATTAATAAGAATGTCGATACCGCCGAACTCTTCAGCTGTTTGCTCAACCAGGCTTTTAATGTCTTCAGCTTTTGTTATATCCGTTGCCATATAAGCCACTTTACCCGCCCCAAGCTTTGATAATTCCCTTTGGACGGCGGCAAGCTTTTCTCCATCACGGCTGGCTAGCATGACATTTGCTCCTTCTTTAACCAATTCAGCTGCCATCGCCTTCCCTAATCCTTGGCTTGAAGCTAAAATCAAAGCATTTTTCTTTTGCAAATGTAAATCCATCTTAGATCCCCCATTTTCATAAAAAATTTAAATATAATTTCATTATATCGTTTCATTTGAAAAGTGAAAAATCTGAATAATCATTCCCGTGTTTTTTTATTTCCCTTGGATAAACTCAAAAAAATTGCCGGTTGGATTAACCAACCGGCGACAAAGGGGGAAATGAGAATGTCAGCTGCCCTAATAGAGCCAAACAACTGTGCTTGCTTTTTATTTACCCCCATTTTGTTGCAATAAACATTCTTTCTAAATGATTTAAGAAAAATTACAGGACAGCACCCCATCCGAAGGGGACGGGGTGCCGTTTGTCATTATTTATTGCTTCAAAGCGTTAACTACCGCTTCTTTCACTTTATCATTTGTATCCATTACCAAAACATCCTGAGACAGTTTTTTCATCTCTTCAAGCGAAAGTTGGCTAATCAAGGAACGTGCTTTTAGAATGGAAGTGGCACTCATGGAAAATTCGTCGAGACCCATTCCGATTAAAATTGGAACAGCTACTTCATCTCCAGCCATCTCACCGCACATTCCGGCCCATTTCCCTTCTTTATGAGCTGCATCTATAACCATTTTAACCAGGCGAAGAATAGCTGGATTATATGGTTGGTATAAATAAGATACTCTCTCATTCATTCGGTCAGCGGCCATCGTATACTGAATCAAGTCATTAGTGCCTATGCTGAAGAAATCGACTTCCTTAGCAAATATATCAGCCATCACTGCAGTTGAAGGGATTTCAACCATAATTCCGACTTCAATTTTTTCAGCAACTTGAACACCATTATCAAGCAATTCCTGTCTAACTTCAGCCAAGACGGCTTTTGCTTCGCGGAATTCGCCTAGTGTTGCAATCATTGGGAACATGATTTTCAAATTTCCGTAGATGCTTGCACGAAGCAGGGCACGGAGCTGTGTCCGGAAAATCTCCTGCTCATTTAAGCAGAGCCGAATCGCCCGGTATCCAAGGAAAGGATTCATTTCCTTAGGAAGCTCTAAATAAGGCAACTCCTTGTCTCCGCCTATGTCAAGCGTTCTGACGACTACAGGCTTTCCTGACATTCCTTCTAGCACCGCTTTGTATGCCTCGAACTGTTCTTCTTCACTTGGAAAGTCATTTCTGCCCATATAAAGAAATTCAGTACGGTATAACCCGATGCCTTCACCGCCATTTTGATGAACGCCCTCTAGATCTTTCGGCGTACCAATATTGGCAGCCAATTCCACATGATGGCCATCTTTTGTAACCGTTTGTTCATGGACCAGCTTCGCCCACTCAGCCTTTTGCAAAGCATAGGCTTCCTGTTCCTCTTCGTAGCGTTTCACGAGTTCAGGAGTAGGGTTGATGTGTACTTCACCTTTTAACCCGTCAATAATAACCAAGTCACCATTTTCGATGGACGAAGTTACTGACTTTGCTCCTACGACTGCTGGAATTTCCAATGAACGCGCCATTATGGCTGAATGGGATGTACGTCCACCGATATCGGTCGTAAAACCTTTGACGTAAGCCGGATTCAACTGTGCTGTATCGGATGGAGTCAAATCCTCCGCAATGATAATCACTTCTTCAGCAATCATGCTTGGATTTGGAATATGAACACCTAAAAGATGCGACAGTACCCGTTTCGTGACGTCTCGGATATCAGCTGCACGTTCCTTCATGTATTCATTATCCATTTGTTCAAACATCGTAATGAACATGCTTGCGGTTTCATTTAAAGAGAACTCAGCGTTGACGTTTTCTGATTGTATTTTATCCTGAATTGGAGTTATAAGTTCCGGATCAGCCAAAACAAGTAGGTGCGCGTCAAAAATAGCGGCCTTATCGGCCCCTAAGTCCTTTTCGGCTTTTTCCCTGATTATCTCCAATTCAACTGTTGACTTTTGAATAGCTTCCTTAAAACGGGATATTTCCGCCCCGACATCTTCTATGCTTCTTTTTTCAATCGAAAGATCTGGCTCAGTCAGCCGGTAGGCTTTAGCGATGGCTATTCCGTTTGAAGCTGCTATTCCACTAATCAAAGTGGACATTATTCTGCTAATCCTTCTCTGTTCAATGTTTCAGCAAGTGTGTTCAGTGCATCATTTTCATCGCTTCCTTCAGCAGAAATCGTAATCTCTGCCCCTTTGCCAATTCCAAGTGACATTACACCCATAATGGACTTAAGGTTCACTTTTTTCTCTTTATAAGAAAGGTTTATTTCTGAATCAAATTTTCCTGCAGCTTGTACTAGCAATGTAGCCGGACGAGCATGAATTCCTGTTTCTGCAGTTACTGTAAATGTTTTTTCTACCATATAAATCAATCTCCTTTAAGATAAATTAACAAAAATAGGTTATGTAAGGGGTTTTCTCTATCCAATCAGGAAAGAAATGAAAAAAGATATGCCCTTTTCCTTATCAGAATATCATTATCATTCCCAACAAACAAACCAAAACTATCTGGTACCTAAAAAATAGTACAAAAATATAGATAGAACTGCAACTATTACTTTTTAGATTCTTCAATGATTAAATGGACAGCTGTGCATTTTTGGTAAAAAAGGCTCTGAAACTCAGCATAATGAAAAGGACAACTGTTAATGAAACACTCCCGAGAATCCCGATAAGTATGGCAATCTGATATTCAATTGCGATGAGCGGGCTTATCCCCGACAGGATTTGCCCTGTCATCATTCCAGGAAGGAAAATAATCCCCATTCCGAGCATATTGTTCAAAGTTGGGAGTACTGCCGAATCGAATGCAGCATCCACATATTTCTTCACTGCCCTCGCTGGTGTCGCTCCAAGCATTAACATCGCTTCTACCTTTTCACGATTACTGCTAATCCCATCATGGAGGTTTTTAAGTGCTAATGTCACTCCAGTCATCGCATTCCCCACGATCATCCCTGCTATTGGAATGAAATACCTTGGCTCATACCAAGGCGTGAAATGGATCACGACCAGATTAAAATAAAACAAGGCGGCCATGGGACCTGTCAACATACTTATGATAACCATCCTTTTGATTTTCTCATTAAGCGTATAGGGCACTTGCTTAAAAATATTATGGATGGAGAACAGGGACATCGCACATAGAAACCCTAAAGAAAGTAAAGGGTGGGTATTTTCAAAAATATATGTCAAAACATAACCCGCAAGAATGAGTTGGGCCGTCATCCGTACCGTGGCGAGAATGATTTGCTTTTCCCGTGAAATCCCTCGCCATTTCACGATAATGAGCAGAACTACAACAAAGAGGTAGGCCGCACAAAGACGCCAGAACTCAATATCTATTATCCCATTTCCCTCCATTAATAGTCACTCCCCTTTGCCTTTTTCAGAACGATCATCTTTTCAGCACAGATGTCCGCGAGTTGTTTTGAATGGGTTATCATGATGACCGTTCCCTTTTCCCGCTTCACTTCTGCTATAAATCTGCTCATGACCTTCAATTCTGTTTCCTCATCTAGCGCAGCTGTAGGCTCATCCAGTAAATAAACTTCGGGTTTTAACAATAGTAATCTAGCCAGTGCCAGCCTTTGTTTCTCACCGCCAGACAGAATCTCCGCATCATCGGATAAAGACTTCTGCAGTAGAACCGTATCAAGGGCTTTCATGAACTCTGCCTTCTCTTTCTTTTCTCTTTCTGTCAATTCTAGGCCCAATTGAAGATTTTCTTCAATCGTACCGGGTAAAATGAATGGTGTCTGAGAAAGCATAGTGACTTTCCGACGGTGCTCTATAGGATTAAGGTTATCTAGCAGCTGATCTTGATAAAAGATCGAGCCGCTGTCCGGTTCATTCATTCTGTTCAATAATCGAAGCAGTGAAGTTTTTCCGGCTCCACTTTCTCCAGCCAAACAAGTAACCATATTTGCTGAAATTTTCAGACTATCAATATTTAAAATCCCTTTATATCTAATCTTTTCTAGCCTAAACATACTTTTTCACGCCTACCTTTCATACTCTCCAATTTTATTATAAGAAACAATAATCATAGTGAATAGTAAAGTATGTAAAAATTTAATGAGTTTTGATTTTCTTTCCGGTTTTAATAGGTTAGTATTATTCCTGCCCACATATCCATGACTACATGGAAAATATCTTTGAACTGGAGGCTTTATAATGAAAAGAAATACCTTTTCTCATTCTTATTTGCATGCGCTTCTCCTGATTGCCATCTGCATGATCACTTTAACTGGTTGCCAGGAGGTTTCAGATAACCTAATTAATGACTCATCCAAACAAGGGACGTCCAATCAAGACACAAAATCCAGTAGCGATTCTTCCAAAGAAGAAAAAGGCAAGACATTCACAGCCAAGATCGTCAGGGTTGTTGACGGAGATACAGTAAAAATCAAAATGACTAACGGAAAGGAAGAAACGGTCAGGCTCCTTTTGGTAGATACCCCGGAAACCGTGCACCCCTCCAAGCCCGTTCAGCCTTTTGGACCTGAAGCAAGCAAGTTCACCAAGGATTTAATGCCTGCTGGTTCTAATGTGGAAGTAGAAACCGGCATTGGTGAAAGAGATAAATACGGCCGGCTGCTTGCCTATTTTTATGTTGATGGAAAAATGGTGAATAAGCTCCTGCTTGAAAAAGGACTGGCAAGGGTTGCCTATGTTTATGCACCGAACACTAAATATCTTGATGAATTTGAAGATATTCAGAAACAAGCCCAAAAAGACGAAGTCGGTATATGGTCAATTGAAAACTATGCAACTTCAAAAGGGTTTGATGATTCGAAGTCCGGAGAAACATCAGAGAAAAAAAACACTGTGAACTCATCTTGCAATAACCCCAAAATAAAAGGCAATATAAATTCTAAAGGCAATAAAATATATCACATTCCTTCGGGCCAATATTACGAAATAACTAAACCAGAAGAAATGTTTTGTACCGAACAAGACGCACAGGATGCTGGATTCCGAAAATCGCAGAGGTAACAAAAACAATGGTTTTATCTATATGCCTACTTTGGAAATCGCAATAGAAATGTTCAGAGGAATACATAATGAAATACCACAGGAATGAAGCGTGTCAGCTGTTCTCCCCCAACTTCCTGGTTTATTTCAAAATAATAGAAGTGCACAACATGGATAATGAAAGCTGAAATGGGACATGTCCGTTCTCGATATCAGTCTCCGTGGAGTAAAAACCCAGTGTTATCTATAGCTCCCTGTGAACGGAGACTTTGAGCTATTGCTGACGTTTAAACTAAATGATGATTTTCATTGAATTGCGGGTAAAAGTAATCTGTAAAAAGAAAAACACATCATTTTCATATGTATATGGGTTTAACTTGAACGAAGATGAAAAACTAGAAGGAGTCACCGTTAAAGAACTTAAAAACTATCTAAGAAGAATTGAGTGAATTGATTCGGCACATCCACTATCCGGATGTGTTTTTCTTTTGGTCATCCCCGCGCTCAAAAGCACTTTCAATACTCCCGAATCTCCCGTTTCCTTTCAATGAGTTTCTGGTTCACCGCCTGCTAACCCACTTTTTTATCCCTTACATTTTCCGTTATGCCATTTAGCAATAGCCGAACGGATCATTTATGGTAGAAGCACCCGGGAATACTGAAAGTGCACTTTCTAAAGGTAGCTGCTTAATGGATGATTTCTCAGCACTAAAGACTGAATTCACCCCTATGATCCATCATATTATCCGTTCACTTTCCATCTATAAAAATAAGGAAGAATATTTTCAAGTAGGGTTGATTGCTTTATGGGAGTCATTTAGAAGTTTCAATGAGGAATACGGACAATTCTCTAACTATGCCTACACTGTAATCAAAGGAAAAATCCTGAATGAATTAAAGCATCATCATAAATATGAAACCCACACCAAACCATTTGATTCCGCCATACTAGAGATTAAAGATCCTTTTTTAATGCACGAAGAGGCCTTCGCCATCGAAAATATCTTACACTATACGGCAGGCTTGACATTGAATCAGCAACGCTGGCTTTTGCAGACCTACCTGAAGAATAAAACAGTGACTGAAATTGCTGAGTTATATCAAGTTACTACAGCAGCCGTCAAATCCTGGAGAAAGTCCGCTTTGATTAAATTAAGGAAGCAAATGATTTCCCATTGTAAATAATGATAGGGGGTGGCCCAATCGTGAGCCACCCCCATAATATCCGGTCATTAACTTCTCGCTTCTTCTAAATACGTATAAATTATCACACCGTTATGTTGAGCATTCCCCCGAAAATGTTTAAAGTCTTCCCTTTTTACAAGAACCTCACGAAAAGCTAAAAATTCTTCCTTTGTTATCTTGAATTCATCCATTTCCCGATTTGCCAGTTTATCGAGTACATCTTTTGCTTCTTCAGCATTCATCCTATTATCCTCCTTAATTATCAAATGTTCTATCCATATTCATACAGGAGAAATTCCGTTTCCATTTTATCATAAACATGCCGTTTAATATAAATCGGAATTTTTTGAGGCCATCTTGCTACATTATTCTTTACGAATGCTTTAAAATAGTGCAAACTGTATAGTAAAATATCATAATGTAAAATGTTTGGCATTTTTTGCACATAGGATTACATACTGGTATGCATAACTGTGTCCACAGGATATACCAAATTATGCCACATCATTACAGTTGCTCCATACAAGAATCGCACCTCCTTTAACAGTTTAGCTTACTGTACCGACAGAAGAGAATCTAATTCTCTTACTTGCACTCCCCACGTCAATATCTAAACGGCAAGATGTTCGAATAATCCAATTACTCCATAGTTTGATCATTGGAAACGAAATGGGAAAGGATGATTACCATGAAGAAAGCGGAAGTTGGAAATATCATTGAATTTAGAGAAGGCTTAAAAGGAATCGTCGAGAAAGTGAACGAGAACTCCGTAATCGTGGACGTCACGTATATGGAAAATTATCGTGATTTGGAACTTGAACAGAAGACCGTCGTCAACCATAAAAATTATAAAATCATAGGATAAGTCAATGTAAACAAACGGGATGGTTTCTTAATGACCATTCCGTTTTTCACTTTTTAGAATCATACCAATTCATTCTCCTGCTTTTTTGTAACAATTTTCACTCCATACCGTCTATTTCATTAAAGGTCCTGCATTTGTGATTGTGGGGATATCATGAATTTTTAATTCTATCAGAGAGATGAGGGAAAAAGAAATGACTAGTTGGACACGTTCTATTGGCTATGCCACATTCACCGCTTTTTTGCTGACGGGCTGCGGTATGACCACAGACGAAAATGCAGATGAGCCACAGGGAGATTCAGTAAACGAGGAGAACGAAGGCAATTCTTCTCAAGGTCGCAATGACGGAAACAACAACAAAGTAAGACTGATGGAGCAAAACCTGCAATATACAAGTAATGGGAAAACAATAGAAAAAACAGCGTTCTTAAAAAGAAGTGATAATCAACCGTTCAGCCTCTATGTTTTGCAACAATTTAAATTGAGTGCCGAAGAACCTGGAAAGGATATTATTTTCCTGAAAGAAGATGACTCCATTTATATGAGAATCGAATTGTTGACGGCGGATGTCAACTGGGATGAGGTGGAAGAAAACGTTCATACCCAGCTGAAAAGCCTTTCAAAAACGATTAGGGATCCGGCACTTGATATAGAGAACGGCGCGGGATTTGAAGTGGAAAGTGGGGGTGATGTGATCACTTCCGTATTGCTCAAGGATGAAAAAGCACCCGTCCGCTTAACTATGTTCACGAAAAAAGATATGGATTTCCGGGCTGCTTTTCTGGAAATGGCTAAGACGCTTATGAAAGGATGAACCCCCATTTCCCCTGGGACGGAGGGCTAAGGTCATGCCCCCCGTACTTCATTACTCCTTCCCTGCCTTGCTTTTCCAGACCAGAATTAAAAAAAGCAGGCTTATGTATCCAAAAGCTGGATAAATATATCCTAATAACCTTCCATATCCGAATTCACTAATGATCAAAGCTATTAAAAAAATCACAGCTATGATTAGAATGCTTGGCAATTTGATATAACTGCTGATTTGCCTTTGTAATCCATATATGTTTCCGATGACCGAAGTGAATATCTCCCCGTAGATTACCAAAATGAACATCCAATATAATTGACCGGCTGCGGTTCTCATAATAACTGCCGAAGGAATTTCATAACTATTCAGGTCAGGAAGGGTCATAAGTGAAAAATGCCCTGATAATAAAATGATGGTTAGGAATATCCCCCCAAGGATTGCACCATGTTTAATGACCTTCTCATCTCGGACTTCATACGCCACCGGAACCAGCACAGCCTGTGCCAAAGCAAGGTTAAAGGCTGTATAGGCAAATGGTGACAAAATCACTTTCAAGGTAATCACTTCATCGGGAACTTTAGTAAGGGTCTTGAAGAAATCTCCATTTCCCAAAGTCGAGAAAAAAAGGATCAAGCTAAAACAGATCATGATTGGTACTACAAAAGAGTTTACAGTGAATACACCGCGCATTCCCATCATTAAGACCAAGGTTGCCAGGATGATCGTAGACCAGCTTCCTATACTTTTCGGCACACCAAGTTGTTCCTCGAAAACGGCGCCTGCACCGGAAATCATGACAGCCGTCACCCCTAGCAGCATGATAAGGAAAAAGATATTGATGATTCCTGCTATTTTCTTTCCAAAAAGAAATTCATTGAACTCCTCATAAGAAGATGCTCTTATCCTTGCGGAAATGAGCATGATTTTCGTTCCAGTAAAAATGAAAATATAACCTGCTATTAAAATACCAATAAAGCCATAAAAGCCATAACGGGTAAAAAACTCGACAATCTCTTTTCCAGTTGCAAAACCTGCACCAACGACTGTGCCTACATATACCGCTGCAATCTGAAAAATCCCTGACCACCTTGACAGCATACTCTCCCCTCCTCCCTACATTTATATGTAAGGAAGAGACATTTAAGACAAGCCGAGCAATATTCCTTATGTCAGCTGTTTTTTCCTTGACTTAAAGGCATTAAAGAGAAAGTTCTCTCTATCATATCATTGTGACCCTATTTACCTCTTATGCATTTCCCTAAGGCTTAAAGCAGCTGATTTGTATGTGCAATGCCTTACTTCCTGAACGTGATAAAAGATTAAAAACGCTTAAGGAGTAACCCTCAAGCGTTTTTTTAAAGCATCCAATAAATTACCGAATCAAATAAAACCTCATCTTTTATAATGCTTTATCATCGACAGTTGAAAGCCATTCGTCTATCACCTTCACAACGGACTGAACAGTACCGTCAACAAATGGGGATTTCAAATTAGCAGATTCAACGAGATCAAGGAAGGACTTGCTGCCTCCAAGTTGGCACAGGTTCAAATAATCCTCCCAAGCCGTTTCATCTTTTTCAGCCGACCTTTTCCAGAATTGGAAAGCACAAATTTGAGCCAACGTATAGTCGATATAATAAAAAGGTGACTGATAAATGTGGCTTTGCCGCTGCCAATACCCGCCATTCTCCAAGAATTCATTCCCTTCATAATCACGATGCGGCAAATAATCCATCTCGATCTTACGCCAAGCCTGCTTTCTTTCAATGGGGGAGGCATCGGGATTTTCATAGACAAAATGCTGAAATTCATCAACGGCTACCCCATACGGGAGGAATGTAAGTGCACCACTTAAATGGGAAAACTTATACTTTTCCGTATCTTCCTTGAAAAATAGCTCCATCCATGGCCAGGTAAGAAATTCCATGCTCATCGAATGGATTTCACATGCTTCATAGGTAGGCCAATAATACTCAGGAATGTCGAGATTACGGCTGCGATAAACTTGGAATGCATGGCCTGCCTCATGTGTTAAAACATCTATATCCCCTGAAGTCCCGTTGAAATTTGAAAAGATGAATGGAGCTTTATAGTCTTCTATAAAAGTACAGTAGCCCCCGCTTTCTTTTCCTTTCTTTGCCACAAGGTCCATCAGGTCATTATCTATCATAAAGTTGAAAAACTCATTCGTTTCAGGTGAAAGCTCTTGGTACATCTTTTTCCCATTTTCGATGATCCACTGAGCATCGCCTTTTGGAACGGCATTACCCGTACTGAAATGAAAATTCTCATCATAATAGTTCAAATTCTCCAAGCCAAGACGTTCACGCTGACGTCCCTTCAGCCGGGTTACAAGTGGTACCACTTCTTCTTTCACCTGCTTGCGGAAAGCAGCAGCCATTTCAGCATTATAATCAGTCCTTGTCATTCGATAATACCCAAGCTCTACGAAGTTTTCATAACCTAGCGCTAACGAAATCCCATGCCTCACCTTGACAAGTTCATCGAATATACGATCCAAATCCCCCTGCTTTTCTTCAAAGAAACCGTAATATGCCTTACTTGCATTTTTCCTTAACTCACGGTCCGCCGACTCCATAAAAGGCTGAAGCTGCGCAAGTGTAAGCTCTTTTCCATCAAAGTGAATTTTTGCAGAGGCAATTAATTGCGAATATTCACTTGACAATTTATTTTCTTTTTGCAGTTGCGGTATGATCTCGGGCGAAAAGGTTTTAAGTTGGGCTTCTGCCAAGTCAAATAGTTGATTTCCCCATTTCCCCTCAAGCTCCTGACGATATTTCGAGCGAACGAGTTCACTGTAAAATTTAGATGTTAACTCTTCCATTTCAGGGGAGAAGTCATCTAAATAATCATTCTCCGCTTTATAAAATTCGTCATTGGTATCAATGGAATGTCGAATATAGACCAAATTAAACATCGTACCCACATAATTTCGAATTTCACTTATTTCTTCCATGGATTTTATTTGTGCATCAGCATTTTCAGCGTACGTAAACTTTTCCAAGGCTTTCATGAACCGGGTTTTAATATTATCCATTTCAGGACGCTTATACTCATACTCATTAAATTTCATATGTACACTCCTTTTCACGATATAACAAGATTTTTTTGACTGTAAAATCCAGATTAACGTTATCCTCCAATCGAAATCACTTTCAAGAAAAATTCTCCTTAATCGCGGTTATCGTAATATAATTTAATTCGCCACAGCGTTAGTAAAAACCTTCATTCCCTTTGAACAAATTAGGTTTTACCAGCTTTGCATAACATCCATTAGACATAAAAAACCAGCACCTGCAGTAAAATCAGGGTGCTGGTTCTTAAGCTAATTTTGGGCGGAATATCCAATCTTTTTAAGTAATTCTATCACGGTGGCCTTTTCATCTTGCGTAAGTACGCTCATGATATCATCGATTCTTTTTTCATGCTCAGGAAATACTCCTTCAATAAAGGCCTTTCCTTTATCCGTTATTTTTGCAAAGGTTACACGGCGATCCTCTTTACATGCTATTCGTTGTAGATATTCCTTCTGTTCAAGTTTATCCACGACATAGGTAATGCTGCCGCTCGCCAGCAGGATTTTTCCGCCTATTTGCTGAAGAGGCTGATCGCCTTTATGATAAAGTAATTCCAGTACGGCAAACTCAGTTGGATTCAAACCTTCTTCGGCTATATGTTTATTCACCACATCATTAATTGATCGATGAGCTCTAGACATCACAATAAACAGTTTCAAAGACTGTTGGATGTTATTATTCTCCATAACTTCACAACCTTAAAGTTTTTAATTAAAATATCTTGAATTAAAAGTTATTATATGACATTATGACTTTTTTGTCAATCTGCCCTATTAGTATGCACTATTGTTTAATCACTCAGTTTGATATACTTGAAAAAAAAGTTAAAGTAGTGACGAACATGAAAACAAGGCATAAATTCACCACATATCTACTTATTGTTATTCTACCATTAATTATTCTGTCTATCATTTATTGGATGTATTTAGAACGTTCCATTCAAAAAGAAAGACGGGAACAAGCTGTATGGGCGGGAGCCGTTTATCAAGAATACATAGATCAAGTTATCAGTGAAACGAAGGAAAACCTTGAGCTGCTTAGCCTTAGCAGTTCTGTTCTTTATATGGATGATAAAAAAACCGAACATCTTATGAAATGGATCAAAGATACAGATTCCAGGTATGCCGGAGTATATTGGCTAAATCAGGATGGCATTTCCATCTCGGGGACGAATAAACATTTTAATAATTACCATTTAATTAAACAGGATGATATAAAGCGTGCAGTAAAAACTCAAAAAGCCGTTGTTGCAGGAACACTGGAGCTATATGACCCGGATTTCAATTATTTTTCCATTTTTGCTCCCATTCTAGATCATGATAAAAAGGCTCAAGGGTTTTTATTGGCACATATTAGGCTGGATCATATGGAAAAAATATTAAAAATGCTCAGCCCTGGTCATACCTTTAGATTGGAAACAAACGATAAAACCCGAATTTTAGATATAAATGCTGAAGAATTTACTGGACATCCAACATGGGTGGATGTTCCTTTAACCGAAGTGGACTGGAAACTGTCCGTGAAGATACCCGACAAGATTAACACAAATAACATGAATGTCTTTTTAATGCTTGTCTTTTTCACCTTCTTTTTTACTCACATGATCTATACCGTCGTGGAGGAACTGATCGTACGCAGAAATACGAAAAACCAAAAGTTATTAAACGATAGGCAAAAAATAGATTTTGTCGGTACATTGGCTGCTAGTACTGCACATGAAATAAAAAACCCGCTTACGGGCATAAAGGGACTGGTACAGTTACTGGTAGAAAAACACCCTGAAGAACAAGATCAGTTTTATTACTCTGTCATCATGAAGGAAATTGAACGGATCAATAGTATCGTCAGCGAGTTTTTGATTTTAGGGAAACCCATGGTCCAAACCTTATCCTTATATGATATTCGCAGTATCATTGCCGAATTGAGACCAATAATAGAATCAGAAGCACGTCACTTCAATATTGAAGTGGAATGGAATATCGTAAAGGAACCGATCCGGGTTCATTGTACAAAGGACCAACTCAAACAGGTCATTCTTAACATTGCCAAAAACGGTTTCGAGGCCATGGAACTTGGGAAAAAGTTAAGGATTCGAATCCTCCATGAAAATGAACGGGCTAAAATCATAATCATCGACACCGGGCAAGGACTGAATGAAAAAGATATCGGTAAAGTGTTCGAACCCTTCTATACATCGAAAAAGGAAGGAACCGGATTAGGACTATTTGTGTGTAAACGAATAATTGAATCTTTTAACGGAACCATTGAGCTTACAAGTAAACCTCAAAAAGGTACAACCGTGACAATCAGCCTACCACTTATTAGTGACCAACCTTAGTAATGCATCAAGGAGTTTCATTTATAAATGAAGCCTGGACTGACGATTCTGATTTTTTTAAAGGTGTCATGCATAAGTGCCTTATTGAATCTATTTTATTTATGGAATGGGTAAAATTCTTAATCAGGAAGAAGGAAATATACATATGGGACGTATCGCTGCCATTAAAGTAAAACCCCAAAAACAAGATATGACTCTGAAAATCATGATCATCATAGGCATCTGCCATTTAATGAATGATTCTCTTCAAGCCGTTGTACCGGCCATGTTCCCGATACTCGAGAAATCAATGTCTCTAACGTATACTCAGCTGGGGATGATTGCATTCTGCCTGAATATCGTCTCATCCCTTCTGCAACCCGCAGTTGGGTTCTATACGGATAAAAAGCCCCTTCCTTATGCATTGCCCATTGGATTGACCAGTACATTAATTGGGGTCATCATTCTTGCAATTGCCCCCAACTATACCATAATCCTTGGTGCAGTCATTTTGATGGGCTTTGGGTCAGCCATTTTCCATCCGGAAGGCTCTAGGGTTGCCTACATGGCAGGTGGCCCTAAAAGAGGCCTGGCACAATCAATTTATCAGGTAGGTGGGAATAGCGGGCAGGCCCTTGCCCCACTCATCACAGCCATCGTACTTGTTCCATTTGGTCAAAAAGGCGCACTTTGGTTTGGTCTGGTTGCCTTAACGGCCGTTATCCTATTGTTGTATATTGCCAAGTGGTATTCTCAAAAATTAGTTCACTTCCAGCCTAAAAAGCTTGCTGCAAAAGTAATCAATAAAGAGCGGTCCCATAAAGTGGCCAAAGCCTTGGTATTAATTTTATTCATTATATTTGCCCGTTCCTGGTATGTATCCTGCATGACGAACTTTTATAGTTTTTATTTAATCGAGCAGCATTCATTCACGATAAAATCCGCTCAGATTTTCCTATTTGCCTTTTTAGCCGCTGGAGCTGTAGGTACGTTTTTCGGTGGTCCGCTTGCGGATAGATACGGTCGCAAAAATGTAATCCTCTTTTCGTTCGCAGCCAGTATGCCATTAACCGCACTTTTACCATTCGTACCACCTACAGCCGCTTTTATCCTATTATTGATGGCAGGCTTCATTATAATGAGCAGTTTTTCTGTCACAGTAATATACGCACAGGAATTGGTCCCAGGAAAAGTCGGAACAATGGCAGGCTTGACTGTAGGGTTAGCCTTTGGAATGGGAGCCATTGGATCTGTTTCACTGGGTGCCATTGCGGATATAATCGGAATCGAATCCATGATTAAGCTAGTGGGATTCCTGCCATTGCTGGGGATCATCAGCATATTGCTGCCGACTGATCTAACATTGAAAAAATGGTATGCAGAAGAGTGATACACATTATTCATGCATGACTGCAAATTGGGTGTTTCCTGGAACATATTTTTCATCATCCCAATACAATGAATTATTGTTTCCTAATATTATATTTTATAAATAAGTAATGATATGGACTATACAAAGGAGAAATTTATGAGTGGAGTTTTATTAGGCAGCATCCTATCTGCCATGTCTACAGGGTTCGGTGCGTTACCGATCTTGTTCATTCAAGATTCAATTACACATCGATTCAGAGACACGCTTCTGGCATTTACCGCTGGTATTATGATGGCTGCTTCCTTATTGAGCCTGATTCCGGAGTCTCTAGCCACCGGAGGGTATATACAGCTTGTCATTGGGGTTTTTCTCGGGGTAATGACATTGACGATCATGGAAAAAAACATTCCGCATATCGATCTCAGCCATACGAAAAGTGGTATTCAGTTTGATGAAAAGGCTTTGCTTATCATCACTGCCATTACACTCCATAATATTCCTGAGGGACTTTCTGTTGGTGTCAGTTACGCCTCTGATTCAGCTGATACAGGTAACTTGATCGCTTTTGCCATCGGCCTGCAAAATGCTCCGGAAGGTTTACTCGTCGCCTTGTTTTTAATTAATCAAAAAATTGGTAAATTCACAGCATTCCTGATAGCAACCCTAACCGGTACCATCGAAATAATTACGGGCTTATTAGGTTATTATTTAACCTCTTTCATTGGGTTCCTGGTTCCTTACGGCCTAGCTTTCGCCGCCGGAGCCATGCTTTTCATCGTTTATAAGGAGTTGATTCCTGAAAGCCATGGGGATGGTAATGAACGCACCTCAACCTATTCCTTCATTGTTGGTCTTTTGTTCATGGTAATATTATTGGAAATTTTGTAATTTCCAAACCTGACCATGGTTGGCTCCATTATGTGGGTCAGCCTTTAGTTTTTATTTATCAGTGCAATCCACTCAGTTAAATTCAACTTCTAAACCACTCCCAACGTTAGAAAGGACACCTTCTGGTGGCCTCCCCTCAATGTATGTCTCATACCCATAGGAATTTCAAAATAAAAGGATTGTCCTTTATTTGAGTCTTTCTTGACATTGTTTTCATGAAATGTTTGTAAAGTTCATTTCCATCAGAAAACACTCACCTGATCAATAGCCCTAAAGGTGATTATCTCCAATACCGCCATTTTAAGAAGACATGGTGCATTCTCAGTTCCATTTAAATTGTAATATCAACATTAAAGGGCTTCTGTACAATAACAACCATTTCTTCTCGCATATTTCTCACTTCCACTGACGAATGATGTTGAAGAATCAAATACTCATTTATAAGTTTATCAAGTTGCTCGCTTTGGCGAAGGGTATACTCATGACCTATTCCATACATTTTTGCCAACTCCATCATTTCCCAACGCTTCATTTGAATCTCAGAACAAATTTCTGTTGCACACCTAGAACTCATAACTGCATTCACTACTCCTGCCCTTTTAAAGTTACATCATAATAAAGAAGTATTACAAAATATGCCTTATATGTAAATAGATTCGCAAAAAAAGACAAAACTTCTTAAATTGCGATAAAGCCTGACCCACCAGCAGACAGGATATGACGGAAATATCTAGCCTATATTCCTCTTATAATGATTAGGAGGATTTGATATGAAGCCAGCTCCGAAACTCGATTCGAAAGTTCTCCCATTTTTTTTCACTGTTCGTTTCCGTTTAAAAAATTCAGCTGTTTACCTCAATATCAAACCGATAAATTTATCAAAAATGAAAGTCACTTTAATGAAAGCCCAATATTTTTTCGACAGGTACAACCTCATTCGTGATTCCAAGATAATAATGATGGAAAATGTAAACAAAAAAAGGAATCCATTGAATAAGGATCCCCCATTTACTATTAGGACTTTCCATACTTTTTTGGTTACTGGGCAACGGTCTAGAACATTTCCACCTCTCACTTGAATGGCAAATATATATGAAAGCTCGTCCCAATATCTACTTCGCTTTCCACTTCTATATAGCCGTTGTGCTCTTCAATGATTTTATAGCTGACCATGAGCCCCAGCCCGGTTCCCCTATCTTTCGTCGTATAAAAAGGTTCCCCTAACTTTTTTAGCTTTTCCGTTGAAATCCCCATGCCTTGATCGGTAATTGAAATACAAACATATTTCTCTGAAAATCGGGTTGTTTTAATTCGTACAGATCCGCCATCCGGCATGACTTCCAATGCATTTTTGATTATATTAATGAACACTTGCTTTAACTGGTTCGCTTCACATAAAACCTTAAACTCATCTTCTTCGAAATCTGTCTCGAATTGAATATTTTCCAGCAAGGCCTGAGCGGCCAGTAATTCTAGCGTCTCTCTCAATATTGTATGAACATCCTGTTTAAAAACTTTTAGCGCCTGTGGCTTAGCCAGTACCAAAAATTCCGTGATGATGGTTTCGATTCGCTTAATTTCAGATGTAATCACATGAAAATATGTGGAGAAATCTCCTTTAACACCATCCTCAAGCAACTGGATAAACCCTTTTAAAGCAGTCATTGGATTCCTGATTTCGTGTGCAATCCCTGCAGCCAGTTCACCAACGACATTCAAAGTATCCGATTTCCGGATCTGTTCCTGCATTTCGAGATTTTTACTCACATCACGGAAAATACTTAGATTCAGGTTCGAATATAAATTCTTCCTCGTTAAAAATTCAATATGCTTAATTGTTCCATCTTCGAATGTTATCGGAATGATGGAAGAGTAGACCTCATGCTTGTAAACATTATCAATATGTGCGTTCAAGGCAGGAACATTTCCAGGGATTTTCTCGATGAATCCTTTTACAGATAAAGAAAGCAGTTTACGCTTCGATATTTCCAATATTTTCTGACCCGCTTCATTAATATCCTTGAACCCTTCATGGTTCCATAAAATCAAGCCGTCTAATGTCCCCTCAAAAATCTTCCTGAATTTCTTCTCACTATCCCTTAATTCCTTCTCAATCAGCCAGCGCTCACTGACATTTCGAAAGATCGTTACGTTATACCCATCACCCTCATGTTTTTTGGCAGTCAATTCAAGTAATTTTATTTGGTGATTCGGCATTTTATAAATCAGTTCCCCCCTCACTTGGGTGTCCCTTTCAAACGTTTCCATCATCTGTCCAAAATGATGTTTGTTGCTGTATACGTATTTCCAGATATAACTGCCTATCAATTCCTCTCTGCTTGATTCAAATATTTTACATGCTGATTGATTGACTCGAAAAATGATGCCGTCATCATTCCAGAATATAATCGCATCCATGGACTGGTCGAATAATTCCGCAAAAATCCGTTCACTCGTCTCTAACTTCTTTTCTATTAAATTTGATTCTGTAATTCTTCGAAGCACCGACATGTATAATTCATTTCCTACCGCTGAGCTGATGGAAAAAGTAAAATGATGCCGTTCAACCCCGATCATTATATCCACCTCCCCTTTGGAGTTCGACTCAACAAATGCTCTTTGTATGCTCTCGTCCCAATTTGCCTTATAATCAGGGGAAATGAGGTCCCTCATATTCTTTCCGACAATCTCTTTTTTCGGGATGCCCATGACATGGATAAAAGCATGGTTCACTTCCATGATTATTCCTGAACCATCGAATAGGACGATGCTTTCTATGGCCGTATCAAAAATGTCCAAAAACATCTGCCTTGACATTCTTGTTTCCCGGGATGATGAAAGATCCAATGTCACATCCCCCAAACGATAAAATTGCTGTCCTTCGGAAGGAGTCCCTATTGGGATAAACTCTATTTGCTTTAGGGCACCGGTATGGAGCTGGATCAACTGCCTTTCCCTTTCACCCAGCTTTTTTGGAGTACCGGACTCTTCCAGATCATTTAAAGGGATAACATCGAGAAAATCAGTTATCTTCATGGACACCAGCTGATCTTTCGATGTTTCCAGCAGGGCACAAGCAGCATCATTGACATAAGTCAGCCATAGTTGCTCATCAACCCTAATATAAGGCTCTGGCATTGAATTGAAAATGTTCAAAAACCCTTCGATCTGTTTATTCAATTTTAAAATTTCCTGTTTATATTCCATTTCATTCCCATAACCGATATTCATATTGACACCCCTTTTCAAAACCCATACTTACCAACTTTATTCGACATCTATCTTGATTTTCCTCGGTATTATTGAAAATCCGTGCATTCACCGAAAACCTAAATTATCCTTTATGTCAAATAATAGTATGTTGAATCACTTAAAACTTCACGTTAAGCTTAATTTAAGGATATTTTTATAAATTTAATAAATATTGATTTAGATCAACTTATTTAGGGTATAAGAATTAACAATGCTCTCTAGCTACCTTAAAAAATTTATTAAATGGAGGCAACTATGAAACAACGTGATTTTTTCTTTGATAACGCCAAATTCATTCTCATGGCTTTTGTCGTCTTTGGACATTTGCTGAATACGTATATACATGATAGTGAAACGATTTACGCTTTATATAAAACCATTTATTCCTTTCACATGCCTGCCTTTATTCTAGTTTCAGGTTTTTTTGCGAAAGGCTTTTATCAAAAAGGATATTTAGCTAAAATTACAAAAAAACTGATTTTACCTTACATCATTTTCCAACTAATATATACCGTTTACTATTATTTTTTATATGACCGTTCTGCACTCACTGTTGACTTGCTTGATCCCCAATGGTCGCTTTGGTTCTTGATCAGTTTATTCTGCTGGAACATCATGCTGCTTGGTTTTTCAAAGCTAAAGCCATCAGTGGGCATAGGTTTTTCCATTTTAATCGCTTTATTGATTGGGTATATTGACCATATCTCCAATTACCTTAGTCTCTCGAGGACATTCGTTTTTTTCCCGATGTTTTTGATCGGGTACCATTTAAGCAAAGATCACTTAAAAAAACTATTCACACCCAAGGTTCGTTTGGCTTCACTTAGTGTCATGTTAGTGATTTTTATCGGTTTTTATTTAAATGCCGATGTCAATTATAAATGGCTTCTCGGTTCGAAACCATATGCCGATCTTGAAGATGCGACAATCGTATCCATGTTTAAACGAATGGGGTTTTATGGATTGAGCATAATTTCAGTGTTCAGCTTTCTTTCATTCATCCCACGCGGACAATATTTCTTTACGAATTGGGGTAAACAAACCCTTTATGTATATCTGCTGCACGGATTTTTCATCCGCTTCTTCCGTGAAAGCACTCTACAGGACTACTTCAGCAATACAGAGAGCTTTATCATGCTTGCCGGTCTATCCTTCTTGATTACCGTGTTATTATCAAGCGAAATCATCGCCACAATGGCCCAGCCGATCATCGAATTAAAGGCGACCAAAACAAAACGCTTCATGACTAAAACGAAAGAATATATAAAACAAGCATTTTAAAATAAAACGGATAAAGCATCTTTCTGCTCTATCCGTTTTTTAATCAGCTTTCAATCTGAAAGATTTCCGTTCATTTCGATAACCCATTTTTCAAATGGAGCGAGCTATGGTAAAATTACTCGTTAGTGCTTGTTGGCTTAAAAAGACATGTACACGAAAGGAGCCAGGCGTTTCTTTAACGCCCTTTAACATGAATATAATAATCAGTACTCTTAACGCAAAATATATCCATACATCGCTATCCATCCGCTATTTAAAGGCTTATGCCCAGCCAGATTATGATGTACAACTGGCAGAATATACGATAAAAGATCCAATTATGAACATCGTTGGTGACCTCTATTCCAAAAAACCTGATGTAATAGGGTTCAGCTGTTATATTTGGAACATCGAGGAAACAATGAAAGTAGTAGCCATGCTGAAGAAAATCAATCCAGAAATTGTCATCATTCTCGGCGGACCTGAAGTCACATATGATGTTGGGGAATGGCTTGACCAGATTCCCGGGGCAGATTTTATCGTAATTGGCGAAGGTGAAGTCACCTTCAAGGCTCTATTATCTGAAATTGAAGGTCCAAACGACTATAAAAAGGTCGGCGGCATTGCATATCGACAGGACGGAAAAAAAATCATCCAGCCTCAGAACGGCAAGGTTGATTTGAAATCGCTCCCTTCACCATATCGTTTAGAGGAAGACCGTGGTGATCTATCCAAACGTGTCACCTATATCGAAACTAGCCGAGGGTGCCCGTTCAGTTGTCAATTTTGCCTTTCATCTATTGAAGTGGGTGTCAGGTATTTTGATCGTGAAAAGATTAAAGAAGATATCAGGTACCTTATGGCTAATGGTGCAAAGACCATTAAGTTCGTTGACCGAACCTTCAATATCAGCCGAAGCTATGCCATGGAAATGTTTCAATTCTTAATTGATGAACATCTTCCAGGTGTGGTTTTCCAGTTTGAAATCACCGCGGACATCATGCGTCCGGAAGTTATCCAGTTCTTGAACGATAATGCCCCCGCAGGATTGTTCCGCTTTGAAATAGGGGTACAATCGACGAATGACCATACAAATGATCTAGTTATGAGAAGGCAGAATTTCGAAAAACTGACCAGGACCGTAACTATGGTAAAAGAAGGGCAGAAAATTGATCAGCATTTAGACCTGATTGCCGGTTTACCTGAAGAAGATTATCATTCTTTCAGAAAGACTTTCAATGATGTTTTTGAGCTCAGACCCGAAGAGATGCAGCTTGGCTTCTTAAAGATGCTCCGTGGTACTGGCTTACGGATACGTGCCAATGAACACCAATATATTTACAGTGATCATGCTCCCTATGAAATCCTGGGAAATAACGTTTTAACCTTCGATGATATTGTCCGCATTAAACAAGTTGAAGATGTCCTTGAAAAATACTGGAACGATCATAGAATGGATCATACCACTGAATATCTTGTCAAAACGGTATTCCCATCACCATTCGACTTCTTTCAAGATTTCGGTACCTATTGGGATGAACAAGGCTGGTCACGAATCGGACATCAGCTTGAAGACTTGTTCAAACGTTTACAACAGTTTTTGGCTTCCCGGGAATCTGCTGAATTGAAAAACATTATCGGACTCATGAAATTGGATTATTTCATGAATCAAAAATATAAACCACGTAAGCCTTGGTGGGAAGCTTCACTAGATAAAAATGGGCGGAAAGAGATATATGAAGATATTCTGAATAAGCCTGAACAGCTTGGTTCCTCTTTCACAGCTTTGGCACTTAATGAAAAAGAAATACACAAACACACCTTGCTCGAGGCACTACCCTTTGATTTGGAAACGTATTTAGCTGAGGGTACAATCGTCGAGAAACCATCGATCATGCTTGCCTATTTTGATCCAAGTGGAAAGGGATCAACCATTTTCCCACTCCCGAAATCCGGAAGTGCCATTTTTTAAAGATTAAGGGCGGACCCAAAATGGGTCCGTCCTTATTTAATTATTTATTTATTATCACGTTTTTTATTTTCTTCTGCCAATATTTCATAAATTTTGGTTGCGTTCATATCGCCACTGAATTCGATTCCAAATTCAGTTCGCACATGTTCCCCCACCTTTTCCTGGGAGTTCCGTTTTTTTTCTTTATCCATTAACTTCTTCCTTTTCTGCCTTGCTTTGAATTGCGGTTGGCACCTTTCATCGGGTTTTCCTCTAATGCGAACTCATTGGAAAACTCATTTTCAGCTTGATTTCTTTTTGGCGTTTTACTTGCTTTGACAGCACCATCTACATTGGCTTTCCGTTTCATTTTCATCCACCCTTTTTAATATAGTTTACGTTTTAGAATGGGGTAAAACTGCCGAAAATTATTCAGGGATATTATAGGGACAGACGAGAAAAAATAACCGTAAAACGGAAAGGGAGATACTAGATGAAAAAGAAATTGGATTCACCAATTATCGATGATACACAACCCCACCAAATTAACGCACCAAGCTATAAAGGAACCGGCATAAAACCACGAGCTCCATTTGTCAATGATTATGGAGTCGTCATTGGCGACAGTAAATATGCATCTGAAAACTCACCTCTCGAAAATTGGAGCGAAGATACGGACCCGGAAATCATGGCTGGAGACGAATGGATACACCCCACCAATGATATCGGCTGGAATTCAGCTGAAAACCGTGAATTGTTAGAGGCTAAAAGAACGCCGCAACCTCCTTTTATGCATCCTGATAAAGATGTTAGCATTGATACGGATTGAGTGATTCTTGAGGGGTCTATGGTACAAGTGAAATCCTGATTAACAACCAAGGGGTGTATCGCTCATTCGGTATACACCCCTTATTCTCATTTAACTTGTAAAATCAACTTTCCTTTAGTTTGGCGGGCGTTTATTTCTGCATGGGCATCTGCTGCCTTTTCAATCGGATAAATGCCGCCGATCGTAAGCTTAAGCTCTCCAGAAGCCACGTAAGAAAAAAGATCTTCAATGCTAGGCAACAGCAACTCTGGGTGTTTAATAATCTGTGGCAGGAAAAAACCAACGACGGATTGATTGCGCTTCATTAATTGCTGTGGGTTCATCGTATAGGGCTCACGGCTAGCATTACCAAAAACAACAAGACGGCCAAATGGTGCCAAACATTTCAATGTTTTATTGAAAATGTCCCCTCCAGCCATTTCCAGTGCCACGTCGACTCCCTTTCCTCCCGTGGCCTCACGGACTTTCAATTCCCATCCTTCTTTCGTGTAATCGATAAGTTCATCTGCCCCCATCTCTTTAGCTAGCTTCAACTTTTCCATGGTGCTGGCGGTTGCAATCACTTTTTCAGCTCCGAAGATTTTAGCTAGCTGGACTGCAATCGTTCCCACTCCCCCTGCTGCAGCATGAACCAATACCGTATCTCCCTGCTGCATGCGTCCCATTGTCTTTAGAATATGATAGGCGCTCAGCCCTTGAAGGGGTAAGGCAACAGCTTCATGGAACTGAATGTTACCAGGAAGCGGAATGACGGAGAATTCATCAGATAGGGCATATTCTGAATATCCCCCAGATTCAATTAAACTTACGACTCTTGTACCTGGTTTGATTTTGGTCACCTTTCCACCAACTTCCACCACCACGCCAGCCACTTCCGCTCCTGGAATGAACGGAAGCGGCGTAGGTACTACATATTGTCCTTCCCTTCTGGCTGTATCTGCATAATTAACCCCAACACAATCAATTTCAATCAGAACTTCATGCCCAGTTGGCACGGGTCTTTCCATTTCAATCATTTTCAGTACTTCCGGTCCGCCATATTCTTCAAATTGAATCGCTCTCATCATTATTCCCCCCCTTATTAATTTCCCGTAAATCCCGGTTTTCTTTTCTCTTTGAATGCTGCCACTCCCTCTAAATGATCTTCTGTGGAGGCCATCAAGGTTTGCGTGACTCGCTCCTGCTCGAGTATTTCATCCAGTGTAGCTGTAAAGGAATGGCCAATGAGTTTTTTCATCATTCCATATGCTTTAGTCGGTCCATTGGCAAGCTTTTCTGCAAGTTTCAACGCTTCTTCTTCAAGTTGATTGAGTGGATATAAATAATTAATGACGCCTAACTGGTATAAGCGTTCCGCAGAAATCGGCTCGGCTGAAAAAAAGAGCTGCTTTGCAAGATGGGGTCCTACTAACTTTGGTAGAAAATACGAACCCCCTCCATCCGAAATCAGGCCAACCTGTGAAAAACTCATGACAAATTGACTATCATCTGCAGCTACGATCAAATCACAAGCGAGTGCCAAATTGAAACCGGCCCCTGCCGCAAACCCTTGGACGGCAGCGATAACGGGAACCTCAGAAGCATCCAAAGCCAATATGCATTCGTTCATTCTGCCGACATGATCATACAATTGACCTGCAGAGGCCTTCCCCATCGACTTAACATCTCCTCCTGCAGTGAATGACCTTCCCGCCCCTTTGATGATGACTGCCCTTATATGTGGTGTATGTTTTACATCTTTAATCGCTTTAGTCAAGTTTGCAATCATATCCGGACTGAATGCATTCAAGCTTTCAGGACGATTCAAAGTCAGGATCATTACATTATCTTTCACTTCTTTTATTAAGTGTTCTTTTAACATTTCCCCATCCCCTTTTGCTATTTGATCAACCAGCCGCCATCCACCAATAAATCCGTCCCAGTCATATAGGAAGCCTCCTGAGAAGCAGCAAAGGTAATGACATTACTTATTTCCTCCGCTTTCCCCACTCTTTCCAGTGCCGTGTTCCGTTGAATGGACTTTACGAATTTTTCATTTTGCAATCCATCCTTTGTTAATGGCGTTTCAATGAATCCCGGTGATACGGAATTGACCCGAATGCCTACTGCAGCTAGTTCCAGTGCCAATGATTTCGTTAAACTGATGACTCCGGCTTTAGCAGAGCTGTAATGCGGAATGAATGCCCCTGCTTGATGTCCTGACAGTGACGCCACATTCACGATTGCTCGATTGACGGAACCTTCATTTCCACTGCTCGCTCCTTCTTCCATCACTTTCCCCAAGTACTTGGAAACAAGAAAGACACTTTTCAAATTGACATGTTGAACCATATCCCAATCAACTGTAGATGTATCCAAAAGCTTCGAGGACTTCGATCCACCTGCGTTATTGATTAAAATGTGAAGGTCACGATATTGTTCCTTTACATACATGGCCAGCTCTTTTACATCTTCCTCGACGGTAACATCTGCAGGGAAAATATCGGCCATGGGAATCTTGTGCCTGGCATTGATTTCAGCTGCTGCTTCCTCCAGCTTTCCTTTCGTCCGCCCAACCAACAACACTTTTGCCCCTTCGTCCGATAGGCGCATTGCTGTAGCTTTCCCAATACCGGAACCTGCACCTGTCACCACCGCTATTGACTGTGAAAACCTCATGCCCTTCACTCCTTATCCAGGTTTTGAACTACGTTTCCTGCCTTTTCCATTCGGCTTCGATCTTTCCATCCACCAACTCTGGGACAAGACCCACCAACCCTTTTTGCGCCGCCAATTCCAAATCTGCGATCAAGCTGTGTTTATCTAACAACTGTCCGACATATGATGATTTCAGGATCTCAAAGGCATTTTCGCTATTCGTTCGATAAAGCGTTTTTGCTGCCTTTGCTGCATCGTTGAGTATGAACATACCTTGTGATCCAGCAATCAGGCAATCTATCAAATGGCCTGCACCGTAAAAGTCTTCCAGACTGAATTCACCTGAGTTTCCCGAACAAACGATGACGATCGTTTCTGTTTTATGATCTTTTTTTATTTTTTCAGCAACAGACGGATTATTTAACAAAGATGCGATATAGACCTTTTTTGCAGCGGCTGAATTCCTCAGCGCAACCGTTCCATTAGTCGTAGACAATATTAAAGTTTTTCCAGGTACCAACTTACTCAATAGCGTCGGACTTGGATACATTAAATTATCAACCGGCTTTGCTTTTAGTTCCCCTGCCGCTATGGAATCCCCATGGTCCAATTCCTGGCTTTTCACCAAGGCATCCACTGGATTTATGACAGGTATCACCTGGCGTGCCCCATCATGAAGTGCTAAAATAATCGTTGTGGTCGCTAATAACACATCCAGTATGACCGCAACTTTATCCCCCTCTTGGAGCTTTTCCCTATCTATTTCTTCTTTTTTTAGTAGCAAATGAATGTTTTGTATATATTCCATTTAATTAAACATCCTTCGCAGCTACATTTGCAGCATGAGTGAGTAAGCTTTTTACCGTTTTTCCGAGTTTGGAAAAACGGGAATCATTAGTCTGACCCTTTTTATATCGGTAATAGATTTGCTGAAGGATGACAGCTAATTTAAAGTAACCAAAGGTTAAATAAAAATCGACGTTGGAAACATCCCTGCCACTTCTTACTGCATACATCTCGATAAATTCCTTTCGTGTCAGAAAACCATTTAAAGTCGTGACGGACGCTTGACCGACCCCGGTATTGATAAGTTCCGGGTCACCGCTTTCCGTCCAGTAGCTTAAAGCCACTCCTAGATCGGCTAGCGGATCACCAACGGTAGACATTTCCCAATCAAATAAACCGACCATCTCTGTAAGGTCATGGTTAAACATTGCATTATTGATCTTATAGTCATAATGGATAATTGAAGTCTGGCTATATTTCGGGATATTCTGTTGCAAATATTCGATTAGCGGCCGCACTTCTTTTATTTCATCTGTCTTTGCTCTCTCATAGCGGGAAATCCAACCGTTAACTTGTCTGTCAATGAATCCCTCAGGTTTGGATATTTCCACTAGTCCTGTTTTCTCATGAGGGATCGAGTGTAGGTCAGCAAGCCGATCGACCATGACATAAGATAGCTGTCGGCACCTTTCAGGAGTTGGCTCAATTCCTTTCGGAAATTCATTATCTATTACAATTCCATGTTTCCTTTCCATTAGGAAAAAAGGGGCCCCAGCAATAGACTCATCATCCGAGAATAGAATAGGCTCGGGAGCGGCTTGAAAATATGGGTTGATTGAGGCCATGATATGATGTTCACGCTTCATATCATGGGCCTTTGGAGCAACAGGCCCAAGCGGAGGCCTTCTAAGGACAGCCTCCCACTCCCCCATTTTCAGCTGATAGGTCAAATTGGAATAACCTGTAGCAAACTGTTGCAATTCTAACCGTTCATTTGGAAGGTCCAATACATTTTTTCTTAAGAAACCTTCTAATGCATTAATATTCAGTTCCTCTCCGGGCCGAACAGGAATCGTATCATCAACCATGTTCTTCCACTCCTTAAGATTTTTACATTCTAATTTTCAACAAGATGAGAGATGAGCTTTCCTTTAATCATTTCTGGAATAGGTTCACTTTTTTGATTCAGAAAATTAAAAAAGACTAAAACTTCACTCCCCTTGGCAATGACTTCACCAGTTTGTGAACAGAGGATATCATGGGCCATTTCACAGCTTTTCGTACCTACCTTTATCAAAGATGAACGAATGGTCAAGAGTTGATTGAAATATCCCTGAGCAATAAAGTCGCATTTTGTGGAGGCTAATAAAAAATTCCATGATTCGACCTTCATCGCTAGCCCCAGGGCTTCAAAAAATTTCATGCGTGCTTCTTCGAGGTATATGAAATAGCTTGTGTTATTGATGTGGCCCAAAGCATCCGTTTCGGAAAAACGGACGTTGACTTCAAATTCATGCATAATACCCCTCCTTGTTTAACGATGTACGAAAGCAGGTTTACGCTTATCCAGGAAAGCAGAAACCCCTTCTTTAATATCTTCCGTTTGAAAAATTTCCTCAAAAAGATTCGTTTCAATCTCCAGGCCTTGTTCGAGCGTTGCCTCACTTCCTTCATTAATCGCCTTCTTGATTCTCGAAAGCGCTTGAAGTGAGTGCCTCGTCATTCTTGAGGCCAAAATTTTCGCTTCAGCTAAGCCGCACCCTTGCTCAACGACTTTATTGACAAGCCCGATCTTTTCCGCTTCTTTGGCCTCAAGCGGATCACCGGTAAATATAATCTCCTTTGCCTTTGCGTTTCCTACAAGTCTTGACAAACGTTGTGTCCCTCCAGCTCCAGGAAATAATCCTAATTTCACTTCTGGCAGCCCAATTTGCACATGCGCTTCAGCCACTCGCAAATCACAGGCAAGAGCCAGTTCGCATCCGCCCCCTAAAGTCAAGCCGTTTAATACAGCTATCGTAGGTTTAGGAAACTGGTCTATTTTGGTTAGGACGGCATGACTTTCCTTTACCATTTCTTTCATATTCGGGTTCCCCATCATGTTAGGGAATTCTTTTATATCAGCACCAGCCGCAAATGCGATATTGCCTGCACCGGTTATGAGTACCGCAACAGTTTCAGTATCTTTTGAAAGTTCAGTGAATACTTCCCCCAAATCTTTGAATACTTGTTTACTGATTACGTTTAATGGAGGATTATCGATGGTAATGACCGCAAGCCTATTTTCCTTAACCACTTTAATTAATTTTGTCATCAATTCTTCACTCCTTGGTTTGGATAATCATACCAGCCTTTTCCTGTTTTCCTTCCTAAATGTCCCTTTTCCATCTTTTCTTCTAAACAAGCATTTGGCTTGTCTTCTGGATTTCCAGTTTCATTGTATCGTTGCTGCATGACAAAATATCCTACATCAATACCTGATAAATCCATCAGTTCAAAAGGGCCGATGGGGTGGCCTAACGCTTTTCTGCAAATTAAATCGATATCCTTATAGTCCACAATCCCTTCTTCATACAAATATAAGGCCTCACGCTGCAGCGCTCCCAAAATTCGATTGGCTACGAAACCCGATATCTCTTTCCTCAACAAAACTCCTGTCCTATTCATCTTTTCTGTGACTTCCATCGCAAGCCTCGCTGTTTCCTCCGATGTTTGATCACTCATGACAACTTCAACACAATCCATTATTAGAGGCGGGAAAAAGAAATGCATATTAATGAACTTATCCGGACGATTCGTCACACTCGCAATCAGGCTATTGACAATCGTTGAACTATTGGTAGCAAAAATGGTTTCTTCTGGGGCCAATTCTTCAAGTCTGGCGAAGACTTCCCGTTTCACATCAAGTTTTTCAACAACCGCTTCAATGATCAAATCAGCACGGCTGGCCGCTTGCTCAAGATCGGTGGTATATTGAAGACGGTTAAGAGCAGCCAACTTACGATCTTCAGACAATTTTCCTTTTTGAACCCATTTAGTCAAAATGACACCCAATTTTTCTCGGGCTGTATTCAACGCGTCTCCCTGAACATCCTGAAGAATCGTCTCATATCCCCCAAGTGCAGTAAGCATTGCAATTTGATGCCCCATCTGCCCTGCTCCAATTACGGTTATTGATTGAATTTGTTTGTTGGTCATGCCATCTATCTCCTTTCAACTAACCAGTTAGTATGTAGCCTAGTCAAACTTCAATCCCCTGTAGAATCATCCCCATAAAAATGCCTGCCACTTCCTGTTCGTTTTTTTCACCTTTAGGGTCGTACCAATGATAGCTCCAATTGGCCACACCCAAAATAGCAAAAGAGATGATGGATGCATCAAGGTTGGAACGTAGGTCTCCGCTCTCGATGCCTTCCACCAGCACCTGTTCGATTTTATTACGGAACTCATCCCGCTTAGGAAGGATTTGTGCAAGTTTTTCGTCACTTAGATTTTTCATTTCGCGAAAAAAGACCATTGCGCTTGATTTTTTTGTTTTGATGCTTTTTAAAAGCATATATACCATATCGAAAAGCTTTTCCTTGCAGTTTTTCCCAGGATCCAAAATGATTATTTCCTGCTCACTAAGCAACTCGTCTATATAAGCAATATGAATATCCATAAGCAACTGCTCTTTGCTCGTAAAGTAATAATAAAATGTTCCCTTCGTCACTCCAACCGATTCGACGATATCAGAAATCGAAGTTTCACTAAAGCCCTTCTTTTCGAATAAGCGTATGCTATGTTCTGTCATTTTTTCTTTCATGTAAGCATCCTCGCAATCTGTTAAAATTTCAGCTGAATTGATTCATACGCTCCGTACTACCAAAGCCTTCTTATTTCTTGGAAATTTCCTCCCTTAAAGCACGCCTTAAAATCTTTCCGACATTTGTTTTCGGTAACCCCTCACGAAATTCAACGAAATGTGGAACTTTATAAGCCGATAGGTTTGCTCGGCAGTAATCGATGATTTCCCGTTCACTTACCTTTTTATTATTTTTAAGTACAAGAACCGCTTTTACCGACTCCCCTCTGTATGCATCTGGAACTCCAATGACAACCGCTTCCTGGACAGCAGGATGTTCATAGAGAACTTCCTCCACATCACGCGGATAGATATTATAACCACTTGCGATGATCAAATCTTTTTTCCTGTCAACAATATAGAGATACCCTTCTTCATCAACTTTCGCGATATCACCCGTATAAAGCCAACCATCCCTAAGAGTCACCGCCGTTTCCTCTAGCATATTCCAGTAACCCTTCATCACTTGAGGTCCTTTGATGACCAATTCCCCCATTTCGCCTGGGGCCACTTCTTTTGTCCCGTCTCCTAGATCCATCACTTTATATTCTGTCGAAGGGATACCGATCCCCACGCTCCCAGGCTTCCTTTCAGCAAATACTGGGTTACAATGCGTCGTTGGCGAAGCTTCCGTAAGACCGTAGCCTTCTAATATCTTTGCGCCCGACTTTCGTTCAAACTCACGGAGGAGCTCCATGGGCATTGGTGCACTTCCGCTGTTACAGACCTGAATTGAGTCCATTCCATATTCTTCTGCCTTTGGATGGTTCGTCAACGCTACATACATTGTAGGTACACCTGGAAAAGTGGTGGGCTGTTCACGCTTTATCGTTTCTAGCACTTCTTCTATTTCAAATCGTGGCAACATGATTGAGTTACCCGCAATATACACGGACAGATTCATTGCGGCCGTCATTCCAAAAACATGAAAAAGCGGGATGACCGATAATGTTCTTTCTGAGCCCAATTTCAATTCATGCTTGAAGAATTCATACGATTGAATGACGTTAGCCAGAATATTGCTGTGAGTCAGCATTGCCCCTTTTGAACGGCCAGTCGTCCCTCCTGTATATTGAAGAACGGCTATATCATTTTCCGGATCGATTGATACTGGATTGATTTTCCCGTTACCTGTCTTCATGAATTGGTCAAATGAAGCATCAAGCTGGAAGTCTGCATCTGATGGCTGCAGGCTTACAGGGATAATATTTTTCACATTCGCATGCTGCTGCACACTTTTCACTTGCGGATATAACCCGTCCAACACCACGATCGTTTCGGCACCGGAGTCCTGTAAGATATGCAGCAGCTCCCTTTCAACCAGCATTGGATTGATTTGGGTGATAATGGCTCCTGTGGTCAAAGATCCATAATAAGCAATGACGTATTGGGGACAGTTAGGAAGCATGATAGCAACACGATCGCCTTTTTGGACGCCTTGTTTTTGTAGGGCCGAGGCAAAGGCTTGCGATGAATGAAAAAGTTCCTGATAAGATATCTTTCTGTCATAAAAAGTGATGGCTGTATTGTTTGGATAGGACTGATATGCATTTTGAAGGATTCTTTGCATCGGATACTCAGGAACTTTTATTTCCTTTGAAATTGAATCAAGATAAACGGACAGCCATTTTTTTTCATTTATCATTACATACCCTCCATCCATATTTACTTACCTTTCATTACATTGCATGTGAACCCCCATCGACAATCAAGACGTTTCCAGTCATGTAATCAGATGCCTTTGAGGCCAAGAAAACCGCTGCCCCTTTTAAATCATCGTCACTCCCTAATCTTTTAAGGGGAGTGGAATCCAAGATCGGATTCTTCCCTTGTTCAAGCACTCCTTTACTCATTTTTGTCGGGAAGAATCCGGGTGCGATTGCATTAACATTGATATTATGCTGGCCCCATTTAACGGCTAAATCCTTTGTTAGAACAATGACCGCCCCTTTGCTCGTATTATATCCGACCGTATCAAGCACCCTCGGGTCCGTCCCTCCTAATCCAGCGACAGAAGCGATGTTTATGATTTTTCCATGTCCCTGTTCAATCATGATCCTGCCTACAGTCTGGCTCATGATAAAGGTTCCAGTTACATTGACATTCATCACCTTCTGCCAGGCTTCCAGTGGCATGTCGACAGCTGGAGCTCCCCAGGATGCCCCGCTATTGTTCACTAAAATATCAATGGAACCAAATTCCCGGTAAGTTTCGTTAACGACTTCCTGTACATCTGAGGGATTGGTGATATCACACTTGAAGGAAAGTGTCCTGACTCCAATACTTTGCAGTCGAGAGGCTACTTCATCGCATGCTTCCTTCTTCCTGGAACAAAGAACGACATTGGCACCTGCTTCAGCAAGGCCGGTCGCTATTTGTTCTCCCAGCCCCCTTCCCCCACCGGTTATGATTGCCGTTTTACCAGTCAAATCGAATAGGTCGGTAACTTTCATATCTTCACCTCATGCTTCTGTTGGTATTTTCGAAGTTCAATTTTAGCTACTTGTGACCGGTGCACTTCATCCGGACCATCAGCAAGCCGCAACGTCCGGGCATTTGCCCAATGTGCAGCAAAAGGTAAATCATCGGAGATTCCCGCAGCTCCAAACCCTTGAATGGCCCGATCCAGCACTTTCAATGCCATATTCGGTGCAACCACTTTAATCATGGCTATCTCCGCCTTCGCTTCCTTGTTCCCGACAGTATCCATCATATAGGCAGCTTTTAATGTAAGGAGCCTCGCTTGTTCGATTTCAATCCGTGAATCAGCCACCCATTCCATGATCACACCTTGTCTAGCCAAAGGTTTTCCAAAAGCGACACGACCTTGAATACGCTTACATAATTCTTCAAGTGCTCTTTCAGCAGCCCCGATCAGTCTCATGCAATGATGTATCCTCCCAGGTCCGAGTCTTCCCTGGGCAATTGCAAACCCTTTACCTTCTCCCCATAGTATATTCGTTGCCGGGACCCTCACATTTTCAAAATTGATTTCCGCATGGCCATGAGGAGCATGATCATAACCAAACACAGGGAGCATTCTCTCGATTTTGACACCCGGTGTGTCCAGCGGTACAAGAATCATTGACTGTTGTTCATGCTTGGACGCTTCAGGATCTGTCTTACCCATAACGATGGCAATCTTGCATCGGGGATCTCCTGCTCCTGAAGACCACCATTTCCGGCCATTTATGACATACTCATTACCTGTCTTTTCAATCCTGCACTCTATATTGGTAGCATCGGAAGACGCCACTTCTGGTTCTGTCATCGAGAAGCATGAGCGTATTTCCCCAGCAAGCAACGGCTTCAGCCAGCGTTCTTTATGTTCATCGGAACCGTATCTCACCAATACTTCCATATTACCGGTGTCCGGCGCGTTACAATTAAAGATTTCAGGTCCTATCATCGACCTTCCCATGATTTCACAAAGCGGGGCATATTCTAGATTCGTTAAACCCGCTCCATATTCGCGATCAGGTAAAAATAAATTCCATAATCCTTCTTCTTTTGCTTTTGCCGTTAATTCAGATAAAATTGGCGGTATATCACTCCATCGGCTCTTCTGTACATCAAGCTGCTTCTTGTATATTGATTCATTTGGGTAAACGTGCTTTTCCATGAATTCCGTTAACTTCTTTTCCAGATTTTTCACCTTTTGAGCATGTTCAAAGTGCAAATTGAATTCCTCCTTTTAAACTGACTAACCGGTTAGTATGTCCTCGTCCTTACAGTATACACGCAATATTCTGATTTTTACAACGATTGAATCATTTATTTTCATGTCGTTCTAGTCCCGTTATCTGGACATTTTCGTAATCACTTGGTAAGACTGTGGGGAATACGCAAACGATTTTCGTACCTTTTTTCAGTTCGCTGGTGATAAACACTTTTCCGCCATGCTTTTCGATGATTTTAAAACAAACGGAAAGTCCCAACCCTGTTCCTGATGATTTCGTTGTGAAAAATGGTTCTCCTACTTTTTGAAGGGAGTTTTCCGGAATGCCTTCTCCCTCATCCAAAATGCTCACAAACACTTCCCCATTCTTTTCATATATACTCACAAAAATATTTCCGCCATCATGCATCGATTCTATGGAATTTTTTATAATGTTTATTAGTACTTGCTTGATTTGATTTTCATCAAAGTAAATAAAAATGGGATCCGTATCATAATTTTTATGAATTTGAATATTGTTCAATACGGCGTTTGTCTCCAACAGTGTAACGACATGGTTACAGCTTTCTTTTAAATCCTTCTCATGAAAAACCGCTTCCGCGGGTTTCGAAAGCAGCAGGAGTTCATTCAAGACTTGCTCGATTCGATTTATCTCCGAAAAAATAATATCAAAGTATTCCTGTTTATCGGCACCGTCATCTTTAATCAACTTTACAAATCCCATTATTGCTGTCATCGGATTCCTGACTTCATGTGCAATTCCTGCCGCAAGTTGGGCTGCCGTTGATAACTTGCTTGATGTGATTGCCAAATGTTCGTTTAGGCTCACAAGCTTTTCTTCTGCATGTTTACGTTCATTAATTTCCGATAATATGCCTGCCGTCCCTATGAATTTCCCTGCGTCATCGTAAATTAGTTTAACGAATGCTTCAACCCAACTGGTTCCTTTTTTCGCATTCAATTTAATGTCCACCCGAAAATATTTATTTCCTCGATGAAAAGATTCCGCAAAGGCCTTTAATACGTCCTGATAAGAAGTCATATCCATATGTTTAGAAAAGTGGAGCCCCAGTGATTCGTTCACGGTCGCACCACTCATCGATTTCCATGCTGGGTTTAAATACAACCATTTTCCTTTAGCATCCGTTTGAAAAATAACCTCATTGAAGCTATTGACCAATTCTTTTGAGTACTTGGAGAAAATGCGATAACGTCCTTCGCTATCCTGCAATATAGCTATTGTTTTCCGTTTATTATCATAGATAGCACCCAAACACCAAGCTATGGATAGAATAACGAGTATATATATTCCTGCAAAGGTGGAAAAGCTGCGTTCTTCATGGCCCAGCCATCCTAAATAGGGCAATATCAATATGAAGGACAGGACAGGGACAATAATCCTTCCAGTATATTTCTTCATTTCTTCCACCTCCTTTACTAAAATGATTTAACTTCATTCAATGGAATTCCAGCAAGTAAGGGTTCAAATTATGCATATACTGTATATTAAAACGGTAAAAAACTCACTTATAGGTAAACTTCAACATTTTACCTTTGATTCCTGCAAACAACAAAAAAAACCTTTCCTCGATGGAAAGGTCTCTGTTCAACTTAAATCATTTACCCAATGATGACGCGTTCCTTTGGATAATGATAATTTTCCGTAACTTCTTTATGACCAATGATATAGAGAAGGGACGTAATTCCGACCCTGCCAATAAACATGATAATCATAATGACAATTTTACCGATATTACTGAGTTCGGGAGTGATACCCATTGAAAGACCCACAGAACCGAAAGCCGAACATACTTCAAAAATGATTTGCATCAAAGTAAAATTCTCAGTAATTGATAAAATGAAGACTGCCATAATGCATAATATGGATCCCATAATCATAACTGCTGTCGCCTTACGAATATCATCAGGATGAATCTCTCGTTTGAATACTTTAATAGATCGTCTTCCCCTCATAAAATTCCATAAAAAGAGCATCATTATAGCAAAGGTGGTTGTCCGGATACCTCCGCCCACTGAACTAGGAGATGCTCCAATAAACATCAAGATGCTCATCAATAAAAGGGTGGGTTCTGAGAAATCGCTCACATTCATCGTTGTTAGGCCACCGCTTCTCGTATTCGATGACATAAATAGAGAGTAGAAAAATGATTCATGCCAACTCTTATCTTTAAAAAACCCGTTCATCTCCAGCAGGAAGATAAAGATAGTTCCCCCAATTATAAGGCACAAGAAAGTAACTGATGTCAGTTTTGTAAACAAAGAAAAATGAAACTTATAAGTACGTGCACTATTGGATAAAAATTCTTTCAACTCAATTAAAACCGGAAATCCAATAGCTCCAAGGGTAAGCAGGATAATCGTGATAAACTGTACAAAATAATCGCCTTTATAGGGAATCATTGAAGTACCGGTAATATCAAAACCAGCATTCGTGGTGGCACTTATTGCTACAAATAAGCCATTTAAAAAGGCTTCTTTCCAGTTTGGATAATAATTCAGAAAGTAGATGCCTAAAACAAGAGCTCCAATCATTTCAATAACGACAAATATTTGAATGATTTGAATCAATAATTTAACAAGCCCCGAAAGATTCGATTGGTTTTGATCGGTCATGATCAATTGTCTTTCCTTCAAGCCTATTTTCTTACCCAAAATCAACCAGAAAAAGGTTCCAAGCGTCATAATGCCAATACCGCCAAATTGGAGAACAAACATAAGAATGAAATAGCCTACCTCATTAAACACTTCGGGCAAACTAACAACTGTTAGGCCTGTCACACTAACTGCACTTACGGCTGTGAATAATGCATCCATGAATGTAAATTCCACGCCTGGCTTAAGAGCAACTGGCAGACTAAGCAATGCTGTCGAGATGCTGACAGCTAAAAAATAATAACCGACGATAAGCTGAGCTGGTGTTAATTTTGATAATATTTTTTTGATAGCAACCATAAAGAGTTTCCTTTCTTACTCCTTTATAGTTATGTGAATCACATAACCATTAAAAATCTAGTTTACCCTTTTTTCATTCTTTTTTCCATTCCCTTTTGAAACTGACTTACTTACAACAATAAGGCAGGTTTACCAAAAAGTTTGATCCCACTCCTATAAGTAAAACTCCCCATTCTACTTATACTATCATTACAGCGGCAAAAGCCGTTGAAAAAGTAAAGGGGAGATTCAAATGGCTAACAGCAGTAACAACCTTCTTGTTCCTGGAATCGAACAAGCATTAGAACAAATCAAATATGAAATTGCATCAGAATTCGGTGTACAATTAGGTTCCGATACTTCAGCACGTGCCAATGGTTCAGTTGGCGGAGAAATCACGAAACGACTTGTAGCACAAGCTCAATCTCAACTTAAAGGTCAAGGTCAATAATTACTATCATAATTGAATATCCATGGCTAAGAGTCCAGCTCCGTGCTGGACTCTTTTAATTATTCCCTTGTCCGTTTCCATTATTGCCTTTTCCATTATTGCCTTTTCCGTTATTGCCTTTTCCATTATTGCCGTTTCCGTTATTGCCGTTACCCTTTTTCCCCTTATCCCAATCCTGTTTAGCTTCTATAACTATTTTATCTTGTTTATCTTTTTGATCTTTTTTATTTTTATTTTCGTGCCTTCTATGATCGTCATTATTCTGTTCTCTTTCTCTTCCCTTTTCATTTTTCTGCTTGTCCTTTAATTGGTTGCTGTGATTATTTTGATTGCTAACAGGTTTTCCTTTTGATCCCACACTTTTTTCCTTAAAGTCATTTATCTCATTCCGTTTTCTATTTTTATCTTCACGTTTGGGTTTTTCCTTATTTTGGTCTGATGGTGTTCGTAGGTTTTTCTGTTCAGTTGGTTTTGCATCATTTACCGACTTTTGCTTTAATTCATTTGTTGTATTGTTATCTTTTTTCTTTTCATCAACCGATTTATTTTCTGTACTCAGCGTTTCGCTTTTCTCTTTCGGAGTAACAACCTTTTCCTCGACTTTTTTATCCGTTGCAGGTGCAGGCTCCCTCGTATTGACTTTTATCTTCTCTTTATCTTCCTTTAACTTCTTTTCGACATACTTACCTGTGGATATGCCTTGTTCCCTCGCTTGCTTCCTATCGCTTTTTGTTGCCTGAATCACTTTCATCTTCGTATTAGAAACATTATTCTGTTCTGATATTTCTTTTATCTCTTTTTTTAAGTTCTTATCCAGTTTTTTATCTTTATCCAATAACGTTGTGGAAACGACTATTTGTTTTTTTTCTTTCAGATATCCAAGTTGCTTCGTCATTTCGACGATTCGGTTTGTAACCGTCTTAATGTCTTTACCTTTCCAATCTTTCAGCTGACCAATCACAAGCTTGCCGTCTTCATTTAAGCCGGTAAGTTTGAGAACTTCTAAATGATGGTCAAGCTCCAATTCAATGCTAGGATTCACATCTATTGTCATGTAAGCCGATACATGCCCAGAGAAATAAGATGGAAGAAACGAAAAGAGAATCAAAAAAGTGGAGGCAATGCTTAGCACGGCCTTTTTTTTGAAAGATGAATTAAAACTGGGAAAGGCTAAAGTGACCTTTTCTTTAATAGGCGAAAAAGTGATTTCCTCACCCACTTCATATTCCTGTTCCTGCCTTTTGGTTTTTAGAAATTCACCCTCGGGGGTCAATAGGGTTACAAAACGCTTATTAACTGAAAGAATAACTCCTTTTTTCATCCATTGATAGCCCCTTTTATATAATCATTCAAGTACAAAAAATCTCCGTTTATTATGATTGCCACAGCAATGATGTACTTTCTGTTCCGTTCAATCGTTTTTCTGCTTACATCCACTTTTCCTTCAAGCTGTTTTACTGGCAGCCGCTTTTTTGTAAACAGAATTTCTTTCAGTTCGTCATCTTCCATTAACAATTTAGCAATCATAATAGCTCCCTTCCTGGCATCCGCATGTTTTGGAGAGTTTTCGACTAAATCCTCAAATGACAGACCAAAATCCTGTAGATGGCTTATATAAAGGTGAATTTCTTCTTTTCTTCTTTCCGATTCCTTTTGCTTCTCGTATTCATTTATGGAATTTTCATTATCGATATATATATGGCTTTGATCATTATCATCATTCAGAGATAAATCCAAAAGGACTTCTTTCCGTTTCGACTGGCTTCTTAAATAATCTATAACCCTTCGTTTAATGAGGGTTTCGGCAAATGCCAATAAAGAACGGCCTTTTTCAGGGGAATATTTATCGATTGCCTCGTTAAAAGCAATCATCCCAATACTAAATTCATCATCTGATTCGTATATGTAACGTCTGCAGATTGATGAGACGGTTTTTGCAATAAAAGGTTTGAAAGACTCTATAGTATCATTACGAAGGCTTATATCGCCTTGTTGAATTTTCAATACGGTTTCTTCTAAAGAACGCTTTTTTTTGAATGCTGTAAACAACAAACCAAGCATTTGCTCACCTCGCTCCTGTTGAACAAAAATACGCATCAACATACTTATCTTAAGCGGAGAGAGTCTAAAAGACAGTGCTAAAAGAACTATTTTTGCGATATAAATGAAATCACAAAATATATCCACATGATAAAATACTTAGTTTCTTCTCGTTTATTACAGTGCAATTACAGTAAAATATCTTTTTCTGGATTATTGTATAAATCAATGGGACAATTGTCATTTTTCTAACCGGAATTTAATATTCATATCTTTTAACATATCATTCGTAAACATCCCTGGTCTTGTGTGGGTCACTCCATAAATACATTAAGAAGATAAAAAAACAGGCGTAAACTTGCACGCCTGTTTTTTTTATGCTTCTTGTATTTGTTTTTCTTTTTTTTCTTTTTTGCTTGAAATGATCCACGCGCCTACGGCAATTCCAATCAATACGACCCAGAAAATCGATTTCCAAAGGGTTGATTCAGGGAAATGATGATCGATGATAGCCAGTGAAGGGTGTGCAAGTGTATATACCGCTAACTTAACCCCAACCCAACCTACAATCAAAAATGCTGCCGTTTCAAGTGAAGGACGCTGATGAAGCAATTTCACGAATGCATTTGCTGCAAACCGCATTATGATCAATCCAATCATACCACCGAGGAACATAACGGCGAATTGCCCTCCGTCAATACCGCCGACTTTCATCCAGCCTGTTGCAGGAAGTGTAACAGCCAGCGCAACGGCAGCCAACATGGAATCGATTGCGAAAGCGATATCAGCAGCTTCAACCTTTACCACGGTCATCCAGAAGCCAGATTGCTTTTTAGGTTTTGTGACTTCCTTCTCACCTTTACCGACGTATTTTTTGTAAATGTGCTGAAAAGCAATGAAAAGTAAGTAAATGGAACCGATCGCTTGAACTTGCCACACGTCGACAAGAAAGGAAATAAGGAATAGACTTGCAAAGCGGAAAACAAAAGCTCCCATCAGACCATAAAACAAGGCTTTTCGTTGTTGTTCTTTTGGTAAATGTTTAACCATGACAGCCATGACGACTGCATTATCCGCAGCGAGTATTCCTTCTAGTCCAACCAAGATGAGAAGGACCCAGCCATATTCCAATAATATTGATGCTTCCATCCATTCAACCTCCAATAGTTTGTATTTTCTCCCTATCGGCATTGGCAAAATAAAAAGACCTCTGCCGTATAGGCAAAGGTCTTGCTGAACATGAAAACATGTCAACAAAGCCGATGAATGTTTCCATTCACGTAATGACGACTTTGTTTTAGGGCGAACCCTAACGCTACTCCCCTTTGAAAGGAAAATCAGTTATTAAATATATTAATAGTATACGCACTTATTATGAAAATAACAATCTTTTTTATATTTGGATCATCATCTTCTTTTCCCTTTGGATAATTTAATCAACTGCAAATATTCTTTACCAAAACGGATCCAGTTCGGTTTTCCAGAAAAGTAGTTCTGAAACAACGATAAAAACCTCGTGTATTTCCCATCATATGGATACCATTGGATTTCTGTATTCTTTTTACCTTTATCGATCATGATCGCTTTTTCATGACAGAAAATCTTCAATCCATGCTCGCCATGATAGCGGCCAATGCCACTTTGTTTGGCACCCCCAAATGGTAAATGATGATTAGCAACAGTAATCAGCACATCATTGATCGTCACCGCTCCTGTAACTAACTGTGACGCAATCCGATTTGCTTTTTCCCTGTCCATCGTCCATACGCTCGAATTGAGTCCATATTCACTTTCATTTGCTAGGGCAATCACTTGTTCCTCCGTATCAAAAGGCACAACAGGCAACACGGGTCCGAACGTTTCTTCTTTCATGATTTTCATGGAGTGGTCGACATTGGACAGAATCGTCGGCGGAATGAAGTGGGTCTGTCCCGTTTTCCACTCTTTCGGAGAGGTTCCAGTTTCAAGTATTGCCCCCTTATTCAGTGCATCCTCCAGGTGTCCAGCCACAATATCAACTTGTGCTGGGAAAGTCATTGAACCGATATCATCGTTTAATTGAATCCCCTGCCTCATGGACTTCGTTTTTTCTTTAAGCATCGTTAGGAATTCCTTATAAACAGAACGTTCTACATAAACCCTTTCAACACTCATACACACCTGCCCGCTGTTTGTAAAAGCACCCCAAAGAGCCCCGTTCACAGCCCGTTCCAGGTTAGCGTCACGCAGAACAATCATCGGATCCTTCCCGCCAAGCTCCAGTGTAGTGGGGATCAGTTGTTTAGCTGCGACCTCACCAATCATTTTTCCGGTCCTTACAGATCCAGTGAAAAATATATAATCTGGTTTTTGCTCAGTTAGTGCCGCACCCAATTCTTTTCCCCCATGCGCAAACTGTATAGTTCCCTCTGGGAAACCTGCTTCATGAAACAGATTATCAATGCACAGCCCAACTAAAGGAGTTACCTCTGATGGCTTGGCTATGACTGTATTTCCTGCTGCTAGAGCATTAAGAATGGGTACCATGGAGAGCTGCAGCGGATAATTCCATGGTGAAATGACTAGAACCGTTCCACGGGGCATAAATTGGACATGGGATTTTTTACCAATTAGCATGAGCGGAGTGGACACCTTCTGTCCGGAAAGAGCTTTTACTGCATGTTTCTCGATATGCTTGATCGCATCAATGGTCGGCATGATGTCAGCAACAAGCGCTTCAATTTTTACTTTTCCCGTATCTTTTGAAATGACTTCAGCTATTTCATCCATTTTTTCAACCATCAATAAGCGAAGCCGTTTTAAATATAGCAGCCGTTCTTTGATGGGAAGACTCGACCACGTTTGGAACGCATGTCTTGATTTTATATATATATCAGGAATCGACGTCAGAGGAGTTGGAACGATTTCCGCAATCTTCTCACCTGTTGCCGGGGAATACACATCCCACTTTCCTTGTATTTCTTCCATAACTAGTCCCCTTTCTTTACCTTATTCTTATCTGGTACTCCTTATCATTTTTATGTTTTAGATAAAAACCGGCCATATCAGGAACACCTTCCCTAAAATCAGGACAAATGATTCCAGAAGCAGCTAAATCCTTTTGGGCTGCAGACTGTCAAAACGTCCTTTCCAAGTGAAGTAATCAAGGGCTTCTTTTTCCACTCTAAATATGCCCACACTGGACGCATTGATAGAAGCGCTTGATTTAGTGCCATTGGAATATGGCCCTTTAGTCTTTTCTTACAATTCATCAACGAAAAGTTCATAAATTTATCTAGCCCTACTGGGTTGGATCAGTTAAATGATAGGTTTTCCCTGCACCTTCATTATATAATGCCAGAGATGCAGTAGCCTGTATAATATAATCGATCTGAACCAGGTCCACTACCGTTTCCCTCTCCGATGAAATATTGGAAATAAAGGGAGGTAGCTAAGGCGATCAAGAAAATTAAGGTTAAAATAGGGACCAGCGAATTTAATCGTTTCCCCTGTTTTGGAATGCCCCTTAATAATCCCGGGCCTGATTACGGTAATAGGAATTCTCATTTTTAAGCTCCTCGACAAGTAATTCAGCCTCAAGTTTTGTCCGTTTATGATTTTTGAAGCTTTTCGGAAAGACCAATTCATGCTCGTAAAGAAGCCCTTCCCGATTCCCTGCCAAATAAGCGGTGCTAAAATACGTATACCTATTAAGATTAGATACTCCTTTAGCAAATTCGTTTACATGTTCCATACCTACGACATTGTCAAGCAGGGCAATTTTTTCAGGGACAGCTAAATCGATATCGCGGCAAGATGGAATATGTGTGTGACTTTATGTTGAAGTTCATCGAATAAATCCAATGAAATATCCAAATGTTCTTTCGTTATATCCCCAATCACCTTTTCAAAGGCAATTTCCATTCCATTACAATCATCTTCAATGCTTGCGACTTCTGCTTCCGCCTTTACGATTTGTTGAGGTAAAACGAGCAAATAGATTTTATTTATTGCTTCATCATGTTTTACTAACTCCCTGATCAATTGATTATATATGAAACCTGGAAATCCCGTAAAAGAATGAGTAGGTTCCATGAAATCATCCCTCTCACGAATTTACCTTGAATAGTAATCTCCTAGCCATAATAGCACCACCAAAATGGAATATATAGTAAAATCCATTTATAATTAAAGGGAAATTCACACTAACTATCGAAGGTAATGTATAGGAAACCGAAAACGGCTATAAGCAAGAGAGGGAATTGCAGCTGTCAAGTTTATCGGATTTAGTGTTTAATATGGGGTTTTGGAGGATAAATTCATATTATCGAATAAAAATTATTATCTATATAACCGATTTTCCGTTACTATATAAGAAGGCGATTTTTTCGCGCATACATATTTGAGGTGAGCGCACAAGTGAAAAGAATAATTAAAGCATACGACTTCCCTATTTTCATCGCTGTCGTATTACTCTGTTTGTTTGGTTTAGTGATGATTTACAGTTCGAGCATGATTACTGCTGTTGCTCGGTACCACCAGTCCATGGATTTCTTCTTCGAGAAACAAAAAACGACCTTTGTCATATCATTCCTGGCAATGATCGTGACGATGATTCTTCCTTATAAGATATACAAAAGTAAAATGTTCTTGATGTTAATGATGTTCGGAATGGCCGGTATCCTTTTGCTGCTCTTTATCTTCGGTCATACAGCAGGAAATGCCACAAGCTGGTTTAAGTTAGGGACAAAGTCGTTCCAACCTGCAGAATTTTCCAAATTAGCTATGATCATTTATCTGGCAGCCATTTACGGAAAAAGACAGGATCGGATTAATAGTATTGACAAAGCCGTCATCCCTCCCATTTTCTTTCTAGTATTCATCTGTTTTTTAATCGGAATACAGCCTGACTATGGAACGGCAGCGGTCATTTTCCTAATTTCAAGTACCATGATCATTTCATCTGGGATGTCTTTTAAGAGTATTTTCAAACTCTCTTTGATTACAGCGATATTCGTTGCCATATTTGCTTTAGGTGTAATCGTGACAGGGAACTTCTCATCCGTTCTCTCTGAAAATAAGTTGTCACGTTTTACAGGATTTGCAGATCCTTTTGGAAAAGCAGGAGAAAGCGGGTATCAACTCGTGAATTCATTATTCGCGATAGGATCTGGTGGCCTTACTGGTGTAGGACTTGGTGACAGTGTACAAAAATACGGGTACCTGCCTGAATCACATACGGATTTCATCATGTCAGTCATTGCCGAAGAGCTTGGGATATTCGGAGTGGGATTCGTTCTATTGACACTAGGTTTTATCGTCCTTAGGGGATATGTACTTTCAGCAAAATGCAACGATCCATTTGGTAGTCTATTATTGATCGGCATCTCATCCATGATCGGCATTCAAGTAGGCATCAACGTAGGCGGAGTGACAGGGCTTATCCCAATTACAGGGATTACCCTTCCATTCATCAGTTATGGAGGATCTTCCCTACTGCTGCTCATGCTTTCAATGGGAATATTCCAAAATGTCGTAATGCGAATGAATTTACTTGAACAGAAAGAAAAGGTCGTGTCCATCCCAAAAGATGAGATCGCTTCTTCAAAATAAACAATCAAATCCTTCACCCCCTGACATTTCTGTTCATGTCAGGGGGTTTTAGTCATACCCTTCTCTCCTTGTTTGGTTATGGAATATCACATAAAAAAACAGACAGTCGAAACCGACCGCCTGTTTTTTCATTTATAATGGATACCCATTTTCGTAAAGCCTGCAATCAAACTAAGCAAAGGACAAAGTAAGCAGAAGAATGTAAATGGGGCATATTCAAGGGTTGAAACACCCAATACCTGTGTCAGGAATACACCGCAGACACCCCAAGGAACCAGAGGATTAACAACTGTTCCTGCATCTTCAAGTACCCTCGCAAGAGTTTTTGGCTGCAAGCCTAAATCTTCATATTTCTGCTGAAAGGCTTTCCCAGGCAGTATAACTGACAAATACTGTTCACCCACTAAGAAATTCACGCTGATTCCTGTAAATACAGTAGCGGAAATCAATTTCGCTACACTCGTCAATGAACCCTGGACCGCATTTAAAATAGAAGGAATGACTCCCAATTCAAACAATAGTCCGCCCATCGCCAATGCCAACAACACCATAGAAACGGAGAACATCATACTTTCAATGCCGCCCCTCGATAGGATTGAGTCAAGTTGATCCATTCCACTCTTGAGTACAAATCCGCCGTATAAAATATCTGCTAGCTTTGCAACCGTCAAATTAGGCGTTTGAATGAAAGCGATGATGGCTGCCGAAATGATTCCTGCCGACAATGTCGGAATGGCTGACACCTTTTTCAAAGCCATGACTAGAACGACGACAAACGGAATCAAACTCCATATGCTTATGTTCGTTTCCATTTCCAGGGCTTTGGTCATGGCTTCAATTTCCTCAACGCGAGCCAATTTGACATTAGGTGAAAGGAAGTAAAAGATGATAAGTGATATTAAGAAACCTGGAATCGTTGTCCAAAGCATATTTTTGATATGTTCAAATAATGATACTCCAACCGTTCCCGAAGCAAGGTTGGTCGAGTCGGATAATGGAGACATTTTATCCCCAAGAAATGCGCCGGAAATGATTGCACCGGCCGTGATCGCCAACGATAAATCCATCGCCGTCGCCATACCTATGAAAGCAACGCCGATTGTAGCTGATGTTGTAAGTGAACTTCCGATACAGAGCCCAAGTAGCGAACACACCAGAAATATGACCGCATAGAAAGATTCACCAGTAATCCAGTCAAACCCATAGTACATGATGGTAGGGATCGTCCCGCTCGCCATCCAGATCGAAATTAGCATTCCAATGAAAAAGAATATGTAGATAGCTCCCATACCAGAAACTGCACCTTTAACGATAGCCGCCTCCATAATTGAAAATGGCAGCTTCTTGATCTTTCCATAAACAAATAAGAAAAGGATAGCCGCTATAATTGGAATATGGGGGCCAAGTTCATAATGTATGATACCAGTTGCAATAATTAAGAATAGAATTGCCAAAACCCCAATTGCTTCAGGTAAGGAGAGTTTTAGCTTTGCATCCTCCAGACGCATAATGTATTTCCCCGCTTTCATTTTGTATATTCTCTGAGGTAAGGATAGGACCTTTTCACTCCCTACAATTACTGAAACGCTTTTAAGCACTAAAGTACTAGCTAAATATAAAGGAGTTTCGGGAGATTGTCAAAGGAATATTTTAGTAGAATTTATTTTTACAGTGATATTCTTTGCTCTTATAAAACGCGACCTCCACCAAGCTCCTTCCATTGATATATGTTTAAGTCATTCCATCATAATGACTTTTATGTGATTCGATAATTATTTGAGCTAATTCCTTGGCTGTCTGATTGATCTTTACTAAATAATGAAACAGTTTTTTCTCATAGTGGTCAATCAGGACTATGTAGCCTTTGGCAGCGCTTCTTCTTCTATTAACCGGAAGAATTTTTCTTCATCTTCTTGGATTGCGTCTTCGGCAGTAAAATTAGCCATAAAAAAACAGCCCGTGTATAACACGGGCCTCTCCATTATTTCAAATCCATTGGATTATATAATTCCACGTCAGGATTTTTATCTTGGAACCAACGAAGTGCAAATTCGTTTTCAAATAAAAATGCATATTTATCAAACCGGTCTTTAACAAGAATGCTTCTTGTGCTATGAAGATTTTCATCAAGCTTTTCATCTTCAGCCCAACGTGTGATCTTACTGCCCATGCGCTCCATCACGACTTCAACATTGTACTCATTCCTCATTCGATGCTCGAATACTTCAAATTGAAGTTGCCCAACCGCACCAAGCAGGTATTCTTCCATCCGAACCGTTTTGAAGAGCTGAATTGCCCCTTCTTGTACAAGTTGGTTAATACCTTTATGGAAATGTTTCTGTTTCATGACGTTTTTAGCTGTTACCCTCATGAATAGTTCCGGTGTAAACTGCGGTAGCCTTTCATACTGGAACATGTCTTTGCTTGTTGTAATCGTATCGCCGATTTGGTAGTTCCCGGTATCATATAAACCGATGATATCCCCGCTTACGGCTTCGTTTACGGTGTTCCGATCATCTGCCATGAATTGAGTAGAGGAAGAAAGGTTGATTGGTTTCCCCGTCCTGCTCAAGTTGACACTCATTCCACGCTCGAATTTACCGGAGCAGATACGAAGGAAAGCGATCCGATCACGGTGTTTCGGGTTCATATTCGCTTGGATCTTGAAAATGAAGCCAGAAAAATCATTACTGACAGGATCCATTTCACCTGACGTTGTCATCCGTGCTTGTGGGGCTGGTGCAAATTTCAGATAAGCATCCAAAAACGTCTGAACACCGAATGTCGTTAAAGCACTTCCGAAAAATACGGGACTAAGTTTTCCATTCGCAATGTTTTCTTCAGAGAATTGGTTACCCGCTTCCGTCAACAGCATGATTTCTTCCAAAGTTTGCTCATATAACTGGGAATCCTTAAGTTTATGATCCACTTCGAGTTCACCTTCGTCATTCAACGGAAGGAAACGCTCTTCCCCTTCAGTTTTGAACTGTTCAATCCGATTATTGAACCTGTCGTAAATGCCCACGAAGTCTTTTCCCATACCAATCGGCCAGTTCATTGGATATGTTTCTATACCCAATACCTCTTCAAGTTCGGCAAGCAATTCGAGCGGCATTTTACCTTGTCGGTCCATTTTATTGATAAAAGTGAAAATCGGGATACCCCTCATCCGGCATACTTTGAATAATTTAACCGTCTGATCCTCGATCCCTTTTGCCGAATCGATGATCATCACGGCGCTATCAACAGCCATCAGTGTACGATATGTGTCTTCACTGAAGTCTTGGTGACCTGGTGTATCGAGAATATTAACACGGAAATCATCATAATCAAATTGCATGACCGAGGATGTAACGGAAATTCCCCGTTGCTTCTCTATCTCCATCCAGTCACTTGTAGCATATTTTCCTGTTTTTCTTGCTTTAACTGTTCCGGCATCACGAATAGCGCCACCAAACAGCAATAATTTTTCTGTCAAAGTCGTTTTCCCGGCATCCGGGTGAGAGATGATTGCGAAGGTCCTTCGAGATTGGACCTCGTCTTTTAATGTAGTCATAAAATGTTCCTTTCATTATTGGAGTTATCAATAAAAAATATATAGGGGATTTATCGTAATTTTTACATTGGAATGTCAACCTTTCTTTGTATGCAAAGATCCTGATCATACACAATATATGTAAGAAGCAATATATCATAAGGCTTAAGCCTTGGCTACTCGGCATTCATTTCAATCAACCTTACTATTTTAACACGATATGAAGGAAAGATGTAGAGGTGAATGGAACACTATAAAAGGATTTATTCATATAGCAAAACAAAAGACGCTTAATCAGCGCCCTTACTCGAATCCTTATGATAATCGTTCATTTTTTCATTGTTTTTCCAACTTACCTTGCTGTTTTCATCGCTTTTTGATTCCGTTTATGTTTCCATCGTTTCTTTACTTCTTTGAATATGATGGGAGCAGCAAATATGAGGGCCCTTTTTAATAATTTCTTCATTTTCCATCAGTCCTTTCTTTCTTATCCTATACCCGATTATTTTCGTGAAAAACTTTAATGCCAAATTGTTTCTCTACTTTCAACATAAGGGAATCAAGACTTTTACTCTTGGCCATGGAAACCTTCGTCAACTTTCAATCCAGGAAAATACCTAGCATCAATACTGTTATACTTCCCCTTATAAAACCTCCCTAATAGTATTTTCCCCAATTCACAATGTATAAATTACTTCCATTTGTTTTATCCTTTATACAGGTGGGTATATATAAAAAAACTGGAAATGACCCCAGAGGTTAAAAATGGTATAAGGTTAATATTTCCTGTTGGTCATTCACATATTACCAAGCATCTTCGTATGATAATTTTAACTTGAGTGAGGGTGCTTGATAATGTGTGAAATTGATTTTTCCATCTAGGTAAAATCATCACCATTAATATTTTTTAATTTTTTAGGAGGATTCATCGAATGACAGTAACAGGTAAAGTAAAATGGTTCAATAGTGACAAAGGATTTGGATTTATCGAGGTCCCAAACGAAGATGATGTATTCGTACATTTTTCCGCCATTCAGGGAGAGGGATTCAAGAGCCTTGATGAAGGTCAAGAGGTTGAATTCGAGATCGAAGAAGGAAACCGCGGACCACAGGCTAAAAACGTCGTAAAACTTTAAAGTATAGAAACACAAAAATAAGTCTTATGCATTGCAAAAGGATGCCGCCCGTAGTAGGGCGGCATCCTTTTATATTTTATTCCTTTCATCCACAGTGTACAGGCGGCATATCTTTGTTCACCTTGCCACTCATTCGTTAAAATGATCTAAAATGAAGCCGGGAACATGTTCGCCAGAAAAACTCTTGATATCCACATCTCTGCTATCTTTATAATAAAAGGCAGCTGAATACTCTCCGCCCCAATCGATTTGGGCATTATCAATGGCCGTTTCGATTTCCGGAGACGTGTTAATTTTCATGCGATTCGGCTTTTGTTCAATCTGTTGTACAAGTTCACTTTCAGAATTCGAATTATAAATTTTCGGATCCGTCTTTGCAACCAGAATATAAGAGATATCATCAGCCATTAACCGCGCTTCTTCCGCGTGTCCGGAATTTTCCATCCATTTTGAAAACTGAGTATAAGAAGAGTCCCAATTCATATAAATGATTTTGTTATTATTCAAAAGAATGTCAATGGAGGCATAATCACCAAATGAAGTTGTCATTTGGGCGAACGACTGATTATTCAGGTCTTCCGACAAAGCCTGCACGGCTTCTTCCATTTGTTGACTATCCGTAATCGTTACTGATTTTTCGACTTGTCCGCTCGCCGTTATCTTGATTTTAGAAACGTCTTCAGCGGAAACATTCAATAACTCATTAACCGTTTTTTTATATTCACTCGACTCATATATTTTCGCCAATAGCGGCATGTATAAGTCATAGTTTTGCAAATGATACTCCCTTGCTAACCGTTTTCCATTCTTGAGTTCATACATCAGAAATACAGATTTTCCATCATCCAATTCACCAATGGAAACTTTTTTTCCCTTTTCGATAATTTGCTGATGCAATAACCTGATCGCTTCTTTATTTTCCTTCTCTTTAAGATAAGTGGGTGCATTATCCAACGTGTCATCATCAAAAAATAAAGGAGCATCGCCAATATATATTTGGTTAATCATCTTTTCATCAGGAATCTTGGACATATACTGAATGGGGTCTATTTTTAAAATGAGCGCCAGAACAATAATAAACACTGTAAATGCTGTATAACCTTTCAGGTTGAGCCGTATTCGCCAAGTCTTTTGCAGGACGATTTCCCCTAAATAATATCCAAGTAAAGAACCGATGATATATCCGAAGAAAATCCAGCCAGGTTTACCCGTCGTTCCGCTAAAATAAAGCCCTGTCAACAGCATCATGCATAGAGTCAGTCCAAATTTAAATAATGGTTTTATCTTAGGGAAAACAAATGCCTGCGATACATGCTCCAGCTTTCTCCTCTCATATAGAAAAAGAGAACTAAACAAAAAAAGAAAGGTCAATATACTGTAGATTAATATATCAGCTGAGAAAAAAGTGATTTTTTCCATCTCCGTTGCAGCTAATAAGGGTGAAATGGCATTCATATTGGCACTAAGATAATAATCTGCAGAAAATCCTGCTATCAAAAACTTCACATTGGCTGCAAACAATACAAACAATCCCACCGGCAAAGCTAGAAAAATATAGGTCAGCAAGCCTTGCAAGGCTGATAATCCCGTCACCATTCCCATTAAAACGGCAACAGAAAAGATCAAAGCTTCCAAAATAAATGTAATTCCCATCCAGGACCAAATATCCGTCATGGTATAAAGCCTTTCTATGTCTATTGCAGAGTGGAATAATATCAATATTGACCCTGTAAGTATAATAGGCAAAACTATGAAGCCCATTCCCGTCCCAATCATATGAAAATAGATGTTTCGTCTAGTAATCGGTAAACTATGAATAAAATCTGAAGCTTGTTTCATCTGCAAAAATCGAAAAAGGAAGATGGCAAGTAATACTGGAATAGCGATGACCAAGACATATTGAATCATCTGCTTACTGGAAAAAAGGTTTTCGAATACTACATATTCATTATTCTCATTCAAAATAATCGTTAACATTTCTAGAGGCAGTACAAATATTAAGCCGACGAAGTAGAGGAAACCAATCCAGCCAGTGCTTCTGAAAATATAGATAATCAATTCTTTATTAAACCAGGTTATTCTGGATGACATAACCTATATCCCCCATTTCATAAATGAATATCTCCTCTAGAGTTAGGGGGAGAATATCGAATATTTCTGGCTGAAATTGATTAAAGTGCGATTTAATCACGGATTCTTTACCTTTAACAATGCAAACGATCACGCTGCCGCGTCTTTCCTTGTTAAGAATTTGAACTCCACGGTATAAACCATGGGGGATTTTATGTTTAAAGGCAATTTGGACTTTATGTACATCCGCTTTTAAGTCGTCCAAATCCTTTTGGATAACAAGCTCTCCCTTATGCAATATCCCTACATGGTCAGCTAAATCTTCAATTTCCCGGAGATTATGAGACGATATTAATACCGTCATTTCCCTTTCCGAGACATCCTGAATCAACAACTGTCTAACAATTTTACGCATGACCGGATCTAGCCCATCAAGCGGTTCATCTAGGATGAGAACTTCCGGCATCGTCGAGAGTGCGAGCCAAAAAGCAACCTGTCTCTGCATCCCCTTTGATAGTTTATGTATTTTATATTGGAAAGGCATTGAGAAAACTTCCTGCAATTGGTAAAAACGTTCTTGATTCCAATCACTATAAATATGGCTATAAAAACCGGCCATTTGCATGATCGTATAGTTAGCCAGGAAATATGGCGTATCAGGGAGGAAGAAACAACGATTTTTCACTTCACGGTTTTCAAACACAAATGATCGATCAATAAAGATTTCACCGGAATCCTGTATCAGATTGCCTGAAAGCATTTTTAATAGAGTCGTTTTCCCCGCCCCATTTGAACCTAATAACCCGAATATGGAGCCTTTTTGTATGTCCAAGGTGACGTTCTTGATTGCTTCTTTTCCTTCATATAATTTACTCACCTGTTTTATTTCAATCATGAATCTCCCCCCTTTGCCAATGGACTGATTTCTTTTACTAATCTATAAATTTCATGTTTATTAATCCCGATATATAGAGCCTCAGCGAGAACCTTTGCAAGCTCGTTTCTGATCTTTTCTTCATTTAATGAATTTTTCAAAGATTTAGGAGGTGCTACGAAATTCCCTTTGCCTGGTAAAGTATAAATATACCCGTCGGATTCAAGCTGCTTGTATGCTTTTTGGATTGTATTTGGATTGATGGTCAATTCGTGGGCCAATATTCGAATGGATGGGAGCTGATTATGTTCCTGTAAAACTTCATTGATCATTAGTTCCTTAAACTTATCCATCAATTGCTCATATATCGGCTTTCTGCTTTGTACATCCAATTCAAACATCATCAACCCTCCTTGAACATTGGGTGTATTACACTTCCTAATACAGTTCATTATAAAACAAATTCTTCCAATTTAAAACCGATTAATAACCAAATTTCAAACAATGCACTCTATAAACCCTCTTTATTTTGTTTAATAAGGCTTACAGGCGGGAACTAATGATAGTAAGAATATACAAAGGAGTGTTTTCATTGAAACCATTATATACAGCTACAGTTACCGTACACGGAGGTCGTGAAGGACATGTTAAGTCAGAGGACGGAATTCTGGATTTCGATGTGAGGTCACCTAAGGAATTGGGTGGTTCCGGTGAGAGAGCTACAAACCCTGAACAGTTATTTGCAGCCGGTTATGCTGCGTGTTTTGACAGTGCCTTGAATCTTGTTCTGCAAAAAGAAAAGCAAAAAGTCGATACTTCCGTGACGGCAAATGTCACGATCGGTAAAGATGAGGAAGACGGTGGCTTTAAATTGGCTGTAAAGTTGGATGTTTCAATTCCTGACTTAAGCAGAGAAGAAGCCGAAGACTTTGTCAAAAAAGCCCACATGACCTGCCCCTATTCAAAAGCAACTCGTGGAAACATTGATGTCACCTTGATTTTGGTATAAAGATTATGAAGGGAATGGGCTTTGCTCCATTCCCTTTTCCTTATTTCACTTCTTCCAACCCCTTCATTTTCATAAGAAAGGCCAGACCAATTACCGCCATGATAATCAGTGACCCTAATGCCATCCGGCTCGCCAATGTACCGAGGTCATGGAAAACCAACGTAATCGTTCCATATAAAAGCGGACCGATTATTGAAGAGACTTTTCCAGAGAATGCAAATAGTCCAAAAAATTGTCCCCTCTTCTCATCCGGGGTCAATTCAATGATATATGTCCGTGATGTCACCCACATCGACCCCAGCGAAATGCCGAACATACTTCCTGCAACCCAAAACCAAAGAGCGTTTTGTGCAAAGACCGCAATAAATAAAGCGACCAAGAGCAGAATTCCCACATATGTCACAGCTATCCGCGATCCCTTCGACTGAGTGATGTATCCAAACAGAAACGATCCGGCAATACTTGATACTGTCGATACCAAGTAAAGCAAAATGAATCCGCTTGAAGAAAATCCGACAACCGTCTTGGCATATACGGCCATCATGCCAATAGTGGTCGCAATTGCATCGTTTAAAAAGAAATAAGCAATCATGAATGTAAAAACCGATCGATAGGATTGCATCTCTTTGAATGTTGATTTAATTTCCTTATAACCGGATAAAAAAGGTTGTTTGGCTTTTTGCTGTTTTGGGGTCTCTTTTAAAAAAAAGAATAAAGGAAGCGAAAAAACCAGAAATAAAATGGCCGTAGGCATAAAGGCTTCATGTGAACTCCCTTTACTTATAAATGGATAGATCGACAGTCCCACTAACGTTCCAAGGTAGCCTACCGCCACTCCAAAGCCTGATATAAGCGGCAATTGCTGTTTCGTACCTAAATCGCTCATCATCGTATCATAGAAAACAAGACTTGAATGATAGAAAAACTTAGCGATTACAAATAAAAGAATGACGATCACTAAGGAAATTGGGATGCCAAGAAACTTCCCATCGATTGAAATCCCTCCGAAAATCCCCATTAAAAATGTACTTGTAACAGAAATGAGTGTGAAAATCATAATGTATTTTTTCATTTTTCCCGTTCTATCGATCATGACCCCGAACAGCGGGGAAAACAAAACAAGAAACAAACTGGCAATCGCATTTGCGTAGGAGATGAAGGTACTGGCAATCTGATCTAGGACAGCATTTTCCCCTATCTGTTCCTGGAGGAAGAATGGAAAGAAAATCGTATTGATATTAGAAGAAAAAATCGTATTGGCAAAATCGTATAAGGCCCATGAGATAATGGGCAGGGAAAAATATAAACCAAAATTCCCCTTCCACTTTTTAGACTTCGGTTTCACCTGCAATTCCATCAGCTTTCCCCCTTTATTAATACTTAAATTATAAGTATTCCATACCTTTCCAATAAATCCTCTTAAGTCTGGAATGTGTAAAACATGTTTTTCTCCTATCTAACATATAAAATTATGAAATGGGGCTGTCAAATTGCAAATTTCTTTTATTTTATTTAAGTTAGGGTAAAAGATAACGAAGATTTTTATAATTAATGTGTCTAAAAGGAGTGTGAAAGGTGATTGCATTTTTACTTATTATCTTGGTTACCATACTTGTCTTGTTCGTTCTCTACTCTAAAAGAACAAAGAGTGAATTCCCTGAGAATTTCATTATGCAGCATCCCTCCCTTAAGATAGGACATCGCGGTGCATCTGGATATTGCCCCGAGAATACAATGGCATCTTTTAATAAAGCAATTGAATTGGGAGCTGATTTCCTGGAAGTGGATATTCATCTTAGTAAAGATGGGGTAATTGTGGTTCATCATGATCCCACACTGAATCGAACCACAAGCGGCAAAGGAAACCTCCGTGATTACACGGCGGCCGAATTAAAGGAATTAGATGCAGGGAGCTGGTATCATACTCGTTATAAAAACGAAAGGATTCCCTTACTTAGTGAGGTATTGGAGAATTTCGGGTCTGAAGTTGGAATCTTAATCGAAATAAAACATCCATCTTCTTATCCCGGCATTGAAAAGAAACTTGCTGAAGAATTAGGAAGGTTCCAAGAATATTCATCAGGGAATAATAGGGTTATGGTTCATTCGTTCGATTTGGAATCCATGAAAAGGTTTCATCAGCTAATGCCGGAAATACAAGTGGGCGTTTTGATAAAACGGCGAATTAATGACCAAAAATTAAAAGAGATTGCAGAGTTTGCATCATTTTTGAATCCAAAGCAAACGATTATGAGTCCTAAGCTGCAAATGCGCATCCAGGAGCACGGGATGAAAGTGTATACATGGACCGTCAACAATAAAAAACAAATACGCATGTTCAAAAAGATGAAGTTAGATGGTATCATCTCCGATTTTCCTGATTATTTTTTGGATTGAAACTTTGAATGAATTAAAAAATGAAAAAACAATCCCTAATGCGATTGTTTCAGTTTGTAGACAAAAGGGGTTCGGAATTAAAACATTCCGAACCCCTTAAATATTTCACCGGGAAATTGTGGAATTAATAAATGCGAAGCAATAAGAGGCGGGCCACCTCCGTGCGAAGGACCAGGGCGAGTCCTTTCATCCATTTCCTGATTTTCAGATTGTAAGGCGCTGCCGAGAAATCATTATCAAGGTTTAGGAGATGTGCTTGCATTTTATATAAATTATTTTCGGTACCGTTATGTTGGTCGAATGAATCGTATGGTTTTATACTTTTTCACCTCTAATTGAACATCCTTTTATCCATATGTAGACGAATGTCCATTTGTGCAATCTTCGCTCAAATTACATTCACGATCTGAATTCTACAAGAGGTTCAACGTCAAATTAATATTCCAGAAAATATTCCCTGTGTATTTTTTGAAAAAAACCCTATATTTTTTAGCTTTCTTGCACTAAAATTTGATATAGTGTTCTTAATGATTTAAACTCAGTAAATCAAGATAGTTATTCTAGGCCCCTAAATCTTCATGCTAAATTAATTGGAGGCCAGCAGAACTAAATTTTTTTATCTTAGAAAAAACGAGGGATTCCTATGTGGGAATTATTATTAGAATTCGATTATCAGACCGTTCGCCATGCGGTATGGGCAGGTTACTTATTGACCTTTGTCTTTCCACTGGCTGCGTTTTACTTCTTAAATAAAAAGCAATCGCTTTTGAACGATAAATATCAAGCTTCCATTCATTCAGATAAAAGTAAATCCCCTGTTCAAGCATGCAGCATTTTTGACTGGCGGGGTGCACAGCGCTTTTTCACATTTATCCGGCAAAAGGATTCACCCGATGATTCCGATGAGCCAAGCCTCCTTATTGTTGTTTAACCACTAACAATTCGAGGAGGAATTATTTTGAAGAAGAAAAGCATGTTTCTAATTACCGTCCTATTTCTAGCTACAACCCTTTTGACAGGATGCTCTGCAGCAACCAGCGGCCCATTTCATACAGCATTGGTTAACCCCATGACAAAAATGCTTGAATTTAATGCTGATATATTTAATGGTAACTATGGTTTAAGTATCATTATGATGACATTTCTCATCCGTCTTGTCTTGCTTCCACTGACTGCCAAGCAATATAAAACACAGCTCAGCATGAAAACGAAGATGAATGGGCTGAAACCGGAAATGACAGCAATCCAGCAGAAAATTAAAGAAACAAAAGATCCAGCAAAACAAAAGGCCCTGCAACAGGAAATGATGCAGCTATACCAAAAACACGGAGTCAACCCTCTAAATATGGGATGTCTGCCGCTTTTAATCCAAATGCCGATTCTAATGGGCTTTTATTATGCGATTCAAGGTTCCCATGAAATTGCGACCCATAATTTCCTTTGGTTCAGCCTTGGCCAGCCGAATATTGCCATGGCGGTTATCGCTGGTGTCATCTATTATTTCCAATCAGTCATTTCTATGAGACAAATGCCGGAAGAACAGCAGAAACAAATGAAGCTGATGAGCCTGCTCTCACCAGTGATGATTTTATTCATTTCTTTCTCTGCTCCTGCAGCATTGCCACTGTATTGGTCAATCGGAGGCTTATTCATGATTGTTCAGTCCATCGTGCTACAACGAGTTTATAAAAAGGATCATACCAAGGTGCCTACTAATAATGAAACGGTTATGAAAAAAAGCTAATCCATTTGGATTAGCTTTTTTTTCATTCAGGCACTTTCAATTCACTGAAATTTCTCGAGGTAAAGCTTTAAGGTAAACTCGACCACCGTACCGTGGTTGTTGATGGGAGTTTCTTTTTCTTGAAGGACAAGTCATAGTCCCCCAAAAAAGACCTACTCACAATGTCTTGTTTGAACTTTGTTATATACTTAATGGCAATGTTACAATTAGATAATCATTCAAGACGCGTCTTAAAGATGAGTTTATGTGCCTTTTTCTGTCCCTCCGCATACGCATCCGTACTAAATAGCGAAGAGAACAATAGTACCGCTAAACACGAGAATAGTTACCTTCAACTTTCATTCCTTACAGCCCAATCAACTGTATTTTATGCTCTATCTTGATAAGCATAAAGCAGCAGTAACATAACATTAAACCATTAAATATTACCAAACATTATAAATATTTACATCTCATTGTCTTTATCGACTCGTTTTTCTACAACGCCCCAAGAAAAATAGATCAATAGGGTGGTTGCTAAAATTACGAAACCAGCTTGTGAAATATACATAAAATCCCACTCTTTAACTTCCTTCTCTTCCTCACCAAAATATTGAACTACATAGTTCGAATTTTGATAGTCCATGAAAATGGAACAAATAATTCCTCCTATTATTACTCCACCTAATAATGATAATAAGAACTTTTTCAATTGTGTTTCCTCCTGCCCTTTATCAAACATGAATTGAGGATGAGATTTCTATCCCAAAAATTCCTTTACAATTTTCTCGACCACTTCCTTAACTCACCCCCAGAGGATAGATAAAAACCTATGTTTTTCCCATATAATATAGAGTTCTCACAAAATGGTTTTAATACCTTCAAGGATAGGATTAGATATTAGATATGTAGCCCCTTTTCTTGTGCATGGTCCAGCGTGAGCCACGTCCCACTTGAACATTACCCGTTCCACACACTTATGATTGCTTCAGCTTGATCAACCATGTATTTGTCTCTGATATTCATACAACCATACCATGGTCACCTCATCTGCAAGCTCAAGTAACTGGCGATAACTTTAACTCTTTGCGGCTTCGACCATCGTCCATCTCGGTTCTTACACGGTACGGCGATTTCAAGGGTGACTGAGTCTGCGAACATCTCTCGGACCTCGAGTACCGCTTCTTCAGCTCAGGTATCTACACCCAAGGCGCCACCTGAAATGAAATGTACTTTTCTATGTTTCTGAACAGTTGCAAGCACCTTTTCGAATAGCCACTTTTTAATCTTCATATTGCCTCGGTCTTTCTTATCGAGCCCATACGGACGATGACCTGTAAGCGTAACGATACTCATTGAAATTGCCTCTCCGGTAATTAGATAATTGAAACTTTATTACCATTTTTATTCTTGAAATAAAAAAGAGTCCTTTCGACACTCGTAGAATAGCATGTTTTTTTTATATTCGATCCGTTTTCTTTACAAACCAGGAGGTATTTTTCCTTATATTGCCACCCATTCACTTCCTACAATATGTTCATTTTCACGAAATAGCATTTTTATCCCAAAATATGACATTTTTTTCATATGTTTATTGGTTATTATTAAAGAATCAACATTGTTCTACATACTGACCATCTATTAAGAATGGAGGTGCATTGTACCTGTAGACTGGTCGAAGTTTTTGTTCTTTGAAAATAGAATAGGGGGAAAAAACTTGCGTAAAAAAAGAAGAACGAAGTGGTTAGCATTGGTATTCGCTATCATGCTTATTGGATCACTGATAATTCCAACAAACTCCATCGCTGCATCTTCAAACAAGCTCCATACCTCAGCTAAAGATGAATTATCGGGAAAGAATCAAAAGAAAGTTGCCTCTAAAGTACTTAAACAGTTTGAAAAAAAAGAAAAGGTAACCTTTCTCGTTAAATTCAAAGAACAAGTAGACACCAAGGACGTATCCTCAAAAGCTGCAAAAACAGCAAAATCACAAAAATTATCTGCAAATAATTCAAAGTTACTTAAACGATCAAGTGTAGTCTCTGAGCTTCGTGCTACTGCTCTTGAAACACAAGTCAATATTAAGAACTACTTAAAAAAGCAAGAAAAAGCCGGTAATGCAAAGGATTTTCAATCTTTTTATATTGTTAATGCGATTGCCGTGACAGCCACAAAGGATGTTATGGAGCAAATCGCAGTTTTCCCGGAAGTAGAAAAAATCATGCCAAATGAAACAAGACAGCTTATTACGCCGGCAAGCAAGACCGCTTCGAAAGCCCTTAAAAGCTCAAGCGCAAGTAAAACGAAAGCAGAAACATCTTCCGTTGAGTGGAATATCGAAAAAATCGGGGCTCCTGCTGTATGGAATATGGGCATTGATGGAGCAGGAACCGTCATTGCTTCAATTGATACAGGTGTCCAATGGAACCACCCAGCATTAAAAACCAAGTACCGCGGGTATAATCCTGCCAATCCAGATGTTCCAAACAATGAATACAACTGGTTTGATGCTGTAAGCGGACAAGCTTCACCATATGATGATTTAGATCATGGAACTCACACAATTGGTACAATGGTAGGCGCTGAACCAAATGGCGCAAATCAAATCGGAGTTGCTCCAGGCGCTAAATTCATATCAGTTAAGGCATTTTCTGAAAATGGAGGTTCAGATATTGATTTATTAGAAGCAGGTGAATGGGTAATTGCCCCAAAAGATACGGCTGGTAACCCTCATCCTGAAAAAGCACCAGATGTTGTCAATAACTCTTGGGGAGGCGGAGCTGGTCTCGACGAGTGGTACCGTCCAATGGTACAAGCTTGGAAAGCTGCTGAGATCTTCCCGGAATTTTCTGCAGGAAACACTACATTATCAAACCCTGGCGGTGCTGGTTCAGTAGCGAATCCAGCGAACTATCCAGAGGCATTTGCCACTGGAGCAACCGACCTTAACAACAAAGTCGGAAGTTTCTCTTTACGGGGGCCATCTCCATACGGAGAAATTAAACCGGATATTTCTGCACCTGGCGTCAACATTCGTTCTGCTGTTCCTGGCGGTGCATATGAAGGCGGCTGGAATGGAACATCAATGGCAGGCCCTCACATTTCAGCAGTTGCTGCTCTATTAAGACAAGCAAATGCTAGCTTAACAGTTGACCAACTTGAGGAAATCTTACTTACAACTGCTACTCCTTTGACAGACAGTAATTATCCAGAAACTCCTAATCATGCATATGGCTATGGCCTTGTAAATGCATTTGATGCAGTTTCCTCCGTTGTAAGCGGACTTGGGAAAATTGAAGGTAAAGTAACCAAGTCTGGAGATGACTCTGAAGCAGCTGTCATTTCTCATCAAGCACCAGAAAATTCGTATAAAAAAATGAATCTAAAGCTTCAGGCTGAAGTGTCTGATAATGTAAGTGTCACTGCCGTTAAACTTAGCTACCAAAAAGCCGACGGAAGTTGGGCTGAAATCAAAGCAGAGAGAACGAACGGTGATTATAAATCAGGAACATATGAAGCTACGATTCCAGGTTCTGAGCTGACTAAAGATACAGTCGCTTATAAATGGATCGCAACGGACTTCGGAGCCTCTGTAACAACTACTGATGCTTATTCCATTGAACTATTGCCCGGAATCAGTGTAGGCTATACAGAGGATTTTGAAGAGAATCCAATTGGATGGACCTCTTACGGCACGAACAATAACTGGGAATGGGGCGTTCCGACAAGTGGACCTGGATCTGCAGCATCCGGTCAGAAGGTCTATGCTACAAATCTTGCAGGAAACTATGCTAATAGTGCCAATATGAGCCTATCTATGCCTCCAGTAGATGTTCCAGAAGGCACAAGCTATTTACAATTTAAACATTGGCACGAACTTGAAAAAAATTATGATTTCGGTCATGTATTTATCTCCAGAGACGGAACCAATTGGGTACAAGCAGCCCGTTTTAACGATAAGTCAAGTAGTTGGGTCGATGGTGAAGTAAACCTAAGCCAATATGCTGGAGAACGAATCTATATTGCCTTTAATGTAACATCTGATGGTTCAGTCCAAAAACCTGGCTGGTATATTGATGATGTTAAATTGGCTGATACTTCCCTTCAGCCGACTGCAAAAGCTAAAACAGGATTAGGCGTTAACAAGTCTGACTCTTCCGTTTCAGCTAAGCCGAAAGTTGATCCTGATAAAATTAAGCCTATTGCAGAAAAAGTGAAAAAAGAACCTGAAAAAGATCAGCCTGCTCCAGTACTTCTTCCATTACAGGCTCAGGTCAGTGTTTTAGAAACAGGAAGATCTGTGTATACAAACCCACAAGATGGTTCTTACCAACTAACACATGCATCAGGTTCATACACATTGCAAGCAGAAACTTACGGGTATCGGTCGCAAACAGCAAGGGTCAACGTAGAACAAGATGACATATCAACTGCGAACTTTACACTTCAAGAAATTCCTAAAGGTACAATCAACGGTACAATCACCAACAAAATTACTGGTGAACCAGTTTCTGGTGCTACAGTATACTTTCTTGAGGATGCTGCTATTAAACCAGTTACTACAAATTCGGACGGTGAATACTCTCTAACTGCTTATGAAGGAAAATACACTTTGAAAGTCACTGCTCCTTCATATTACGGCAATGAAGCATCCGTAACGATTTCAGACGGTAATAGCTCCACGAAAGATATTGAACTGAAACCGTTCATCGGGTACCCAGATGAAATTAAGTATGACGACGGAACAGCAGAAAACGCGCGTGCCTATAATGCGGCAGGCAACAGCTGGGCAGTAAAAATGTCGCTAGCTTCTGGAAATAAAACGGCAAATGTAACCGGCGCTCTCTTACGCTTCTGGGATACAACATGGCCTGTTCCAGGCGGGACTGAATTCCAAGTTTCTGTATATGATGCTTCGGGATCAGACGGATCGCCAGGTAAAAAAATCGCAGGTCCTTTCAATAAAACTGCGCTGCGTGACGGTCAATGGACACATGTTGATCTAAGCGAACATGGAATCATGGTTGACGGTGATTTCTTTATTGTTTATACCCAAACAAAGGCAAATCCAAATGCTCCAGGATTAGGTACAGATGAAAATGGACCAAATGCTGGACGCAGCTGGCAGGGTGTCGGTGGTGCATGGTCGCAATCACCAACTGAGGAAGGAAACTACATGATTCGTGCCACTGTCAATTACGAAGTGAAAGAACCTGTGATTACCTCTCCTAAAGAAGGTGCCTATACGAATCAAAAAGAAATAACGGTTGAAGGTACATCCGCACCTACAACAAAGGTAGATATTTTTAACAAAGATGAGAAAGTAGCAAGTACTGATTCAACTGAAACAGGGACCTTCACTGTTCCAGTCAAATTAAACAATGGTGAAAATACTTTGACAGCAAAAGCTAGGACTAGTCAAGGTTCGACTGAGGCCTCTCCATCTGTAAAAGTGATATTGGATACGGCTAAACCGGAACTGGCGATTACTTCACCTGCTGATGGCAGCAAAGTAAATCGTGAAACAGTTACTGTTACGGGTACAGTTTCGGATGAAAATCTTGATTCGGTTAAAGTAAACGGAAAGAAAGCTGATGTGAAAAATAACACCTTCTCTTATCGACTTCTACTGGATAAAGGAATCAATAAAATTAATGTAGTTGCTCAAGATAAGGCAGGCAATAAAATCACAAAAACAGTCTCCATCGATGTAAAATATACAGCTCCGGATATTTCCAACCTAGTACCCAATCAAGATAAAATCTTAAAAAGCGGTGAATCGGTCAAAATTGAGTTCGACAGTGAACCTGGCTTGGCAGCAAATTTCTCCATTTTGATGCCTTTGACAAATGCTGGAGGCGTTGCGAACGCAACTGAATTACCAATGAAAGAAACATCTTCTGGACATTATGTCGGCTACTATACTGCCACAACGAATGTAAAGGCACCTGGTGCTGCTGTGGAAGTTAAAGCCACAGATAGCTATGGAAATGTTACAACACAAAGAGCAGCAGGCCTGCTTTGGATTAACGCTAACAAGTAAAGGACAAAAGCATGCTTCCCTTCCATGAAAATGGGAAGCATGGCTTTCCAATGTTAAAGTGGTACTGAAACTTAGCTTTTGAAACCATTTTGATTCAGATTATTAGAAAGTGCATTTCGCCCTGCGAAATGCACTTTCTTTTATTTCTTGGGCAACGGATTTGTTGCAACTTTTTCGAAAAACCGCTCTACATATTCAAAATCCGTGTAGAAGAACAATAATAGATCACCTGGTTGTGATGTTTCCCAAGCTTCTACGAATGCGTCCAATTCATTAAGCACAATATATGCCTGATCTTTATCTAACCCTGCTTCTACCGCGGCTTCCTTAAGCAGCCCTGCTACTTCGAGAGGCTCCCTTCCCCGCAAATCATCGTCTTCTTTAATGATGAACAGATCAGAATTCATTGCCGCCACCTTGGATAGTCTGATGAGCTCTTCATCAATACGGTCCCCCGGTCCTGCCAAAACAGTGATAAGTCGATTTTTGTTATAGGCACTGACCGTTTCGAATATGGCCTTTAATCCTGCTTCATTATGGGCATAGTCGATGATGATCGTTCGCTCATTCAACTTTTTTAAATTGAAACGTCCTTTGGACAAATTCGTATCAGGCATAAACGTGACAGCCTTCCTTCTTAGTTCTTCCATGGAAATACCTTGAGTTTGGGCTGCGGCTAACGCCTGAAGTAAATTGGCGATATTATGACGTGCATTGCCGGAAATCGTTATTGGAATCATGGAGCAATCCATAAATTGATGAATGACACCATCTGATGAATGGCAGATCATACCTTGTTCATTGACGAACCAAACTTTACATCCTCCCTTAATCGCGGCCTTCACCTGAGGCTGGGTGGCATCTGTAGAAGTATAAATCACTTCCCCATCTGTAAAAGCTTCCATGGCAGCTACATTCGGATCATCTGCATTCAGCACACAATAGCCTGTTTTTTGAACGATTTCGGCTACCAGCCTCTTTAATTTTATGAGGTCATCCAATGTTTCAATTCCATCACGGCCGAGGTGATCCTCACTCACATTGGTAATGATGCCAACATCACACTGACGAAATGCCAGACCTTCACGCAGAATCCCCCCCCGTGCCGTTTCTAATACAGCTACATCAACTTCTGGATGGGCCAATACCATTCTTGCACTGACCGGGCCACTGCAGTCACCTTGATCCAATACCTTATCGCCGATATATACTCCATCGGAATTCGTCATTCCTACCTTCGTATTTTCATTTGAGAGAAAATAATGAACCAATCGGGTCGTTGTCGTTTTTCCATTTGTTCCGGTCACCGCGATGATCGGTATGGCCGCCTCTTCCCGTGCCGGAAATAAATAATCGATAATGGCTTTGCCTACATCCCTTTTTTTTCCTTCACTCGGATAGTGATGCATTCGAATTCCCGGTGCAGCGTTCACCTCGATTATCGCAGTCCGTGAATGTTCGATTGATTTTGAGATATCCTCACAGATCAAGTCTATTCCGGCTATATCCAAACCGATTGCTTTCGCGGCAGCACGCGCCATATTCTTAATGGTTGGATGGACCTGGTCCGTTACATCTATTGCCTTTCCACCAGTCGAAAGATTTGCATTGCCGACAACTTGAACCACTTCTCCTTGATTCGGAATTGTATCCAGTGTCCGGTTCGATTTTTCCAAATAACACGTCACGGTATGTGTAAGAGGGATTTTTGACATCGGTTTTTCATGACCTTCTCCCCGCAATGCATTACGATTTTCCTTTTCTATCAACTTGCGTATCGTTTCCTTACCATTTCCAATAACATAGGGAGGAAGCCTTAAACTAGCGGCTATAAGTTCTCCATTTACTATCAATAACCTGTAATCATGCCCTTCAATATGTCGTTCGACAATGTACTTCTCCACATGCGACTCCAAACAATTGACTACATTGAATAGTTCATCCTTATTTTTAATATGGGTGATGACACCCTCTCCCTGTCTACCGTTATACGGTTTTATAACCAGTGGAAAACCCAGCTTGTCCGCTGTGGTAAAGATTTCTTCAATGGAATGGGCAATATCCCCTTCAGGTACAGAAAGGCCACACCCTTTTAATATAGATTTCGTCAATGATTTATCACAAGAATTCTCCACGGCAATATTCGAAGTCTGGCTAGAAATTGTCGCCTGGACATACTTTTGCCTTGAACCGGTTCCTATTCGTAGTAAACTTTCATTACCCATCCGCTCGACAGGGATATCTTTTGCCTGTGCAGCCTTAAAAATGGCTTCTGTACTAGGCCCCAGTTTATTTTTATAATATAGCTGCTCTATTTGTTTTACATAAAATTGTACATTTATAAGGTTTTCACCATTCAGGATGGCTTCCACGATATCTTTTGCTGCTAAAAAAGCTTGAAGACCTGATTGAGGCTCCTGATAGTCGAAAGTTACATAATAATGACCCTTCTTTTCCATCATTACCGTTTTTCCCCGAATGGCTTCAATTCCAGCCAAGTTTTGAAGCTCAATGGTCATATGCTCTAAAATATGTCCCATCCATGTACCTTTTCTCAGCCTTTCAGCAAAACCGCCTCGATACCCTTTTGAACATGTATGGCTTCCCAGGTTCGGGAGCGTCTTCAATAATTTTTCATTGAATCCAGGAATCGAATCCGATGGTTTCTCTTCCAGTTCCCCTATATCCAATTCAATGCAAATCGTTGGTGTATAAGCAAAATAATTAGGTCCTTTTAAATAACGGACACGATTGATAATCATGGTTGGATCCCCTTTTTCATCAACAATTTCCTGGTAAGCAGGTCAAAACGGTATCCCCTGGTAAGTGCATGAAGATTAAATCCCGAAAGAGTCAACTCTTCACTGCCATTATCAGAAGATGTGATATTAATATAATCACTGTTGCTGCCATCAAGAACTAATACTTGATGTTGGCCAAATACTTCAAAATGTCCTTCCTTAACTAAAATAGCTGTATTTTCATCAATCCCAATACCCATAATTTCTTTATTCCCTGCTATCGCACTTAACAGACGGTCAAAGCGGCCACGCTGGGAAAAATGTTGGTCAATTATCAGGCCGTCAAGGAAGCCGAACCCTATCCCAATCTCTACCTTTAACTTATTATCATTCAGCATCGTATCTGCAGCAACGATCATATGCTTACCTAAAATGGAAGCTCCAGCACTTGTCCCTGCTATCACCATTCCTTTATGCCAGGCATTAGAAAGGGCATGGTGGAATTTGGACTTTCCAATCCGCTCAGATAACCGGCTTTGGTTTCCTCCAGTAATGAAGATGGCGGAAAAGGATATCAGCTGTTTACAAATCGCCGGATCGTCTGCATCCAGCCTTGAATCAAGCTTGATCACTTCCACCCTGTCCACGCCTAAATCCCTGAAAATCTTGATATACTCTGTACTAACTTCTTCAGGAATTTCACTCGCTGTTGGCAATATTCCTATTCCGCCATCTGAACGGATTGCAAGCTCGACAAATTTATTTAATACTTCACCTTCAAGGCACTTATCCTCTGCCCCGCCAATGATAAGTAATTCACCACAATTCATTCCTCATACTCACCTTTACAAATGGATTAAGATCATGAAGTTGCTCTATACAGAACACATAATGACTAGTATGGCAACTTGTCTTAGTCTTCATTCATAAAAATGGCAAACAGCAGAATTTTGTTTAACTTAATGAAAAGAGAGGAAAAGTAATAGAGTGAAAAATAAAAGGAGTGTGCAAAGATGAGCCAAAACCAATTAAAAGAAAAAGTATTGAACATCATCCGTGATCATAAAATAGGAGTTTTATCATCTGTAGAAAATAACAAACCACATTCACGCTATATGACATTTTTTAACGAAGAATTGACTTTATATACACCAACGAGTGCAAATACGGAAAAAACTGATGAAATTGAAAAGAATCCAAATGTTCATATCCTGATTGGCTATGAATATGAAGGATTAGGCGATTCTTACTTAGAAATCTCAGGTACCTCGAAAATTAACGATTCACAGGAATTAAAAGATAAATTATGGAATGAGTCATTTGAAAATTGGTTTGACGGTCCAAAAGATCCTAATTATTTAATCCTTCAAATTAAGCCTGAAAGCATCCGATTGATGAACAACAATGGTCAACCTCCACAAGAGTTAACATTATAAATGAATTATTAGCATTCACGAGTATACGACTGAAACTCACGAGTAAAATAAAACTATCGCTAAAAAAGCCAGTTTAAAGCCCGCACTCATATGACTTGAGTGCGGGCTTTTTCACGATTACACCAACTCTGATTGTATATAATGCAAAATCAGATTGGCCGTATGTTTTAATGAAGAGATATGTGTTCTCTCAAAGGCATGGGATGCGTCAATTCCCGGTCCGATTAAACCATGTACGACATCATATCCTGCCCGGATTGCAGCGGAAGCGTCCGAACCATAATATGGATAAATATCGACGCGGTGGTCGACAGCATTTGCTTGGGCAAGGGCGACTAGATGCCGTCGTAATTTATAATGATAAGGGCCTGAGGAATCTTTAGCACAAATGGAAACGCTGTATTCATCCGTCGTTTGGCCATCACCGATCGCTCCCATATCGACAGCTAAATATTCAACTGTTTTCTCTGGGATATTAGAATTCCCGCCATAGCCTATTTCTTCATTGTTTGAAATCAGGAAATGGGTAGTATATGCCAATTTTATCTTTCCGGCGGAAATGAGATCAATAATATGAAGGAGGATGCCAACGCTAGCTTTATCATCCAAATGCCTTGATTTCAAAAATCCTGTAGCTGTCATTTCCACTCTCGGTTCAAAGGAGACAAAATCTCCAACTGAAATGCCAATGGCCTCCGTTTCCGCCTTGGTTTTCACGACAGCATCGATACGGACTTCAATTGTCTCATCATCACGCTTGGCATCCCCGGCATTTTTATATACATGGACAGATGTCTGATTGATTAAAATGGTCCCGGTGATAATGGCCCCATCAGCTGTATGAATTTTGCAGTATTCTCCTTCCACTGAGTTCCAGCGGAAACCACCGATCATTGTCAATTTCAAACGGCCATTCGGCTTAATTTCCTTGACCATAGCTCCTAGTGTATCAACATGTGCTGTCAGCAAACGATGTTTACCATCATCTTCGCCTTTTAATGAAGCAAGTAATGCTCCTTTATTCGTGATCTTGTAAGGGACCCGCCTATTCTCCATGAATTCGGCCGCATATTTAATGACTTGCTCCGTGTAGCCGGAGGGACTGGGTATTGATACTAACTCTTTTATGTAAGATACGATTTCCTTTTCTTCGATAATACTCATACATATCTCTCCTTTCCTCTTTTTTTATTATATCTGTTCCTGCCAACTTTTAACATATAAAGGACCGCCAAATAATGGCGGTCCTTATATCGATCTAACTCATATGGGCCAGAACAGGCAAGATGGCCATGACTAATGTTGTAATGCCATATATCGCCAAATTCTCCATATTCATTTTTCTTTTCCATTTATCGCGCCATACTTTATATCTGCTCATATCTTCGTTTCTCATAAAAAAACCTCCTCCATAATGAAAGTTCAACTTACTTCAACTGTCTTTGCTTGTTGGACATTTCCTTCATATATTCCAAGAAGGTAATTCTCTTTTCGTCTCGATAGGCAACAATGTGATTTCCTCTTCCAGAGGTTTCAGTAAAGAACCAACCGATTCAGTAAAAAATATTTCTAACTCTCTCTTTGTTTCATTAGGATATCTCCCTTCCATCAATATCACCCTTCCAATTACTTACTATTATGTATATACCCTTTGAAACGCAAAAAATCAGCCGCCCATACAGGCAGCCGATTGGATTCATACAATATTTTATTTAGTTACACCTACATTATGCCATTGATATTGTCCAGCAGCTAAATAATCATAGCCAGTGACGCGTTCATTCACTCCAGTCATCGTATAACGGAATAAAGTTGGGATCATTGGCACTTCTTCATGAATCAGTTCTTGCCACTCATTATACGTATCGATCCGATATTGATCATCAAATGCTTCTTCTGAGACACCCTTTGCAAGAAGCTCATCATTTTTTTCATTTGTCCAACGAGTATAGTTATACAGGGCAGTCCTGCCCCAAATACCTGAAGGATCCGGATCTGAAGCAACCGCCCAAGCTGCTTGGTAAATATCAACTTCTTCATTATCCTTTTTCAACAAATCGTAGAATGAGTTGAACTCATGCAAACGACCATCAAGCATTTGAACGTCTAGCCCAACTTGTTGCCATTGTTGGATATAATATTTGGTTAAAGGCTCGGCAATGTCACTTCCGCTCATGGAAGCAAAGTTAAGTTTAAACTCTTTACCGTCTGGATCTTCACGAAGCCCATCCTTATTGGTATCCTTAAAACCTGCATCATCCAACAATTTCTTTGCTTTTTCAGGATCATACTTATAAGGTTTTAAATCTTTATTATTATACTTAAAGTTTGGTGTAATAACCGAGTTGGCAGGGAAACGAAGACCTTTATACATCTTTTCGCCGACTTCTTCATTATTGATAGCATAAGCCATCGCCTGACGAAGACGTTTATCCTGGAACTTCGGATTATCCATGACGTTTTCACCTTTTTTCTCGTCATAATGTCCCATATGGAAACCGATATACGAGTAGGCTAAATCAATTTTCCCTAATATTTGAACATTACCTAATGCCTTTGCTTGGTCATATAAGTCGGGAGTGATTTCAGCTACATCAAGATCTCCTTTTTCTAATGATTTAACAGCAACAGACGGATTCACGACCTTTAAAGTTACACTGTCCAATTTTGGAGCACCGCGCCAGTAATCTTTATTTGCTTCAAATTCAACAGCTTCACCTTGGACGATTTTCTTCACTTTGAACGGACCAAAACCAATAGGCTTTTTACGGATTTTATCTGAAGATTCCATTTTTGCAATCGGAACATCACTTAAATATTCTTTATGAAGCGGGTATACCCATAAGCCTGTCTTAACGGAAGGATTTGCCTCAGTGAAAGTAAACGTGATTTTCTTTCCTTCTACCTTAATACCTGAAATTTTATCGGCTTTTCCTTCATGGTATTCTTTCATCCCTTTAATTTTTTCCATTTGCTCCGGATCATAAACTGGTCCTTTGTAATCTTTGCTTGCAATAACAAGGTATGCATATTCCAAATCTGCGCCCGTTACCGGCTTCCCGTCCTGCCAGTTTACATTGTCCCTAATGTTCAGGGTAAAGGTTTTATAATCTTCTGAAAGCTCGTAGGTAGCGGCTCCTTCATTGTTATATACGTAGTTTTCATCTGTATCCAATAAATCTTCATCATCCATGAAGGTGAAAATTTCGTGGTCTGGCGCACCTTGAGAGAAGGCTTTGTTCAAGATACCTTCAAACGGTGTATCTGATACCAATCCATATGTCAAATGGCCGCCTTCCATCGCTTCTCCTTGATTAGTCGTCTTTGTCGGGAATTTAGAGGTATCAACCTGTTCGACATCTTTCCCCTTTTTCTCTTTCGTTGATGATTTCTCCGTATCATCCGAACATGCAGCAAGCAGCAGTGATGAAATGGCCAATGCGCTTAATACCTTACTGTAGCTTTTGATTTTCATATTATACACTCCCCTTTTTATCCTCTTCTTTGTCTTGCATCGGCGGCGCGTTTTAGCGCTTGACCAACGAAATTTATACTCAGCATCAACACTAAAATCATGAGTGATGCGGGTACCCATATCCACCACTTGTTTTCCAGTACATCTGGATTTTGAGCATAACTGATAAGCGTTCCGAGACTCGGTGTGCTCTCTGGAAGACCGAACCCTAAGAAAGTCAAACTGGATTCTAGGCCAATATTACCTGCTAGATTCAAAATGAAATTGACGATAATCAGTGAACTGATATTTGGAAGAACTTGAAAAATAATAATTTTCCAATGCGGTGTACCCAGCGTTTGGGAAGCATGAACATAATCTAATTCACGCTCTGACAATACCTTCGAACGAATTAGCCTTGCCTTTCCTGTCCATAAAAATAGCGTCATTATCAAAATGAAGACTGTGACATTAAAAGTAGGAACAATCGTAACGAAAACGATGATGAACATCAATTGCGGTAAGGCAATCACGAAATCGATAACCCGCATGATCACATTATCGGTTGCCCCGCCAAAGTAACCAGCAAGAAGCCCTAATGATAAACCGATGATAGCCGTGAATAATGTAATGAACAAACTGATCGTGAATGAATTCCTGGTACCTACTATCAGTTGTCCAAATACATCCCGGCCACCATAATCGGTACCGAGCCAATAGTCTGAAGATGGTTCCAGATAAATGGAGAGGAAATCAACCTTGGCAATTTCTTTGGCATCCATGAAGAAAGCCGCACCATAAACAAACAGCAATATGGCTGCTAATATTATCAATGAGCCCATGGCAAGCTTATCCTTTTTGATTTCCTGCCAGATGATTTTGATTCCTGAAGGGCTTACATCTTTCACTTGTATGTTCTTTCCGGTTTCTACTTTCATTTCCATATGACTCACCCCGCTCCTATTCTATCCGTATGCGCGGATCGACCGCACTAAGTATGATGTCCGAAAGAAGGGTGCCAAGCAGAGTGGCAAATCCCGTCATCATGACGATGGCCGTGACAACGCTGAAATCCCGAAGACTGACTGAACTAAGAAAAAGCTGCCCAAGTCCCGGATAACTGAAAATGGTCTCAATTATGACCGCGCCGCCAATCAATCCAGTAATTTCATAACCTAAGAATGCTGCTATCGGTAAAAAGGAATTTCTAAGGATATGACGTGAATATACTTTTGATTCAGGCACTCCCTTTGAACGAGCAGTCCTGACGAAATCCTTGATTTTATTATCGATGATTTCATTTCGCAAATATTGAATTGTGCTCGTTGTTGCTATTAAGGCCGTACTTAAAGCCGGTAAAATCAAATGATTGATCTTACTTACAACGTAAGCGAATGTTCCTTCATCCACTTTGGAATCGACACTGCCTCCAGACGGGAACCAATCCAGGGCAAATCCAAAAACAAATAACATAATTAACGCAAAGATGAATATCGGTGTACCAAATCCTGCATAACTATAACCCGTAACGGTTTTATCCACCCACGTATCGTTATACCTTCCGCTAAGTATGCCTAACGGGATCGCAAGCATATATGTAAAGATCAGAGTGACCAACGCCAGAAACACCGTGTTCCAAAGCCTGTCTTCGATAACATCCATAACGGGCGTTTTATGTGTATAGGAAATACCGAAATCCCCCTGTACAGCATTGGATGCCCACCTTAAATATTGTTGATACCAAGGGTCATTCAATCCCAATTCTTCCCTGATCCTTTCAAGCTCGGCAGGATTTGCCCTTGGTTTGATTTCCTGGCCTGATAAGGCATCTCCCGGCATTGCTTTGGCCATCATGAAAACGATGATGCTCAATAAAAAGAGCTGCGGGATCATACCTAATAAACGTCTGAGAATAAACTTCCACATATTCTTTCCACCCCCTTATTGTAATGCGACTCTATGTGTTGCCGAGATTGGCTTCAAATCGTAAGCACGTCCATTCTCATCGAAATATTTCGAGTAGCTTGACTCATATTCTGAAGTGAGTTTTTTTCTAAGCTGCACTTTATCCTCGCGAACTTCCGGCTCTAAATCCGGAATGGCGGCAATCAGGCGTTTCGTATAAATATGTTGGGGATTTTCATAGATTTCCTCACTTTTGCCTTCCTCTACCAATCTACCGCGATACATAACGCCCATCCGGTCACACATATGCCGGATTACACCTAAATCATGCCCGACAAACAAATAAGTCAAATTGAACTCCTGTTGGAGATCCTGAAGGAAATTCAATACCTGTGCCTGAACGGAAACATCCAGGGCTGACACTGGTTCATCGGCAATGATCAGTTTAGGCTTCAATGTCAATGATCTGGCAATCCCAATCCGCTGGCGCTGGCCCCCTGAAAATTCATGAGGATACTTGTGAATTGATTCCGGACTGAGCCCGACTTTGTCCAAGAAGTCCTGGACGATTTTCTTTTCCTCCGCTGCTGATAACCGTTGGAAGTTCCTCAGCGGTTCGGCAATGATGTCCAGCACCCTCTTCTTGGGATTCAATGATGAATACGGGTCTTGGAAAATCATTTGGATATCTTTTCTAAATGGTTTAATCTCTTTTCTGCTTAATGATGCTAAATCCCTGCCTTCAAACAGGATCTGTCCGGATGTCACATCATTCAGCTTAACCACTGCCTTGCCTGTCGTAGACTTGCCGCTACCGGATTCTCCGACCAAACCATATGTCTCCCCTTGCTGCAGTTCGAAGGAAACACCGTCCACAGCCTTTACGTGATCGACCACCCTTCGGAAAAAACCGCCTCTTATTGGAAAATGCACTTTTAAATTATCTACTTTGAGTAATGTCATGTGTCGATGCATCTCCTTCAGCTTGAAAATAAAATTCTTTATAGCAGGTACATCGTACAAAATGATCGTTGCCCACATCGTGAAGTCGGGGCGCCTCTTCATGCGCATGTTTTGGTATCCAAGGAATCCTATCCTGGAAACGGCATCCTATCCTATCCATTTTCGCTATCGATGGGACGATTCCCTCAATAACGTGCAAACGGTTTTTCTCGTTTGTAGCCGAAGGAATCGAATTTAATAACGACCTCGTATATGGGTGCAGCGGATTATTGAATATCTCTTTAACAAATCCCGTTTCCACTACCTGTCCGGCATACATGACAACGATCCTGTCAGCGACCTCTGCCACGACGCTCAGATCATGTGTAATTAAGATGATCCCCATTTTTGTCCTGCTTTGGATATCTTTCAGCAAATCAAGTATTTGCGCTTGAATCGTAACATCCAGTGCCGTCGTGGGTTCATCGGCAATGACCAGTGCAGGGTTGCAAGCAATGGCAATCGAAATCATCGCCCTTTGCCGCATACCACCCGAGAGCTCATGCGGATATTGCTTGTACGTCCGTTCAGGATAAGGAATTCCGACTTGTGTCAAAAGTTCTATTGTCCTGTTCTTTTTTTCATCCCTGGAAAGTTCAGTATGGTAATCAAGGTTCTCCTCGATCTGTTTTCCAATGGTCATGAGCGGGTTCAAAGCCGTTAAAGGTTCCTGGAATATCATACCCAATTCCTTACCACGAACTTTGTTCATTTGCATATCATTCAACTTTAGTAGATTTTGGCCTTTATAATTTATGGTTCCTTCGGATTTCGTTCTCTGCTTATTATGTAATTGCATGATAGATAAGGCCAATGCACTCTTTCCACAACCTGATTCTCCAACAACTGCAACAATTTCATTTTCATTCACCGTAAACGAAACATCATCCACCGCTGCATGATATTTGTTACGGATTCGAAATGAGGTAGTTAGGTTCTCTATTTGCAAAATAGCTTTCTTCATCCTTGATCCCCCTAAACTATTTTATCGAGAAAATAACTAATCTTCTGATAATTATCTAAAATTTTAATCAATTTTTTACATTTACACAATAGTTTTTATTCAAAATAAACACATTTATTTCATATTTTATAACTTTAGGAATATTTTTCTGCAATAAAAAATCATTTTCTTTATAACTGTTATACAGTAAAGTTATGAAGCCCGATTATTTGTGCAGAACAAATATTATTAAATTTATTATCTTTAAATAACTATCGTAAAGTTCATATCTATTTATTGAACTTATCGATTTACATACCTTAATATGATTCAGAATGAAAATATTTTAATATTTCAGAAAAATTAGTTTAATTGTGAGGATATCATAAAAAAGGTAATTATTTCATATATATTTCAATACTTTCGAAAAAACAACTAAATTTATTAAATGCAATGAAACCTTTTTAAAACAGATTCGTAGAAATCGGTAGCAAATAAATGATGAGGTGATTGAATGTATTCACAAACTGTACAAACATATATGCCTTCCGTCATGAGGACGTTCGCGTTATCTCTTGCAGTTTCCGTTTTAGGGATGGCTCTCGGCACTCTTGTTCCGCCATCCTTGTTTCTTCCCTTAGCGATCCTTGAAATAACCATGTTGATTGGAGCATTCATCATGCGGAGGAAAAAATCTATCGGGTACACATTCTTGTATAGTTTTACATTAATTTCAGGAATAACCACCTATCCAATCATTGCACACTACCTAGCCGCTGCAGGGGCAAATGTAGTGATCTTAGCCGGTATTACGACGACAGTTGTATTTGGAGGACTGGCGGTTTATGCGACAACCACCAAAAGGGATCTTTCTTTCTTGGGAGGAATGTTATTTGCGGCCTTGCTTGCTTTAGTGGTCATTAGCCTTTTCAACATTTTCTTTCCATTAAGCTCTACAGCCATGCTTGTCTTTTCATTTATTGGTATTTTAGTTTTCAGTGGTTATATTTTATATGATTTCAATCGAATGAAGCATTACGGGGTAACAGCCGAAGAAGTACCGCTCATGGCCTTGAATCTATATCTTGATTTCATTAACCTTTTCATTAACATCTTACGTTTCTTTGGTATTTTAGCAAGTGATGACTAATAAGATGGTATGATCAATCTTACATGGTAACAGAAAAGACGCTTGGTTGATCCAAGCGTCTTTTCACGTATGTGCCCCATATGGGTAAAAAACATCTATCAGGTATTTTATATCATCAAAACCAGTTCATGTGAGTGCCCCAAAAATTGATGTTTTTGAACACCTGGCAATGAAGATTGAGAGCAAATCACTATGTAATTTGAACTCAATCTTCATTATATGAACTGCTGAAGGGACCATATCTTATTTATATAATCCTGGATTTGATTGATCGGTCCATGGCAGTTTCACACCGAAAGTACTTGCAATGAACTGGGTATCTTCTCTTCTTTTTTTCCTTATTTGGGCCCGTTGTTTTGCCGATTCATTTAAATTCATTTCCATCTCTGTTTCGGGAACCAAACGCGGAACCGGTATTGGTTTACCTACTTCATTAATGGCAACAAAGGTCAAAAAGGAAATGACGCATAAATTCCGATCTCCTGTAACTAAATCCTCTGCAATCACCTTGACGATGATTTCCATTGATGTTCTGCCCGTATACGTCACGAAGCTTTCAAGGCAAACTGCATTTCCTTCGTGAATAGGGTGCAGGAAATCGACAGAATCAGTTGATGCCGTCACGACGTTGCTTCTCGCATGCCGCATTGCGGATATAGCCGCTACATCATCAATGTATGCCATTAATTTGCCTCCGAACATCGTACCAATATTATTTGTATCCGGCGGGAGGACAAGGCTTGTTTTTATGACCAAAGAATCCCGGCAATGTTTTATTTCTTCCATGGTGACTGCACTCCTTTATGTCTGATTTCTCACTAGTCCACTTTATCGAATTCTTACCTGTAAAGCAATATACATGCTTATTTTCCTGCTATTATTCAAAATTATTCGGCCTTAAAATAAATCGCCACACTTTCACTGCCCTTTTGGTTGCTTGCCTTGTTGCAGCTCACGCAGGCTCACGCCAAATGTCATTTGTAAATGAGGATAATCCTTAAACCCTGCCCAATCCCCGCCCCAATCAAAACCTAACCCTTTAGCGATGGCTACGACTTCCATCCAATCCGACTTCCCATTATGATTGCCGTCATAACCCATATCCCAAATGGCCTCGCCTTGTTTGTTAAGGAGGGCAAAATCTATCGCCAAACCGAAATTATGAAGCGACTCCCCACCTTTTGCATTCGTAACGATGTTCCCCTTGGTTAATCTGCCTTTTTCATAGAGTTCATTTTGCTCGGCTAATGACCGGAACCCCGCCGTAATGATTACCGGGATGCCTTTTTCATTAGCCTGTTGAATGAGTTCATCTTTTTTTTCGGCGACGATCGGATTAAGCTCGTCAGTCAGTTTGATTTCATCTAGATCAGGCGGAAGCATATATTTGAACAAGAGCCCCAACAATAAGCCGAAAAAGCCCAATACCAAACATGTCCTTACCCAAGTAGCTTTCACTGAAAAAATCCTTCCTTTACGAATAACTGTCAGAAAGTGAAAAACTCAACCAAAGGCGGATGAGTTTTTCTTCTATTATAACTTTGATTTCAATTCTTCTATTTGCATTAAATGCCGTTTTTCATGAAGTCCCACAAACGTAATCCATTGCTTCAAGCTTAATTCTTTAAACAAAGGGTGGGGAAAAGACTTTTGTTCGAGATCATTTAGTTTTGCATGATTAACGACTTGTATAAAGGCTTTGCGGGATTCGGACAACTTATCCTTAACCTCACTCAAGGTTTGGAATGCTTCTGACGGAAGGACAAATGGCGGGGCCTGAACCTTCACTTCTCGATTTAAAGTAAGCTCGATCGGTTTATCCACAGGTGTAATGCTTTCATCGCTTTTCAATTTATCGGCAATTTTCCTTGTTAAGGCCCTCTCCATTAAATATAAATGATCCAATACCTGAATGATGCTCCAGCGTCCTTCTTCAGGATGGGCGTTCAATTGTTCATCCGATAGTCCGCTGACCGCAATTAAAAGTTCTTCCCTGATATTTTCATTTTCATTCATTTTTAGCATCTCCTCTTATGGACTGCCTAACCTCCTTTAATTATTCCATTTTCTATATGAATGTGTAAAATAATAATGCTTTTTGAAGAAACGAACCGATTAAAAATTGTCTTTTTTTTGAAAAGCTCTATGATCGTCATAAAGGTAAAATTCACCTAATACAAATGACTTTCAAAATTCCATACAGCTCCAAATATTCCCGTTACTGGTGATAACCAAAAATAACTCGGAACATTTGATTCAGGAAGCATTGTAGCCTTTATTGATAAATCGGACTTCCATAGTCATTGCACATCGTTTATCAACCGTTCATGATGCCGATCAAATTATCCTGTTCTTGAAAAAGGTCAGGTTCATGCAAAGGAACACATGAACAGTTATTGCAAACAACGGCAGATACAAGCAGCTCCATGACTTGCAGTTCCCTCAATTAAAAGCCATATCAAATTCTAGCGCCTTATCAAGTCAAAAATGCACAGAAGGCCATCTGTGCATTTTTAATTTCATTTGAAATGATAACTTTCCAAAATCCGATTCGTAATGAGCTGATATCCCTTTTCATTCGGATGAATCTTATCACTGAAATACTCGGATTTCTTTTTATTCTCAAAAAGATCATTTGTAGGAATGAATACCATCCTTTTATCCTTTTTCGCTATTCCCATTATTGATTGGTTATAATCTTGGATGTGCTTTTCAAGTTTTTGATTGTCTTTAATCGGGTTATACAGTCCTACTACAAGTATATCCGCTTTATCATTTGCCTTTATCAGCGTTGAAGTAATTTTATCCAGATGGTTGATATACTCCCGTTTACCCTCATCGATTTTTCGATCACTTATTTTCTTCAAGTCCCCGCCGTTACTATTGATCAAGTCATTGGTTCCAATATAAACGATGAAAGTATCGGCTTTATCAAGTTTTGATTTAATGCGGTAATCATCAAGCTGATTCATGACCCCATCCGTTTCCTGGCCTTTTATGCCGTAATTCCAAAAACTCACTTTTTGTTCCGATTCCGGATTATTCAATTCATCCTCCAGACCTTCTACATATCCCTCCCCATCTTTATCCCCTTTTCCATAGGTTAACGAATCTCCAAAAGCCATTACCCTTTGCACATCTTTCGACTCCGTGGCCTGAAATTTATATGCAGCAAAACAAATAACTAGTACTATAATTAATAAACCTGCTACTTTTTTCATTGGTTTCTCCTTTTGTCTATTTACTATGAAGTATTTCATCTTATTTAAATACCCAAAAACCAGTAGTCTTAACATACAAAAATGAATTGTCAGATAAATAGTAAAGAGTGTATGATAATATAAAACTTTCAATAGATTTGGTTTCATTCACCGTCCCTTTATGCGGGATGATACCCTTTATTCTGGAGATTGAATATAAATGATAGATAGGAGTTTAAATGATGGCAGAGCACATAGAGTTTAGGGAGGCAGCACTTTCGGATTTACCCAGAATCGTTGAAATATATAATTCGACAATTGCTTCAAGAATGGTCACAGCAGATACGGAACCTGTATCCGTACAATCGAGGGTTAAATGGTTTGAGGAACATCATTCAGAAAGTCGACCGCTATATATCATTACTATAGAAGGGCAAACTGCCGGATGGATGAGCTTTCAATCTTTCTATGGCCGGTCAGCTTATGATTCTACGGCCGAAATCAGCATTTATATCGATGATTATTTCCGGGGAAAAGGCATCGGACAAATTTCGATTCAAAAGGCAATTGAAGTGAGCCCTAAGTTAGGGGTAAAGACTTTATTAGGTTTCATTTTTGCCCACAATACACCTAGCCTGAAGCTCTTTTCAAAATTCGGGTTTGAAAAATGGGCAAATTTACCTCGGGTTGCCGAGCTCGATGGCATTGAAAGGGATTTGATTATACTTGGTAAACGTGTCGATAATTAAAGATATTCATTTAAAAGCTATTGCCTTGAGCAGTAGCCTTTTTCAAATTAAACGAGGACGAAATGGAGAGTTTAGAAATACCTATATACTTTCTTAAGGGAAAAATATTCAGAATCTCTTTTATTTGTTAACGCATTCAACAGCGTATCCAATTCTTGGCTTGCTTGAACAGTTAGAAGACTTGTTAAACCATAAATTGCCGCCAATTTGATCATTTCTTGTCTCTTCTCTTCTACTTTTTCTACAATTACCTTCTGGCAAAGCATCAAGCCACCTCCCATTTATTCAATATTTTTACACCTTCATCATAATGAAACTTATAGTTAAAATCAACTATTTATCAGAAATTAAATGTGTACTTTTATAGTTAAAATGTAACAAAAAGCCTATTTAATTCTCTAAATATGTATATATTGTGTCATCCCCTATATAAACATAAATAAAAAAAGCATCCACAAGTGTAGACTGCGAATGCTTACAACATCTTCCAAGATTATTGTCTATCGCTTACTATGTCATCCATTCCGAAGGAGACTCGTTATTAGGTCTATTAATTACAATCTTATATTCATCTTCAAGTACTTTTAACGAGGCATCATAAAGGTGCCTTTCATCAGAGGTTTTGTATACTCCATTGGCCAATAACTCTTCAATAAGCACTGCCTTCCTCTGTTCAATCCTCTTAAATAATTCTGCCATGTAAATGGCTCCTTTCCTAGTCATCATAGAGCCCGCTTCTAGTTGAGCTAAACTGTATTAACCGGTTTGATTTCACAAAATTATATATACCTTTTCTAGTATGCCACTAAACGTTATTCCACAAAAAGAAAAGCCTCTTCTAATTCAAGAAGAGGCTTACAGTGTCCGTACGGCTCTTCTTATCTTCCAAGCAAATGCTTGTTGGATTTAGCACAGTTCCCAAAATGGGTCTGCTGCCGAGGTTTCTTTGGGCCAAGTCCCTCCACCTCTCTGGATAAGAATTCAATATATAAAAGATGTAGAAATGATTTTATCCCAATAAACATCAAAAGTCAATTACCTGGTTCTGCCTTTTTACTTGCCATAAATGGGTTTCCCCTTTCAAAATGCGGGTTGCATTTTCTCGTCTTTCTGATATGATGTCAGTAATTACATACAATTCACACCACTAGGGGAGTCTTTTTTAGACTGAGATGGAATTAGTTCCGGACCCTTTGAACCTGAACCGGCTCATACCGGCGGAGGGAAGTGGATGATATCGTCTATTTGCAGACTTTATCCATCTACCCCGTTCCGTATTCAGGAGCGGTTTTTTTTATGGATGTAAATAGAGGATCCATTCTAAAGGAGGATGAACAATGGAGAATACTAAATTAGAAACCTTCAGTGAAAGACTTCATGAACGGGCAAAGGAAATTTGGAAAAGGAACCATTCACACCCCTTTGTCCAGTCAATTGGAAACGGCACGCTTCCGGAAAAGAAATTTTCCTATTATTTGAAGCAGGACTATATCTATCTCATTGATTATTCCAAACTCTTTGCTTTAGGTGTCATCAAAGCTCATAATACCGAAACCATGGCAAAGTTTTCCAGCATTTTAAACGAAACCCTTCAAGTAGAAATGGATATCCATCGGCAATATGCCTCGGAATTCGGAATCAGTCCCAAGGAATTGGAAGATACAGAACCTACGCCTACCACTTTAGCCTATACAGGTTACATGCTAAATGCAGCTCAGCATGGGACTTTGGCAGACTTGATCGCCTGTCTCCTGCCCTGCGCTTGGGATTATTATGAAATCGGTTTGCTATTAAAAGAACAAAATGGAGCAGCATTGGAAAACAATCGCTACGCAGATTGGATAAGGTCCTATTCATCTCCTGAATTCGGGGAAGCACACAAATGGCTGATCGCTTTGTTGGAAGAATTGACGGAAGGTATGCCTGAGAAGGAACTTCTGAGATTAGAAAAGCACTTTTTGGTGACTTCCCGATATGAATATTTATTCTGGGATATGGTTCAAAATGAACAGGATTGGCCACTGTAGGTATTGGCATGATGATGAATCCAATCAAGAAAATGACGTTGACTGCCATGATCACGGCTATAACGACTCTGACCAGTTCATTTATTTTCATCCCTGCAGGATTTGCAAAGGTCTTTCCTATTCAGCATCTGGCAAATGTCATGACTGCCGTTCTATTGGGGCCAGCTTATGCTGTGACACAAGCTTTTTTAGTTTCCATCATTAGAAACCTGTCTGGTACCGGTTCAATTTTTGCCTTTCCCGGGAGCATGATCGGTGCACTTTTGGCTGCCGTCCTTTATCGAAAAACACAAAGTTTGAAATTCGCTTGTCTAGGGGAAGTGATTGGGACCGGCATTCTCGGATCCCTATCCTGTTATCCACTTGCAATCCTCCTATTGGGGGAAAAAGCTGCTCTTTTTGGTTTTTTACCAGCTTTTATGCTTAGTTCATTCGCAGGTGCGTTTTTAGCTTTCATATTACTTAAAATACTTCTAAAAAATAATTATATGAAGGGGATTTTTTATGAAAACAGCATTAACCATCGCAGGCTCTGATTCAGGGGGAGGCGCTGGAATACAAGCGGATTTAAAAACATTTTCTGCACATGGTGTCTTTGGAATGTCTGCCATCACAGCCGTAACCGCACAAAATACAATGGAAGTCCGTTCAGTACAGCCAATTGAAACAGCAATCATTTCAGATCAAATAGCAGCTATCTTTGAAGATATTCCTGTTGATGCAGTAAAAATAGGCATGCTTGGATCAAAGGAAATCGTGGAAACAGTCGCTGCGTCCCTTAAAACCTTCATGCCTGCCATCGTTATCCTTGACCCTGTCATGATTTCCAAAAGCGGCCACCATTTGCTCGACGAAAAGGCTGTCTCTGCCTTAAAAATGGATTTGCTTCCGATTGCAACACTTGTAACCCCAAATGTACCGGAAGCGGAAGTGCTTACTGGCTTGTCAATTCGAACGAAACAAGATTTTTACAGGGCATGCATCTCCATTCAAGAACTGGGTCCTAGAGCCGTTTTACTTAAAGGAGGCCATGCAGCAGGAAATCCAAACGATCTTTTTTATGATGGAACTGATTTCCATTGGATCAATGGAGAGCGCATTCATACAAAAAACACACATGGTACTGGCTGTACCCTATCATCTGCCATTACATCCAACCTGGCAAATGGACTTCCATTGCAAGAGTCGATTGAACAGGCCAAGATCTATATTTCCGAAGCGATACGTAATAGCTTTTCAATCGGTAGGGGCCATGGACCTGTCCATCATTTTCATTCATTTTCAAAAAAGAACGGAGTGACTTAATATGAAGGTTGCTGCAGCTGATTTATTCGTGAAGGTAAGAGAAAGAAAACCACTCGTTCACCAAATCACCAACTTTGTTACGGTCAACGACTGTGCAAATGTCACCCTTGCCATCGGTGGCTCACCTGTAATGACATCGAGTCCCCGTGAAGTGGCGGATATGGTTAAATTAGCGGATGCATTGGTCCTGAATTTCGGTACGATTGATGATAAAGCCTTGGAAGCAATGGAAATTGCCGGCAAGACGGCAAATTCCCTAAATATCCCGGTCATTTTGGACCCAGTGGGAGTGGGGGCAACCTCCTATCGGACAGAGCAAGTCACAGAGCTCCTAAGTAAGGTTACTTTTCAAATCATTCGCGGAAATGCGAGTGAGATCCTTCGATTGATGGGTGAGGGTATCGTTACACGCGGAGTTGATTCAGGGGAACTTGCAATCAGCAATGCAGAGCTGGCTGCACGAGCAGCAAATAAATTGAATGGTGTCGTCGTAGTCAGCGGAGCGAAGGATGCTGTTAGCGACGGAAAACATACGTCAATTATTGACAACGGGAACCTCCTTTTAACTAATGTTACTGGTACCGGATGCATGGCCACCGCTCTTATCGGCACCTTTTCCGGAGTCACGGACGATTTCTATTCTGCGGCAGTTGCCGGTATCTCGACCATGAGCATTTCAGGGGAACTGGCGGCTGCAAAACTTCAAAAAGATGAAGGGATAGGAACGTTTCGAGTGCGATTAATGGATGCAATATCAAGAATGGATAAGGAAATCTGGATGCATGAGGTGAAAATAAATGAAGAAGTCCCAAATTGATTTAAGTCTATATTTAGTCACGGAAGAGTCCATAGCAATAGAAGAATTGACCAAAATCATTGCAGAATCGGTTTCAGGAGGAGTCTCGATCGTACAACTTAGAGAGAAAAACAATTCCTCCCTCTCCTTTTATAAAAAAGCTTCTGCATTAAAACAGTTATTGAGCGAGCTGTCCATTCCCCTTATCATTAATGACCGGGTAGATATAGCACTCGCTGTTGAAGCGGACGGAATTCATATTGGGCAAGATGATCTTCCACTGCCTGTCATCAAACAAATGGTTCCTGACGATATGATTGTCGGTGTTTCAGTCTCCACACTTGAAGAAGCTCTCGAAGCCGAACGAAATGGAGCAGATTATATCGGAGTCGGTTCCGTTTTCCCTACGAAGACCAAACAAGATGCAACGCTAATGGCAATTGAAGATCTGGAGGGAATTTGCCGCAGCGTATCGATTCCCGCCGTAGCAATCGGGGGTATCACAGCCGATAACATTTCCTCACTTTCGGATAGCGGGCTATCCGGTACCGCAGTCGTTTCAGCAATCATGAATGCAGATAGTCCGAAGATTGCCTCAGAATTCCTTTTAAAAATAATAAAAGACTTTAAATAAAGAAAAGAGGGGGCTAAAATTAGTCCCCTCCCTTTGCTTATGTCAAAACGGTATTCTTTGTTTCCTTCCCAAAAGCCACGGCAACGGCTCCCACTAGAATAGCAATTGTAAATATGGTGAAAATCGTTGAAATCGGGGTACCGGCAGCAACTAGATACCCTACAAGCAATGGCCCCAGGACTCCGCCAATCCTGCCGATACCAGCAGCTAGCCCTGTACCTGTACCGCGAACTACAGTTGGATACTGCTCAGGTGTATACGCATAAAGCGCACCCCATGCCCCTAAGTTGAAGAAAGATAGGAACATTCCAGAAACTATCAGCAGTGCCAACCCCTCTGCCGATCCAAAGAAAAAGGCACTGATGGCCGTTCCAATTAAGTATGTGATCAAAACGAATTTACGCCCCATCTTCTCTATCAGCCATGCAGCTGAAAAATAGCCCGGGAGCTGTGCAAGTGTCATGATCAAAACATATTCAAAGCTTTGAATCATACTGAATCCTTTTAAGACCATCACACTTGGCAGCCATAAAAACATCCCATAATAAGAAAAGACCACGCAAAACCAAAGAATCCACAAAACAAGGGTCTGGCGAGAATATTCCTTTTTCCAGACACTTTTCATGTTGCTTATTACTGTTGGTCTCTGCTTCTTTTCAAGTTCCGTAAATTTCGGTGAATCTGGCAGTTTCAAGCGCAGATACAGTGCATAAAAAGCGGGAACTGCGCTTAATATCAACGCAACCCTCCAACCATAAACCGGAATAATGAAATAGGAGATGAGTGCTGCCAATATCCAGCCAACCGCCCAAAAACTTTCAAGGAGGACGACGACTCTTCCCCTTTTACTAGCATCAACACTTTCAGAAACCAATGTCGATGCAACCGGAAGTTCGCCTCCAAGTCCCATTCCAATCAAAAATCGCAATATCAAGAACAAGCTGAGTGTACCGATTGCAGCAGACAGGCCACTTGCAATCGAAAACAATAATAATGTAATGATAAAGACATTCTTGCGTCCGACCCTGTCAGCCATCGCACCAAAGAAAACGGCTCCGACTGCCATTCCTATAGAGTTTATGCTCCCTATCCAGCCAACCTGTTCACTGGTTAGGTTCCATTCCTGTTTCAAAGCAACTATAATGAAAGAAAGCATACCGACATCAAGTGCATCGAACATCCATCCAAGACCCGCAACACCTAGTAATTTACGCTGCGATATCGTTTTTTCATTATTTCCCATATATTCCTCCTGAAGAACTTTAGACCCTCTAGTTATTTTATCCCTATTCATTTTAACTATTAACTTTAATTTCCGCTAGAGTATTTACACATGTCATGACAAAAAACTTAATCGTTTATAAATGAAGAATGAATCTTGATCGGAATATTATGTCGAATGATAAAGATTGAATATTCCCTTTTTTTCATTTATCATAAAAATTGGCATAAATCATAGCGTTATCAAATAAGTCATCATGTTTTGCCCAAGATAATCATTTTATTCAGGAGGGTACTTATGACAAATCTAACGTTAGAAGTAAGTGGAAAGCTGCAAAAATTTTTAACAGGACCAAAAAAGCTCTATATTAATGGTCATTTTGTAGAAAGTGCTTCAAAAAAAACCTTCTCCACTCCTAATCCTGCTACAGGACAAAAACTTGCCGAAGTATATGAAGCAGATAAAGAAGATATCGACTTAGCCGTCAAAGCTGCACGCAAAGCTTTCGATGAAGGCCCTTGGTCAAGGATGAGCGCAGCTACCCGCAGCAGGCTTATGTATAAACTGGCAGATTTAATGGAAGAAAATAAAACGGAACTTGCTCAATTGGAAACGCTGGATAATGGGAAACCAATCAGTGAAACTACCAATGCTGACATTCCTTTAGCTATTGAACATATGAGATATTTTGCTGGCTGGTCCACCAAGATTGTTGGACAGACCATTCCGGTAAGCGGAAATTACTTTAACTACACAAAACACGAGGCTGTTGGTGTTGTGGGACAAATCATCCCATGGAACTTTCCGCTTCTTATGGCGATGTGGAAACTTGGAGCGGCACTTGCTACAGGGTGTACGGTCATATTAAAGCCTGCTGAGCAAACACCGCTTTCCGCACTTTACTTGGCTGAATTGTTCGCTGAAGCCGGTTTCCCTGATGGGGTCGTCAATATCGTTCCCGGTTTTGGTGAAACCGCTGGACAAGCACTTGTCGACCATCCGCAAGTAAATAAAATTGCATTTACCGGTTCGACTGAAGTTGGAAAATTGATCATGCGTTCCGCTTCATATTCATTGAAACGGGTCACATTGGAACTTGGTGGAAAATCCCCAAACATCATCCTACCCGATGCGGATTTCTCAAAAGCCATACCTGGAGCTTTGAATGGGGTCATGTTTAACCAAGGGCAGGTATGCTGTGCAGGATCCAGGGTTTATATTCAAAAGAAACATTATGACAATGTTGTTGCCGATATGGCCAGCCATGCAAAAAACATCAAACAAGGGGTAGGTTTAGATCCAAGCACTCAAATTGGACCGCTTGTTTCCCAGGAGCAGCAAAATCGAGTAATGGGCTATATTGAAAAAGGGAAAAACGAGGGCGCGGAAGTTCTTGTCGGCGGAAACAAACCGGGTGAACAAGGCTACTTTGTTTCTCCTACCATATTCGCTGGTGTTGAAGAGGAAATGACCATCGCTAAAGAAGAGATTTTCGGGCCGGTCATTGCCGCAATGCCATACGAGGATTTAGACGATGTCATTAACCGCGCTAATGCCAGTGAATATGGATTGGCTGCTGGCTTATGGACAAGCGATTTAGCCAATGCCCATTATGTTGCCGGAAAACTCCGTGCTGGTACAGTGTGGGTGAACTGTTATAACGCTTTCGACGCGGCTTCCCCGTTCGGCGGTTACAAACAATCAGGAATCGGACGTGAAATGGGATCTTATGCACTTGATAACTATTCGGAAGTGAAAAGCGTCTGGATCAATTTAGGTAAATAATTTTTTGAATATGTAGAAAGGGGGTCTCAAAGAGACCCCCTTTCTTTCAGTCCGTGATGAACTGAGGAATAATGAAATTATTGCGACTATTCGAACCTTTCCGATAGTCTTTTCTTCTTTAGTTTTGGTAGAATGAAACAAGACACAACGAATGTTGAAGGCATCATTACTGCTGGAGCTGGCGCGGGTGTACCTTGTTCAAACGCCGGTGATGGTGTTGAAGCGGCAATTAATCACCTAAGTGAAATCAATTGGGAGCGTTATGTGGACCATGATATATTGAAAAGTTGTTCTTGAGCTTATAACTCTTTCATTGATCTTACTATAAAGTTTTTCCACACAACGATGTAAAAAGTTTCTTTTTTATATGACAATAAGTACAATTGTAGATGTAGAAAATGGAAAAGGAGTTTTTAAAGATGAGTGATTTTCAAACGAATTTAGAAAAATATGCTGAACTTGCCGTTAAGGTCGGCGTTAATATCCAACAAGATCAAACCCTGGTTGTAAACACTACATTAGAGGGCGCTGATCTTGTGCGTATCATTGTAAAAAAAGCATATGAGAACGGTGCGCGGAATGTCATCGTTAATTGGAATGACGATATCGTTTCACGTACCAAATATGAACTGGCTCCGGATGAGGTGTTCCACGAGTATCCAAAGTGGCGGGCAGAAGAAACGATCGAACTTGCGGAAAACGGAGCTGCGTACCTGTCCGTCATCTCCTCAAGCCCTGACTTATTGAAAAGTGTACAACCTGAAAGGATTGCCAACTTCCAAAAGGCATCCGGTACTGCGCTGAAGAAGTGGCGTCAGTATATGCAATCGGATAAAGTAAGCTGGTCCATAGTCGCCGTCCCTTCAAAGGCTTGGGCTGATAAAGTATTTCCTGAAGAAGCAGAAGGAAAACGCGTTGATATGCTATGGGAAGCCATTTTTAAGGCAGTTCGTGTTGATGTGAAGAATCCTGTAGAGGCTTGGAAAAAACACGATGATACCCTGCATGAAAAGGTTGATTATCTAAATGATAAGCATTACCAAAAATTGCATTACACGGCTCCTGGAACCGACCTGACAATCGAGTTGCCTGACAAACACCTTTGGGTCGGAGCAGGAAGCGTTAACGTACAGGGTCATGAATTCATGGCTAACATGCCAACCGAAGAAGTGTTTACGGTTCCATTGAAAACAGGTGTTAACGGTACGGTTTCCAGTACGAAACCCCTTAGTTATGGCGGCAACATCATTAATAATTTTTCCGTAACCTTTAAGGAAGGACGGATCATTGAAGTAAAAGCTGAAGAAGGGGAAGAAATCCTAAAACAATTGGTTGAAACGGATGAAGGGTCACACTATCTTGGAGAAGTGGCACTCGTTCCATTCAACTCACCGATTTCCCAATCGAATGTTTTATTCTTCAATACATTATTCGATGAAAACGCGTCAAACCATCTGGCTATCGGCAGCTCCTATGCTTTCTGTATCGAAGGCGGAAAAAACATGGGTCCAGAAGAGCTTGCAGAAAATGGACTGAATGAAAGCCTTGCACATGTAGATTTCATGATTGGATCCGCTAAAATGAACATCGACGGCATCAAACAGGACGGCACTTCAGAACCTGTCTTCCGTAATGGGGATTGGGCGTTTTAATTAAAGTGTTGATATAGAGGGGTTTTGAGCGTCTAAAACCTTGAGTGGTCACATTTTTTTAGATTTAAACAAATTATCTAGCTCATTGGCCACGTGTTTCTGCATACTAGGAAGCACGTGGCTATAAAGGGTACAGTTTATTCTGGAAGTCCCTTTAAATATCATTTGTTGATGCTCTTTATTTAATTTGTATAGTGTTGGTCTTGATACACCTAATTCCTTTGCAAGCTGAGACCTCGATAGTTCTTGAATGATATATCTTTGATATTGCTTGTCGAAGTCTGTACTTCTTTCTTTCCTTCCTTTATACTTTCCTGCTGCTTTAGCTTTTGCGATACTGAATGGAAAACAAGCCATTTATATACAGGTTATGAATAAAACTTTGTATATAAACAGCTTATTAAATATTTGTGTTATTGAACTCAAACCGAGCGTCCGATAAGTAAAATGTTCATTTTTAAAATACCTTCATATGCAAAATTAACTAATATTACTTAATGAGGCTAGTAACAACCATGTCCATGATGACCGCCATAACCCATACCATAACCAGAATGACCGCCATAGCCCATACCGTATCCAGCATGACCGCCATAGCCCATGCCATAACCAGGATAACCACCATAACCCATACCGTATCCAGCATGACCGCCATAACCCATACCATAACCAGGATAGCCACCATAACCCATGCCATAACCGCCTAAACCGCCATAACCCATACCATAACCACCTAAACCACCATAACCCATGCCATAACCAGGATAACCGCCAAAGAATTGTCTTTCCATTTTATATCTCCTCCTCAAATTGCTTCAAAAGTAGTGTATGTGTCCATATTCAAAGAGGAATAGACATTTGCCTATTTTAATAATTCACAAGTGTTTACAGACAATTAGCAACAGTCAAGAAAGGTATGGAAGGAGAATATGAAGAAGCATTTAGTGGGCAATGGATTGATATTAATTTTCCCGATCCTTAAATTAGTTCAGGTATCCTCATTCAATTTTATAAATCCGAATGTGCAGAATCTTTTCAAATATGCTCTGTTCAAAGCAAAAGTTCTCACAATACGTCCACTTATCACATTTAGGAAGCTACATAATATTTATTGGAATATCTTGAACACATTTTTTATTCCCAAATATGTTATACTATTAATAAAGAGGGTGCATAAATTGAAAAGCAATAAGTATAATACTGGCGAAACAGTAACTATTCAGGATACTAATGAATTAGTAACCATTAATAAATGGGCATACGTAAAGAACATGAAAAGATATTCTTATACTGTAAAAGAACATCCAACTACTTTTTTCTTTGAAGAAGAATTAAAAAAGTCTTAATAACACTCCCCTAAAACCCTACTCAGCTCAGAGTGGGATTTTTTTTGCTTACTTTATTTAGCACAATAAAAAACAGACTCCCATCGAGGGAGTCTGTTCATATAGGTTACGATTTAATTTTAAAATTAAGCTTTTTGAACGTTAGCAGCTTGAGCTCCACGAGCACCTTGCTCAACGTCGAAAGTTACTTTTTGACCTTCGTCTAAAGATTTGAAGCCTTCGCTTTGGATAGCTGAGAAATGTACGAATACGTCGTCTCCGTTTTCACGTTCGATAAATCCAAAACCTTTTTCTGCATTAAACCATTTAACTGTACCTTGTTCCATTTTTGTTGCCTCCTAGTGCATAACACACATTGTATTACTATTTTTAACCATTTGGAAAATAACTAGTATCCTCTTCCACAATCAAAAACAATTCTTTATTAGATTAACATGAAATGATTAATATAGCAAATTATCTAGAGATATTTTAAAAATACAAGGATTACATCTTCTTCGCCTTTCTAATGGATAGATATTTTCAATTGCCCATTTCCCTCTTTCCTTTATTTCTTTATTTATCAAAAAGCATGATTCAGATAATGATTAACGGGTATATCAAATTAGAAACAGTACCATTTCACTTAAAGAGTAAACAACAAGGAGGTCAATCAATGAAATATTACAAAGTTTCCAATAGTGGTTTTGATAGTAAGGTTATTGCAGCCTATAGCGGGTATGAGGCACTTGGTTTTTATTTAATGGAAATCAATGATCAACTTGGTTTTGTTGATGCTATAGATGTGGAAGAAGTTGATGCTGATGAACGAGTCGAGATTTCCTACACTGGGTTTCCCGTCTATAAGACACTTAAGGAAATATATCAAGAGAACGATTTTTGGGAAATTCCCAATGTTGTCGTGGAAGTCGAATAATAAAAGAATCCCCCATCTATAAGGAAAGGGAATTCGTATTATGCCTCTGGTATGGTTATCTGCCAACTAATTCTGTCAAATAATATTTTGTAATAGCCAGATATTCACGGGTATACGATTTCAACAATGCCACTTTTGGTGTCTTTGCCGGTACTCCCTTCATGTCCAAGCCTTCTTTTTTTGCTATTTCAACTGCTCGGTAAATATGAAAATCATTACTGACAATCAACCCGGAAGCTGCTGTATCAGGAATGAGTTCTTTTGAGAAAACAATATTTTCGTGAGTTGTTGTAGATTTGTCTTCCATCATGATACGCTCTTCTTCTATTCCATGAGCGATTAGCCCCTGTTGCATTGCCTTTGCTTCCGAAATATCTTCACCCGGTCCTTTGCCGCCAGATACAATGACCACAGTATGTTCATTCGCCGATAAATATTCTGCAGCTTTATCAATCCGGTATTGTAAAGATAATGATGGAACCGAACCTTTGACCCTTGCTCCAAGAATTATCAGGTAATTGGCATTTTCCGGAATTGGCTGTTGAATGCTTTGTTGAATTTTCATATGTAAAAAACCAAAATAACCCAGTAACACAACAAATCCAATTACGCCAAATTTAATTGTCCTTTTCAATGTTTTTCCCCGTTTCATTTTCCTTTCATTATATACCATTTTTTCCCTCGAAGTTCCCTTATAACTAATTTTGAAGAGCGGAAAATCATGATTGACTTCCCGCTCTTCTTCTTATAATAGTAATGACCCTGCTGACCATTCCAAAAATGCTGAATCGGATAATCTATTCTGAAACCATATCATCATATATCAACTTTCCAATTTTACTGATTACTTGACGGCTTTCTTCCTCTGATTTCATACCTTCAGTAAGAACTGCAGCATAAACTGTTTGTGTTTCTGACCGAATGATTGCACAATCATGGGCAACTCCCCGAATTCCGCCCGTTTTGCTTGCGACCTTAACTCCTCTGCCCATCAAGGATGGAAGTTTATCCCTTAATTGCTGATTATCAAATATACGCATTATTCTTTCCTGGCTTTCTTTCGTTAAAAAGTCGCCTGTATGTATGGCTTTTAAGCAGGTAATCGTATCTTCCGCCGAAATGGTATTGTCCCGTCCTTCCTTTAATGCCTTAAAATCCTGCATTTTTCGTTCAAGGATGGTATTTTTCAAACCAAGTTCCTTGATGCATCGATTAATTTCCTCAAAGCCCAACAGGCTCATCATCATATTCGTGGATGTATTGTCAGAAACGGTTATCATCAATGTCAATAAGTCCTCAACCGTTAAAAATACCTTATTCGATAAGGCATGCAGGACCCCAGATCCACCGGTCACTTCATTAGGGGGGATGGTCACTGGTTGATTCAAATAGATTTTCTTTTGTTCACTTTGACGATAACCTTCGATGATCATTGGTATTTTGATTAAACTAGCTGATTGGAAGGATTCATTCACGTGATATCCAATAGTCTCCCCTAGACCATTTTCAATTTTATATGCAATTTTCCCATTAAATGATTCAACTAAAGCCAAGATATCATGTTCTATGGTTTGTAAGGTCATAGATTCCCTGTTCCTCCTTATAGTTTCATTTAAGTCCTTTTAAAAACTCCCTTATACCTTAACTTATTCTACCATGTTAAAAGCAGTACAATCTTCTACGAAATTCCAAATCGGATTAATTTGTATAAAAAGCAAAATAAAAGAGCCTTCGTCTCGAAAGCCCCCTTAAAAACTGGTATTCATCTTGTTTTAACAGCCCGGCCCTTCACTACTGGGAATCGTTTCTTCTCAGTTGTATCGACCTGAGTGATTTCACCATCATGTACAGTTATTATGACGGATCCATATTGTAGATCTTCCAAGCTTGAAATGATATGCCTAAATTTCAATTCTTCTTTCTTTTCCATAATATCTCCCCTTTAATACTGGTAATAAAGCTTCGTTTCATACCTAATGTTAAAAAGAGATCGTACGAAAATCACACGTACTCTTCCTACTTTCAATTTTTTCTAGAGGAATTTGGTTTACCTGCATATCCTCATCACTTTACCTTTCTAAATAAGAATAACCAGTTAATAGGAACACCATGTTCCCCTCCCTTCGCTATAAAAAATAAAAGGCACCCGCCACCTAACAGATTAGATTTAAGGGTGCCTTTAGTTGACTAATCGGCAATATTCAGGTGTTGCATATGTTACAGAAAAACTCCAGTATACGATTTGAAGAGTCAAACCGAATTATTCTGACCAGTTAACTTGGTTTTTATCACTATAATCCATTTTCCTCCTTTTTGTCAATCCCACATTAAAATTTTCTGATTACTCTGTGTTTTATATTTTACTTATTTACCACTTTACCAAACTAAACTATTTGAGATATACTATTTTAGTATAAGTTGTCCGTATATAAAACCACTTTGTATTTAAGAAAGGTTCGATTATAAATGGTAAATAAAAAATGGGGTTTATTGATTTTAACCACATTCGTAGTTGGGAATATGGTTGGCGGCGGAATTTTCATGCTCCCTGCTCAATTAGCACAAGTATCCAGCCCATTAGGGGCCACATTGGCATGGATGGTTACTGGATTGGGAGTTTTTCTAATAGCGCTTGTGTTTGGTAACTTGGCAGTCCGGAAACCGGATTTAAAGGCTGGACCTCAAAGTTATGCTCAAGCATTATTTAAATCTCCGGCTAAAGGAAGGGTTTCAGGATATAGCATGGCTTGGGGTTATTGGGCTGCAAATTGGGCTGCGACAGCTTCTGTCATCATTTCATTTGCTGGTTATCTATCAACGTTTTTCCCGGTCATGCATAGTACCAAAGTGATTTATACTGCTGGTTCATTTGATCTCGAAATTGGTAAAGCACTAACGTTTGCGGTATGTTCCATTGCCCTTTGGGGGATCCAGGCAATCTTGGTAAGAAGTTTTAACAGTGCTGGGAAACTGAATCTTTTTGCTACGGTTACCAAAGTGCTTGGATTCTTATTTTTCATCATTATCACGATATTCATCTTCGATTCTTCCAATCTGGGGAACGGTGCTGAATTTTATGATAAAGCAGGTTCAGCCATCTCTTTAGGTGCTCAAGTGAATGCTGCTGCCATTTCAACATTATGGGCCTTCATCGGCATTGAAGCTGCCGTCATGCTTTCAAACCGTGCTAAGTCACAAAATGACGTAAAGAAAGCGACGATTCTTGGTTTAGCTATCGCTGTTTCCATATATATCGGCATTACCTTATTGACAATGGGTGCCATATCACAAGATGATTTGAAAATATCCCAAAAACCACTTGTTGACGCACTACAAGCTATAGTTGGTTCAAGTGGTACGTATATTATGGCCGCTCTTGCCGTCATTTCCTTATTAGGATCAACAATCGGATGGATTGTCGTTGCATCTGAAGTTCCTTATCAGGCAGCGAAATCAGATCTGTTTCCGGCCTACTTTGCAAAAGCAAACAAAAATGGCACACCCGTCCGTTCTATGACAATAACAAATATCATGACACAGATATTCTTATTCTCCACTATTTCGGGAACGATCCTTGAAGCTTATAAATTCTCAATGATTGTCGCAACACTCGCTTACTTGATTCCTTATCTTGCATCAGTTCTGTACCAGTTGAAATTAGTCATGACTGGGGAAACATATGACATCATGAAAGGCTCAAGGGTACGTGATGGCATCATCACCATCCTAGCGTTAGTCTACTCGATCTGGGTCATCAAGACCGGTACAGCCGATATGAATACATTCGTACTTGGCATTGCCTTATATGTATTTGGAATCGTTCTATACCCACTCTGGATGAGAAAGAAAGCATAAACTTAAACACCTTGGCATTCAAAAGTGCCAAGGTGTTTTATTATATCTCTTTCATTACCAGTCTAGTCTTCAGCTGAACCGTTTCCCCAGAGCTTAGCTCCCGCAATCCAGTCAAATCCGCCGATAAATCCAGATTAGGAGCATTCGTTACCCATGTATATGGTTCAGGACAGACGAACCCCTCCTGATTGAACAATACCCAAAACTTAAAACGTTTATCGCCTTGATAAATGACTTGTATGCCAGCTTCTTGATCAGTGAGTACACACTCGTTTTCCAGAGCACTTTCCTCATCATAGCCAAAAAGATCATCAAACCGCCGACCTTCCAAGCTAAATCCGTTTTGAATTTCCAACGTATTGACCGTTTCATGAATTTCACCAGTAGGCAATGACCTTTCATTCAACTCCCATTGTTTATTGACGGGAAGTGATATTCTGCAATCCTCAGTCTTACTCCCTGGTCCAAATGGAAAATTGAATACAGTATGATAACCTGCTCCCCACGGAAAGGGTTCAATGCCCTTGTTGGTGATATCCAATTGGATATCCAATGTATCATCCCTTAAAGACAAAGACATATTCACAGTGATATCTTGTGGAAAGCTACCCTTTAGATCAAAATCACTGCTTGAAAATCCAGTATTAATGACGATTTCATTCCCGTTCACTTCCTTTTTGCAGACTTGCCACGGCTTGTCATGCAAAAAACCATGAATATGATTGAATTTCTCCATTTCATTGATCGGAAACTTATAAGTATTCTCCTTATATGTAAATTGACCATCTTCAATTCGATTGGGAGGAAATAAGATTGGCATACCGTATAAAATGGGGTCCTTTTTATAATCTTCCAGACTATCCGGAGTTCGCAGTACCTCAATATCCTTTCGCTTGTACTTCAACGAAAGCAGATTGCTTCCTAAAGATGGTGCAAGTATCGCTTCCACCTTTGCATTGCCGAACTTTATGGCCTTTTCATTTAATAAAATGATATCCTCTATATACCCTGTCACTTATTCTCCCCCTTTGGCTTGAACATATATCCATCCTACTTCCAATGACCATTTTTTGCAACAAATGGAAAATTTATTTCATTCTTAATATTTCTCTGTTTGAAATAAGTGTTGGCAATCTAGGATCTTGCTTAGTTTTCTTTACTATTTTTCTATTTTTCTATTTCTCTTTTATCCTTTTTACTGCGCACCGCTCGACTACCATTAGTTAAATAAAAAAGGATGCCCTTTACGGCATCCTTTCAGACTGTAGACAAACTCGATGAAAATCGAGTTTGTCTATTTTTATGGCTTGTACAATTTGAACGTTGATTTCCACTTCAGGCACTCGCTTTCCGCGGGCGGTCGGGGAGCCTCCTCGGCTTTCGCCTTCGGGGTCTCCCCTAGACGCGCTTTTCCCGCAGGAGTCTCGTACCTTCCGTTCCAATCAACTGTGTCTTACCTTTTAGATAGAACACTTTTGCCTAGAGTCATTTTTGTTTTAAAATAGAAGTATTAAAACTTGAGGTGATGAGGATGCTTTCTAAACATGATTCTATTCAGTAAAATCAACTTGAAATGATTACTTTAGATCAAGTGGTGACACGGCATATCTGGCAAACACATGTGGAAGAAGCAGATCATCTGCGTCATCATCAAGATGTAAAACCTATATATGCGAAGCGTAAAGAAACGATTGGGCGTGTATTCGGAGATGCAAAAGAAAAGCATGGTATGCGTTGGACTACTTTAAGGGGACTTAAAAAATTGTCGATGCAGGCGATGCTTACTTTCGCTGCCATGAATGTAAAGAAGATGGCCAATTTGACATGACAAGGTCCCAAAATGGCCTAACATAGTGGGCTCATAGAGCCCCAATCTCTTAACTATAGGGAAAATTCAAAGGGAATTTCAAAAGGGATTCGGAATTTTTTAATTCCGAACCCCTTTTGTCTACAAACTGAAAGGATGCCCTTTATGGCATCCTTTTTCATATTATCGATTACTTTCACTTACTAAAGCCACTATGCCCTCTTCATCATCCAAAACAAGTTCAATACCTGAATAGGGATCTATATTCAAATATTCATCGAGCCATAAGCGAAGCGCTTCTATCAAGTTGATGGTAATTAACACTTGTTTCCGGCCATCTACAAACGTTTCTGCCGAAAAGCCATAATCATCATCATACATTAACTCCACTTCTACCTCATTAGGTTCTACCTGCTTTTTACGGGCAATGTAAACACAAACCGCATTGATGATATCTTGTTCGGAAATCTTTAGCCTCTCCATGGGTTTGTATCCTCTTTCTTTTTATCTTTGAAGTATGTGAATATTTTACGGATTACCGCGATTAATACAACAACTGCTAACACGTTAATCATTAGTCCAAGAATAGAACCAAGGGCTCCCATATTGGCGAATAGGCTACCAAAAAGTAAACCTGCTAGTCCACCTAGCATAATTCCTTTCATTAAACCGCCTTTAGAGAATGAGCTTCCACTTTTTGTATCAGTCTTTGCTTTATTATTGGTAGTGGCATCGGATTTCTTCGTTTCTTTGTTTTGGAAATTCGATTTATTATTATTGTTGTTGCTATTAAAGCTTCTTTTTCCAGACTTGTAACCCCTTGCATCGACTGACTCCGAATGGTCCTTGAATACATAAGTGCCGACTGGCGAGAATGCTAGTGTAATTGTAAGTAATGCAGCCATAAATTTTTTCATCATGTTTTTTTGCCTCCGTTTAATAGTATGGAATGTTGTTTCTTTATATGTCTTCCCAGATTTACTGAAAGTCCACATCACCTATCTCTTGTTTTATCTTATAGTATTTACGTATAATATCAAAATAAGTTTCACTTTTCTTGATATTTTTCAAAAAAAATAAGCAGGAGCGTTTACGCCCCTGCTTATTAATGAACTATTAATTTACACGAACGACACGGCCATTGAATACCCCTGCCCAATATCCACTATCCATATTAGCGATAGCAACACCAGTTGAACTTTGAGAACCGATAAATTTACCGCCGCCGACATAAATACCGACATGCCCATCAGTTTTATAGGTATTGAAAAATACTAGATCTCCAGGTTGTATTTGGCTTTTAGATACTTGACGTCCTGCACTTGTCAATGCACTTGTACTAGGTGGAAGATTCACACCAGCTTGTTTATAAGCCCATGCAACGAACGCTGAACAATCGAATCGACCGTTAGCAATATCGGATGCCGATCTTCCGCCACCAAATTTATATGTGGAGTTACCGATATATTTATAGCCTGCTGTAATTGCAGAGCCAGTATTTGCACTGCTTGGCTTACTTGATGTTTCAGTTTTACTCGCTGCTGGTTTATTAGCAGAACTGTTTTTAGATGAATTTGAAGATGATGATTCACCTTTAGACGAACCTGATACCGATGCTTCACCTTTAGACGAACTTGATGCTGATTCCCCTTTAGACGAACTTGATGCCGATGCTTCAACTTTAGGCGAACTTGATGATTCTTCGTTAGAAGAATTTGAAGAACTCACTTCTTTAGCAGCACGGTCAAGATCTGCTTTCTCTGATGCTTTACGTTCTTCCTCATTTTTGATATTTTCACGAATGGATGCTATTTGTGCTTCCAAACCTGCATCTTTATTCTCTAAAGATTGTTTAAGGTCTTCTGTTTCCGATTTCTTCTTTTCAATCTTTGCCTTCATTTTGACAGTTTCTGCTTTTTGATCTGCAATTTGAGATTGCATGCCTTTAAGCTCCACTTCCATATCCTTTAGGCTTTTCAATTTTTTCTCAACGGTCGCTTGTTTTTTTTCTAAGTCAGCTTTATCCGCTTCCTGCTCCTTAAGAATCTGTTGGTCAGCTTCCACAATGGTAGCTACCGCTCCAACACGATTAACGAATTCACCAAAGCTTTTAGAACCTAAAACAACTTCTAGGTAGTCAACGTCCCCACCGCTCTCTTGGAATGAAAGGGCGCGCTCTTTCAAGACTTCCTCGCGTTTTGCGATTCTTTCTTCCAAAGCTTTAATTTCCTTCTTTAAAGAATCTATGTCTTTTTCGGTGTCTTTAATTTCTTGTTTAGTATCTTTAATTTTTTGGTCATTTTCTTTCATTGCCGTTTCTATCTGGGCAATTTGGGAATTCATTTTCGATTGTTCATTTTTCAATTCCTTAATAACCTGTTCTGCCTCTGAAATATCTGATTGTACTCCTGTGCGTTGCGATTGAATATCCGAGATAGATTCAGCTTTTACCGACGGTATGGCAAAAGCGCTTCCTAAGCCTAGCATAATTGTCGTGTTCAATACGATAAGTTTTTTCTTCAAACTCATTTCCCCTGCTTTCCTCCCCGTGCATTTCTATCGACCCACTTCTTTTTCTCTATGAAAAATAATTAGTCAAAATAATTTGCTGGGAACTCTTCTCTATTTTTTTTACTCATTATGTAATTTTCTAAGGTTGTAATAATATTAAGTACATTGCTGAAACTCTTCTATGTTTTTATCTAAGTCGTAGTATATCATCAGATTTTGTCAAATACGTAATAACAATGTTACATTTACATTTCATTTTTAACATAATATATAAAAATTCGACTTTTCCCTGTGATAAAGCAACCAATATTTTACATATGAAACTTCTTTTTTTGATGCAAGACTTTCTATCTAGTGTTTAGCACCAAGGGACCATAGACTATTGGCGTAAAAACTCACCAAAATCCAAACCACATATCAACCCTTTTGTAGCTGATGGCAGATTATTACCTTTCATATAGGAAAGTCACTAATATCCTCATTAAAAAACTAAAAAAACCGCTCAGCGGTTTTTTCGTCAATATTCAACCATGCTAAATTCCAGCCATATAGTCGACAAAGACTTTCAATTCTTTTGGTGTGACAAACACCCTTTCACCTTTCCTTATTTCCAAATTCATATATTGTTCTTTTGTCAGTTCGATTTCTAGAGGTTCGTTTGTATCCTGACGAATCACTTCTATCCGGACAATGGGGCCGATTGTATGAATGTGATCAATAATGGATGCAATCGAATCCTTTCTTGATGATTCTTTTTCTATAATAAAGTTATGAGCCCTTACATAACCCGTACTCACTCCATCTTCACTGTCCGGGGCATCCATTTCCAAATTCCCAGTTACCAATTTCCCTTGGTGAACATTGCCCTTGAAAAGATTGACACTGCCGAGAAAATCATAAACGAATGGGTTTTTCGGATGATCATACACTTCTTCCGGAGTTCCAATCTGTTCAATTTTCCCTTCATTCATGATAACGACCCGATCAGCAACATCCATCGCCTCTTCTTGATCATGCGTCACGAACACACTTGTAACATTGAATTCATCATGAAGCCTTCTAAGCCAACGCCGAAGTTCTTTGCGAACTTTAGCATCCAATGCCCCGAATGGTTCATCAAGCAAAAGAATATTCGGTTCAACCGCAAGTGCCCTTGCCAATGCAACACGCTGGCGCTGTCCCCCTGATAATTGGGATGGATAACGATCTTTATATCCTTCCAGCTTGACGAGCTGAAGCAATTCGGTAACCTTTTGTTCAATCACTTTTTTACTGGGCCTTATTTTTCTAGGGCGGACCTTTAATCCATAGGCAATATTATCAAAAATGGTCATATTACGAAAAAGGGCATAATGCTGAAAGACAAAACCCACATTCCGATCTTTTACATGCTTATGCGTGTAATTCTCTTCATTGAAGAGGATCTTTCCGTTCTCTGCCTGTTCAAGACCCGCGATGATACGCAGTAACGACGTTTTTCCAGATCCGGAAGGGCCAAGGAGGGCTACTAGTTCCCCGCTCTTAATTTCCAAATTGATGTTTTGAAGAGCTTGATAAGACCCGTAATATTTTGTAACATTTTCAATGATGATACTCATTTCTTTCCCTCCTAACTTGCTTTTGTTGATTTATAGTCCGTTTTCCATTCTATGAAACTTTTAATGATCAAGGTTATGATCGCAAAAATGGACATAAGGGATGCAACGGCAAAGGCCGCAGAAAATTGATATTCATTGTATAAAATTTCAATATGAAGCGGCATCGTATTGGTCATCCCCCGTATATGGCCCGATACGACCGATACGGCTCCAAACTCCCCGATTGTCCTTGCATTGCAAAGTATGACTCCATATAAAAGTCCCCATTTTATATTGGGAAGCGTTACATACCAAAATGTCTTAAACCCTCCCGCCCCCAGTGTGAGTGAGGCCTCTTCTTCAGACGTCCCCTGACTTTGCATGAGCGGGATCAATTCACGCGCAATGAATGGGAAGGTAATGAAAATGGAGGCGATGACAATCCCTGGTATTGAAAAGATCACTTTAATGTCAAAGGTTTGCAGCAATGGACCAAGTGTTCCATGTAGGCCGAACAGAAGGACAAAAATTAACCCAGCAATGACGGGTGAAACGGAAAAAGGTAAATCAATCAACGTTATTAAGAAGTTTTTTCCCTTAAAATCATATTTTGTAATGGTCCACGCAGCCACTATCCCAAATATCGCATTGAGTGGTAAGGTGATGAGGACAACGATCAGTGTTAATTTAATCGCAGCCAATGTATCAGGATGTGCAATGGCCGCAAAATAAGCTTCAGCACCTTTTTCAAAGGCCTTTACAAAGATTGCGATTAATGGGACAACTAAAAACAAAGTCAGAAATAGCAATACAATGGAAATAAGGACCCACTGTATGGGTTTAGGCTCTTTTGTTGTGTTTCTCGTTATAATGACTGGGTCATTCGTATTTGCAACCACTGAATTATCATGTTCCAACATGTCCCCTCCTACTTCCCTGAATATCTTTTGCCAGTCCACCATTGTAAGATATTGATGGTGAACAAAATTATAAATGTAATAATGAGCATGACGGCTGCTACAGCTGTTGCACCTTTATAATCATACTGTTCAAGCTTTGTCATGATGATCAGCGGGGAAATCTCCGTTTTAAACGGCATATTTCCTGCAATGAAGACAACCGATCCATACTCTCCAAGTGCCCTCGCAAAAGAAAGTGCAAAACCCGTCAATATCGCTGGAATCAATTCCGGAAAGATAATTTTAATGAATGTCTGCATTCGATTCGCCCCTAGAGAAGCAGATGCTTCTTCCATCCCTTTTTCTATATTTTCAAGTACCGGCTGAACCATCCGCACCACGAATGGAAGACCTATAAATATAAGGGCGATGATAATCCCGGTAGGGGTGAAAGCGATTTTAAAGTTAAAAAATTGCCCGATCCACCCATTCGGTGAGTACAAGGTGGTCAAAGTAATCCCTGCCACAGCAGTCGGTAGGGCAAAAGGGAGATCAACCAGCCCATCGATGATCCGTTTGCCGGGAAACTCATAACGAGTAAGCACCCAGGCAATTAAAACGCCAAAAACTGCGTTCACGAAGGCCGCAGTTAACGCTGTCATAAAACTCAATTTATACGAAGCGACAACCCTTGGTTCAGTTACGGTCGCCCAAAAATCTTGAAATCCCATTGAAAATGTGTTTAGAAAAACCATGGATAATGGAATCAAAACGATGATGGAGAGATACAGCAACGTAAAACCCATCGTCAAACCAAAACCGGGTATAGTCCTCTTTTTCTTCTGTTTACCTTCTGTCATTATATTCATCGCTTCGCCCCAGCTCTTTTTCTTATTATGAAGGAGAAGATGTATCCATCCATCTTCTCCCCCCTTGCTTATTGCGGTTGATAAATTTCGTCAAATGTACCACCGTCATTGAAATGTGTTTCTTGGGCTTTTTTCCACCCGCCAAACGTATCATCAACGGTCACCATATCGATATTTGAAAATTGGTCTTCATATTTAGCGAGTATCTTCTTATCCCTTGGACGATAGAAGTTTTTCGCGGCAATTTCCTGACCGGCATCCGTATATAGGTACTCCAGGTAGGCTTCAGCCACTTCCTTTGTTCCTTTTTTCTCGACCACCTTGTCAACAACAGCTACAGGTGGCTCTGCTAATATACTGATTGAAGGATTGACGATTTCATATTTGTCATCACCGAATTCTTCAAGTGTTAAATAGGCTTCATTCTCCCAAGCAATAAGTACGTCACCAATTCCCCTTTCTACAAAAGTGGTGGTTGCACCCCGTGCCCCTGAATCTAAAACCTCAACATTCTGATAAAGCTTTTTCATGAAATCCTTAACCTTTGTTTCGTCACTATCGAATTTCTTCTCTGCATATGCCCAGGCAGCCAGGTAATTCCACCTTGCCCCTCCGCTTGTCTTTGGATTTGGTGTAATGACGGATACATCCTTTTTGATTAGATCATCCCAATCTTTAATGCCTTTAGGGTTATCTTTTTTTACCAGAAATACAATGGTTGATGTGTAAGGTGTCGAGTTTTCCGGTAAACGTTTCTGCCAATCCTCCCCTAATAGGTTACTAGCTTCATAAATGGCATCAATATCATAGGCCAATGCCAATGTAACGACATCCGCTTCCAATCCATCAATAACGGCCCTGCCCTGTTTACCAGATCCGCCATGGGATTGTTGAATCGATACATCCTGACCCGATTCTTCTTTCCAATGCTTCACAAACGCTTCATTGAATTCCTGGTACAATTCGCGTGTCGGATCATATGACACATTCAAGAGCTCGACTGACTTTGATGTCCCGTCCCCTTCCGTTTTTTCCGAGTTGCATCCTGCGAGTACACCGAAAGCTAATATCAAACTTGTCAATATCATCAATTTCTTCATGAACTTCCTCCTGTTTTTCACTTTTTGCAACAAAAAAGGCATACTATTCCCTTCATAATTTTATTCAAGGAGATAGTATGCCTTCAGTTTCCTGATCAGCGAATATTCTGACTTTATGTATCATTACCATAAAACAAAGTATACCAAGTTGTCAACTGTGTTTTTATTTTTTACATGTCCTTTATTTAAACTTATTCACGTATATAAGGTTAATGCATTTTCCAAACGAAAAGAGCTCGATCCAACGGAGAGATCGAGCCCATTCATCCCCAGCTAACACTTAAGGATTTGATTCTTTTTGATACAGCTTATTGTCCACAATATACTGATAACACTTATCAGGCAGTAAATATCTTGGTTCCCCTCCCATCGCAAATTCATCCCTTATATATGTAGAACTGATTTCCATTGAAAGGCCTTTATCTATAAGGTGGAATGTATTGCCATCATCATAATTCCTAAGCAAGGGACTTTTGGATATGATTTTCAACATATCTATCCCATCCCGTGCCATGACGATGAATTTATGATTGGCAATCAATTTTTCCCTGAATTTCCATCGTAAATGTACCGGTAACTCCTGATTGTCAATATCCTCAAGTAAATCTGCACCCATTATGAAATAAACTTCATCCTTTGGAAACCGTGATTTAAAATACTCCATCGTATACCAAGTATATTGTTTACTCATTCCAGCGCGTTCATTAATTTCATAATCACTAACTTCGAATAACGGGTTGCCCCCTATTGCCAGCCCAAGCATCTCCCAACGGTGTTCATTGCTCGTTTTCATCTGTTTATCGATACGGCCATTTGCACAAGGCAAAAAAATCACCTTGTCTAGCTTAGCACGATGCGCAATGGTGGATGCTGTCCATAAATGCACATTTGTGACTGGATCGAAGGAAGATCCATAAACTCCAATTTTGCCCATTCTCATATCCCCCTAATCAGCCTATCTTTTTCACCAAGGCCCTGACCGGACTACCGTCTCCTCTTTCTATTGGAAGCGGCAAAGCAGCCAAATCGTACTACCCAGACTCCACCTCGTCAAGAAAAAGCCCTTTCAGGATATGAATCCCAAAGGGGTCAGGTTGCTTGGGCTTGATTTACTTCAACGGGTGGAATCCATTCAGGAAAATGGCTAAGGCCAATATATAAATCAAGATCAAGTTCGGTGATCTTTTTTCCCTTTCCATCAAAATGAAAGGGAGCATCAATATGGGTTCCTAATGGGTACTCATCCGAATTTCCCCTACGTTGACGGATGACCCTTCCGCTATTGATGAATTCAACCGAAATGAATATTGCGTATCTCCTGGCCAATACGGCGTACTTTCATTAAGGCGCTGAGAAATATCTAACCATTGATTCAATATTCCCCTTCAGTCAAAACTTACAGTTTGGTCCTTAATGTCCAAAGCTCAGGAAAAAATGGCTGTTCGACCACTTTCTTCAGATAACTTACACCGGATGATCCGCCCGTTCCCGTCTTATTACCGATGATACGCTCTACAGTGCTCATATGATTGAATCTCCAGAATTGTTGCTGACTTCCAATATCAACGAGTTTTTCGGCCAACTCATACAAATCCCAATATTTATGCACGTCACGGTAAACTGTCAGCCACGCACTTTCAACACTGGTATTTTCCCGATAGGTTTCAGACCAATCCCTGTTCAAGACCGATTCATCAACAGGAAGGCCTCTTGCAGCCAAAGCCCCTATAGCCGCATCATAAATACTAGGTTTATTCAAAGTTGCCCTCATCGACTCATAAAGCTCAGGCTGATGACGGAAAACGGCTAATATTTGCGAATTCTTTTGACCCATTGCAAATTCTATCAACCTGTTCTGGTATGATTGAAACCCGGAAGATTTTCCTAGCTTCTCCCGGAATTCCATATAATCAGATGGCGTTAAGGTCGAAAGCACATTCCAGGATTGAATAAGTTGCTGTTGGATCCTAGCCACTCTGGATAACATCTTAAAGGATGGCTCCAAACGCCCTGCCTCAATATGGTCCTTTGCTGCAGTCAATTCATGGAGGATCAATTTCATCCATAATTCACTTGTTTGGTGAATGACGATGAACAACATTTCATCGTGATGACCGGAAAGCCGATGCTGACTCGATAATATTTGATTTAAACGCAGGTAGTCCCCATAGGACATATCCTTATCAAAATCAGTTACCATACCTTCTTCCAAACCATCTTTATCCATTGGTCCCTTATCCATACCATCCCTCTTTCCCTTTACTTTCTCTTGATTATCGACATTAATAAATAAACGATGCAAAGAAAGACCAGCCAAGGAACACCGAACTGGAGAACGACTTTAAACGGGCCAGTGAACCAAGTAGATACCGCCAATGCAAACAAAAGTAATGCACCAAGAATCGTTAAATACGGAAAGCCATACATTTTAACCGGTAATTTACGCCCCCCTGATTTCTCCCACCTCTTTCTGAAAAATAAATGGGAGATAAACACCATGAACCAGGTTAAAATGGCACCGAACATCGATATCCCCATCATGAATGCATATGAAGTATCCGGGAGCAGAACCTTTACTCCTGCAGCAAGAAATATGCCCAAAGTGGATATGAGAAGGGCCCTTATCGGGACTCCATTCCGGCTCACTTTTTGAAATAGGGCTGGAGCCTGCTTTTGCTCGGACAATGAAAATATCATTCTGGTGGAGGCATATAATTGACTATTCATTGCAGATAAAGCCGCCGTTAAAATAATGAAATTCATAATCCCCGATGCTCCAGGAATATTCAGGATTTCCATCACCCTAACAAATGGGCTTTTATCAATACCAGCGGATTGCCAGGGAACAATTAGTAACATGATCCCGATTGTCAGTACATAAAAAGTGGTAAGCCTTAAGACAGTTGCCTTCAAAGCTTTAGGGACGGCAATATCAGGGTCCTTTGCTTCTCCCGCCGTAACCGCAATCAACTCCGTTCCTAAGAAGCTGAAGAGAGAAATAAATATAGCGACCCAAAGTCCCCAAAACCCAAAAGGCATAAAACCTCCATCATTGACATAGTTCTCTACACCAATCCCGCTTGAAGGTTCGGCGCCAATCACCACGTAGGCGCCCAGTAGAATGAAAATGACAATGGCGCTAATTTTGATCATTGAAAAAATATACTCAAAATTCCCGAATGTATTGACACTCGTCGCATTTACATAGATGAGCAAGGCAGCAAAAAGGAAGATCCAAATGCTTCCTGGTACATCCGGGAACCAATATTTCATATATACAGCGATGGCACTTACTTCGACACCAATGGCCAGGACATTCGCTATCCAATATGAATACCTCACAACAAAACCCGCAAATGGACTTATATATTTTTCCGCAATGGTTCCAAAGGATCCCGATGTTGGATAAGCTACAGTCATTTCCGCCAAACAGCCCATCAATAGAAGGACAATGAATGCACCTATTGCATAGCTGATCAGTACACTTGGACCTGCCGTCGAAATCGCAAGGCCACTTCCCAAAAATAATCCGGTGCCTATTGCACATCCCATGGCAATCATTGTGATTTGATTTGATGATAATTCACGATGCAGTTTACTTTTCTCCATATGGTGCTCCATTCTAGGCAATGATTCCTTTTTTTATTTTCATAGTTATATGACCTGCCATTCATGATCTTTTTAAGGACCAGTACCGTTTCATAAACTTCCTGAAAAGAGGTATAAAGAGCAACAGGTGCTAGACGAATCATATTCGATTCACGATAATCGGGTATGATAGCGTCTTGTTTCAATGCTTTACATATTCTTGCAGTTTCTTGATGTTCAAGGATGATATAAATGGATCTCCCTGATCAAAGTTTTCGCAACTCTTTCGTTGACGTCTACTCGCTTTCTACCGATCTCCTATATTTCACTTGTAAATCCCTACTCCTTCCCATGCCAACCTTATCATTCTATTAGGATCTTTTTCAATATAATCCTTTTTATCAAAAATCATTGTGTAGTGATTGGTTTCATCATATTTCGGCCATATTTCACCTTCCGGGGGATTGGGGTTTCCATGCTTAGCAAAGTTGACCCAATGGCCCTGGATTCTATTGGATACCTTTAGAGCCGCTGGCCTGGAACCATATGAAGTAATCCATTTGCCCAATGACGAGTCGAAAGTCTGGAAGGCAAAAGGAATTTCCGTACCATGCGTCGCCCCTAATTTACTTATGCGCATTGCCGCCGTTTTATAATCAAAACGGTACATCCATGTTTTTTCAAAGCGACTGTATGCCTCCGCATACCAAACCGAGGGAATATGGAAAGTCGCATCACGGCCAATGCCTAGCACAGCCTCCTGTTCTGGGTAGTTCAAATAAGCATTCGTAATACGCTCTTTTGCCTCAGGATCAGTATTTTCGAACATTTTATGAATCATCTCCGGATTAGTTGGGATTAACGGGTGATCCATCTGATCGAATAATGTTGCTTCGTCCCGATTTGTTCCTATAAGCAAGGAAATCCCCTTCGCTTTTCCGGATCGAATCGAATCTAATGGATAATCAGGCAGGAAGTCACCATCCACGACAGGTCCAAATGATAGTGAACCCGGCATGGCTTGTGAGTTCTGCCGTAAGAGTTGGTAAGACGCCTCGACAATCTCTTGAACTGGAAGTGTTTTTAATCGATGGATTTCTTTCATTCCAATGCCCAAGATATCAAGAAACCTTTCACTGAATTGGCGTGCAAATCCTTTTCCGTAAACAGATGTCGGAGCGGGACTTTCTGCAATAGCCTGTTTAAAAAGACCTCTTGCTGAAGGGACAGTAAGTAAAGTCGTTACTGCATTCCCTCCCGCTGATTCTCCAAATATCGTAACATTTTCAGGGTCGCCGCCAAAGGCTTCTATATTCTCTTTAACCCATTTCAGAGACGCCACTTGATCACGTAAACCTAAATTGGTTTCAAATATTTCACCATCAACTGATAACTCGGTAAAATCCAAATAACCCAGTGCACCCAGCCTATAGTTTATGCTTACAACGACTACGTCTCCATTCTTAGCCAATAAGTGACCATTGTACATATCAAGAGATCCTGCTCCCGTTATATATGCTCCACCAGGAATCCACACCATTACCGGACGTTTTTTATCATCAGCTCTAGGTGACCAAATATTCAGGAACAAGCAATCCTCATCCATTTTTTCATTTCCTGCCATTCCTGTTCTTACAGCCCGATCCATCGGCTGTGGGGGAATAGGACCAAAATCCACCGCATCCATGACACCGCTCCAATTCTCAACGGGCTCCGGTGAGCGGAAACGCAGAGAATCAATCGGCGCTTTCGCATATCTGACACCACGCCACACGCAAATATCGTTTTCCAAAGTACCTTGAAGATGACCTTTAGCCGTCGTTACTATTGTTCCAATCATTCACTCTCACCTCTTCATATAGTCGTAGATACTTAAGTTCTTCTTTTTCCATTCCCTCTTATCCTTCATCTTTATCGAAAAAAGATTATTTGGCCATTCCAACAAAGTACCACTATCTTATATAAAGTTAAGGTGATGCCTAGGATTTGAAACGTTATTGAGGATATTACCGCATGTAAATAAAAGGACAAAAAAAGACCCAATCAGGTCTTATTTTGGCGAACTCTGCAAAATCTTAGGAGAGCATGGCAATGATGCTCAATAAAGAGCTGCCCCGAACGGAAAGCTGTTTTGCAGCATATGTTAATTGCTGTTCATCGAGCTGATCCATTAAAGGCTTTAATTCAAGCAATTCATTCTCCAGTTCATTAAGGTCTGTAGATATCTTGTCCACCATCAAGAGCACTTGCTCAGAATCAACAGTGGTTTCAGACCAAACAAGTAACCGCTCTTTGATTTCAGTCAACGGCATATTTTGTTCTTTATATCGATTAATCATATGAAGACGATTTAGAGCATCTTCTGTATAATATCGATATCTTGACCCAGTTTTTTCATAGTTCAGCATTCCTAATTGTGTGTAATAGTCAATGGTTCTCCTCGAAACATTCGCAAGTTCAGCAAGCTGGCCAATCCGATATATATTCATCCAGATAGTCACCTTCTTTTAAAATCTACTGTTAACGATACTATAACATAACAATCCAATAAGGTGACTTCGAGAATGAATCTATTAGACTACTTTATCCGGATTACCCTTCAGCTGCTTCTTGGCAAAATACAGAGCATCTTCCTTCGATTTAAAAAAGTGCTGTTTTTCTATTTTATGATACAACCCAGTGCTGAGTAGCAATTCCTTTGGTTGCTGCTGGATTCCAGAAATGATTAATTTCCCCTTATACTTTCCGATACGATTAACAATCGCCAATAGCGCAGCCTCTGCTGTAGTGTCCATATATGTTACCCGACGCATGCTTATCACCAGCACTTTCGTCTTATTATCCAAGTTCGCTAATATCGATGACTCCAGGACATCTGTCGAACCAAAGAAGAGAGGACCTTCCAAATTATACACATTAATCTTCGAATCCGAATTATCAATTGGAACAATCTCAGTGATCTCATGACTTCTTTCTCTAACCTTTAACGTTTGGCTCATTTTTGCAATGAAGGTGATGAATGCAATCGATAAGCCAATTCCCACTCCCATGATTAAATCAGTGAAGACAGTGACGAGAAAGGTGACTAGTAAAACAGCAGAATCAGCAGTCTTCGTTCTCACTACATGTGCGAATTCCTTTCTTTCACTCATATTCCAGGCAACAAACATCAATATGGGTGCCATGCTAGCCAAAGGTATATGCGCCGCAAATGGAGAAAGTACTAACAAAACCAATAAAACGACAATTCCGTGAATGACTCCAGACATCGGGGAGGCTGCCCCGCTTTTTATATTGGTAGCTGTCCTGGCAATAGCACCTGTTGCCGGTATCCCACCGAAGAATGGAGTCGTGATGTTCGCAATCCCTTGGGCAACCAATTCCTTATTACTATCATGCTTGGTTCCCCCCATATTATCGGCCACGGTAGCGGATAACAATGACTCGACACCGCCCAACAAGGCAATCGTAAAAGCAACAGGAAGGAGGGTGATAATGATCTCCACTGAAAGCTCCGGCACTTGGAATTCAGGAAAACCTTTCGGAATCGCTCCATAAGTGGAACCAATTGTAGCAACCTTATCGGGAAATAAAAAGTAGGCTGCCATTGTGGATATTAGCAAACCAAGAAGTGGTCCTGGCACTCGTGGCAGAAGTCTGGGTGCCAGCATGATGACGATAAAACATATGATCGCAACAATCACACTATATATATTGATCGTGTCTGCTTTAATCACCAGTTCCTTCATGTTATCTATAAACGTTTCATGTTTTTTCACTTTCATACCAAAGAAGCTGGCAATCTGCCCCGAAAAGATTATTATCGCAATTCCTGTTGTAAATCCAATGATGACAGGACGGGGAATAAACTTCATCAAATTCCCTAACTTAAGAAGACCCATCAAGACTAATATCACCCCCGCTAAAAACCCGGCAATAAGCAGACTTTCATATCCATATTGCATAACGATACCAAATAATAAAGGTACAAATGCTCCGGTCGGCCCTCCAATTTGATACTTCGAGCCACCCAAAATCGATATGAGGATTCCAGCGATGATTGTCGTATATAACCCATATATCGGTTCGACGCCTGAAGCAATTGCAAAAGCCAATCCTAAAGGAATGGCAACAACACCTACAACCAATCCTGCCGTTACGTCCTTTTGAAAACCCTTCATGTTATATCCTTGGAATCTAGAATCTTTTATCATTCTTTTCAAACTCACATCCTTAGTCGTTTTTTAAGATTGGAACCTAACATTATCAGGAAAATGATATTCTTTCATTTTAGAGGGAGTTACACGATCGAAATTAAATTAACTATTGTAGAGGATACTATCCTTTCAATGGGACTGTTTTGTTCACAACAAACATGCGGGGGACCCTTCCAAAACTAAGGAATAATCGTCATATGTAATCTCCTTTTGTTAAGTTATTTGACATGGTTCTCGGCCACGCTTCAACATTATACAGTAAAACGTAGAACTGTACATTATTAGCAATGTAAACATTTGTTTACAAATTTTTGAATATTTTTACACCTTCATTACAATCAGGGACCATACTTCCAGTCTAGTAATTTTGAATTACGAGATATAGACTACGAACCAGGAGGTTTGAACTTTCGACTAATTCCCCATTCATCTCATGGTGTAGTCTTGAAACAAATTTGGATCGAATTAAGACCAGGAACCTTGATTAATGAACAATCGAAAGAGCATGTTTGAAAAAGGTTGCTCAAAACATGCTCTTACCTTAGTCCGACTGAATGATGCATTCAATCATTACCTTATAAATAAAAAGAAAACCTCTTGATTAAAATCAAGAGGTTTTCTTTTTATTTACAGTTCTTCCCCCCTCGTCTCGATAATATGCTTATACCAATGAAACGAAAGCTTCTTTTTTCGGTTTAAATGATCCTGGTGATCCACAAAAATAAATCCGTATTGCTTTTTATATCCGTTCAACCAGCTTAATAGATCAATGACAGACCACGCGTAATATCCTTTAAGATGAATGCCTTCTTTGATTGCACGCTTAATCACTTTTAAATGTTCCTCAATATATTTAATACGAGGAACATCTACTATTTCACCATCAATAATCGGATCCTCATCTCCAAGTCCGTTTTCTGTAACATACATTTTAATATCACCATAACGCTCTTTTAACATATGCAGCCCATCTAAAAATCCTTGAGGTGAGATTTCCCACCCCCATTTTGTATATGTTTTATCTTCCATTTTTACGGTCCGATAAAAGCCATCAAAAGAAGGATTCCCTGGAGCTAGAGTAGATGTTTCTCTTGAATGTTCCATGGATGCAACAGCTTCGCGATTTTTTTCCACCCGAATGGGCTGGTAATAATTAAGTCCAATAAAATCATTTTTTTCGGCATTTCTTTTTAACGTATCTAGTTCTTCTTCGGTCCAACATGGTGTCCAGCCTTTCTCCTTTAAATGCTCAACCACATATGATGGATATTCACCTTTTAAAATTGGGTCATAATACCAAAAGGTTTCGTATTCATTGGCATGTCGAGCAGCTAATATATTCTCATGTTTATCATCTATGCTGTAAGCTGGTAAGAAAACATGGGTAATCCCAATTTCGCCGTAATGATTCAGTGCCTTGTACACTTCTACGGCTTTTGCATGTGCATAAAACACGTAATGTGTCGCTTGAAAGTATTTATTCTCATCGTTTTGGATACCAGGCGGATGCGCACCTTTTAAATAGCCTAATCCGCAAAACATTACCGTTTCATTGAACGTAATCCAATGTTTAATGCGGTCTCCGAATGCGCGAAAACAAATTTCCGCATACTTGACGAATGCTTCCGCTGTTCGCTTATTCGTCCATCCTCCATCCTGTTCAAGCGTCAAAGGCAAATCCCAATGAAACAGCGTAACAAATGGAACTATCCCATATTTTAAACATTCATTAATAACATTATTATAAAATTCCAGGCCTTTTTCATTGACTTCTCCATCTCCTGTGGGCAAAATACGTGCCCATGAAATGGAAAACCGGTACGATTCAAGTCCCATCTCTGCCATTAATTTAATATCTTCTTTGTAACGATGATAATGGTCTATGGCTACATCTCCGTTAGAACTTCAAATGTTTTCCCCGGAATCTTTGAAAAGACATCCCAATTCGTTACACCTTTTCCATCCTCATCCCATGCACCTTCTATTTGAAAAGATGCAGATGCTGCTCCGAACAAAAAATCGTGTGGAAACATCATTGTAAACCCTCCTCTTTTATACCAGCTTATTAAATTGATAATAATATATTTTATTTATTGGTACAAATAATATTGCAATTATATAATTTTTTTCCGTATATGACTACAGAATCTTCGTAAAATCATATGTGTTATAGATAGTATTCACTGTACTGGAATGATTAAATCGAGTGCCAATAATAAAATAAATGACGTTCATTCTGCTGATAAAATGCTTTTTCTTTGGCCGAAGTTGATATTACCTTTTTGAACTAATAGTGTAATAAAACAATATGCCCTAGTAATAAGCTTTTAGGGAATTAACTATACTCGTTCGGTGATTTCGGATGTACGTATGACAGGTTTCATTTTAATTGAATTCCACATCAGATATTTTATCGGTATGCTTGTTTCTCGATCTCGATTTATCACAATTGTGAATATAACAAAAACCCGTCCACCTAAAGAGGACGGGTAACTCATCTATTCATGGTGTTGCCTAATCACTCCACAACCGGGAGCCAACCTTTTATCCCAATCAACTTTTCCCAAAGCGGATCTGGAATGACAAGTTCATCCTGATCTTTTTTCGAAAGGGTTGTCCGTATTTCCACTTCTTTTCCAGACCTGATTTTTTCAATCCAATGCGGTTCCATAAGAAGTTCACGGCCAAGGGCGATAAATGGGACACCCGTTTCCATAGCTTCTGCAACTTCATCGGGTGTATACAGGGATCCTACACCGACAACCGGGATACGATTCCCAACTTTGTCGTAGATCTTAACGATTCGCGACTTTGTCCTATCACTCTCACGGAAAGACCCATTCCAGAAGTGACCTACCGATATATGTAGATAATCTAGGTTTTGATTCGCTAATCTATCAACTAACTGGAGCGTATCATCCAAAGTGATTCCAGGATTGCTGCCTTCTTCGGGAGAAATGCGGTAGCCGATGATAAATGGTTTTTCCGCATGCTCAGCAACCTTTTTCTCTACTTCATTCACAATGGTAAGCGGGAAAATCAATCGTTTTCCCAGTGTTCCACCCCAGTTATCCGTTCGGCGGTTCGAGTGCGGCGAGAAGAATTGTTGAAGCAAGTACGTATTGGCTCCATGGATTTCCACACCATCAAATCCTGCTTCGATGGCCCTTCTTGTTGCTTCTCCAAATGCCTTAATTACGTCTTGTATTTCATCTTCACCCATCTCCCGCGGTACCGGTGCTTCATCGTTGGAAGCAATGGCACTTGCAGAAACAGGTTGGCTATCTGGCAATAATTCCGGGGGACTTTGCCGGCCTCCATGATATATTTGCAATATCGCTTTTGACCCATTAGACTGAATCGTTTCCGCTAATTTTCTCAAAGACGGGATAAATGAATCATCATCTGCACTAAATTGTCCCGGGAATCCCTTTCCTCCAGCAGATACATAGGCACATGCCGTGACCACCGCACCTACACCTGCCGAGCGTTCAGCGTAATAGGCCAGTTCATCATCGGTTACAAAGCCTTGATCATCCGAAGAATAAGTGGTCATAGGAGCCATCATGATACGATTTTTCACTTCTACCCCTGATGGAAATTTATATGGTTGAAAGATCTTTTCGTATTTTTGATTCATGCCAAATCCTCCCCCTTAATCTTAATGGTGATGATGTCCGTGCGGCTCTTTAGAAGGGTTCGTGATTTCAAAGCCTTCTTCAGGTACATAAAAATATTTAATCCAGACACCATCCAGAAATTCCTCACGTGAATCAAGCAAGATATCGATATCTTTATCTGTTTTGACTATTTCATCATGCTCTGCCGGTGTATCTAGTTTCATCTCATAATGGGCATGATCGCCATGCATATGCGTGATATATACACGAATCATTTTCCCTTCGGCTTCATCAGTGCTCAGCATTTTTTGTAAGACCTTTGCTGCATTACGATTAATTTTGCAATTCATGTCCATTCCTCCAACAATAAAAATTCCCATGTACTAAGTTCTACCCAATTAAGGGTCAACAGTAACATCTATTTACATCCTTCAGGCATAGTCATGTCCAATTAAGTGCTTAAAATCGGTCTGAAGGAAAAATGATGCCGATTTGCTTTCTTGCTTCATCCATGATTTCCATAGTCAACAGCGAATTCGAATATGAGTTTATATCCGACTCCTTTTTCCCCTGCTGTATTAATTCAACAAATTCTTTCGCTTCATAATACATGGTAGGCATATCCTGCTTAGCCGAAATATTTTCAGTTGTTCCATCCCGATACTGAATATCCACCGCTTGCGGTCCTGAAATTTTCTGAATGAGGATGCTACCAAGTTCACCTTGAATTTCCGATGGCAAATTTGATTCGGTAATTTTCGAAAACATGACGACCGCCTCCATTTCATCATAGGAAAGCAAGATCGTGCCCTGTCCATCAACTCCTGATTCAAGCATCGTTCCTGATGCCTGCACCTTATTTGGTTTACCAAATAGCACAACAAGTGGATAGAGGACATAAATACCTAAATCCATTAAAGAACCATTAGAGAATTCAGGATTGAATGCATTCAGCACAGTGCCTTGTTTATACGAATCATAGCGAGATGAATATTGACAAAAGCTTCCGGAAAAACGTCGTATCTTCCCGATTTTATCCAGATTCCCCTTTATACTTTCGAAATTCGGCATGATGGTCGATTTCATCGCTTCCATCAATAGCACTTCATTTTGTTTTGCAGCTTCAAACATTTCCATTACTTCTGCCGCATTTGAGGCCATTGGTTTTTCACATAATACATGTTTTTTATTTTGTAAAAACAACACGGCTTGCCTGCAATGATGAGAGTTAGGGCTGGCAATATATACAGCATCGATCTCATCGCTGGCCGCCATTTCTTCTAAATTTGTAAAAATCGTATGTACATCGTATTTATTGGCAAATTCCTTGGCTTTCTCTTCTGTACGTGAATACACGGCGGCTAAAGATAATTCCTCCACGTGCTTTGCAGCCTCCAAAAATCGTTCCGTGATCCAATTTGTACCTATTACCCCTAATCGTATCAACACCCTATCCCCTTTCAAGCTAACTTATCATGTCCTCAATATACAGACTTTCCCCTGAAAAACAAAGAATAATGAACACTGGCAACTGTTAAAATTGGATTTTTCAGGCAATATTCGTTTATAATTTTCCTATATTACCACTGCCATGATGTTTCTACATACTCCCTAAACGGGATAGAAAACTTAAAAGGAGCGTGTGAAGTTTATGACAGATTTAATGAAAAACAAAGTTGCCATTATTACCGGTGGCGGATCCGGAATTGGCCGGGGTGCAGCACTTAAACTTGCTGAAAACGGTGCGAACATCATCTTTTTTGACCGTACGGTCGAAAATGCCGAAAAGGTGAAGAAAGAAGTGGAAAACCTGGGCAGAGAGGCTTTAATCATTAAAACGGATGTTTCCAAGGCTGAGCAAGTTGAACATGCCTACAAGGCCGCCTATGACCACTTTGGCAAAATTGATTTTGTATTTGCAAACGCAGGCATCAACGGAGTGATAGCCCCTATAGAAGATATAAAGCCAGAAGATTGGGATCAGACACATACCATCAACCTCAAAGGCACCTTTCTCACCATCAAATACGCCATTCCCTATATGAAGGAAACGGGTGGCAGCATCGTAATTAACAGCTCCATCAACGGAAACCGATATTTCAAGAATTTTGGTTTTTCCGCCTATAGCTCATCCAAAGCTGGTCAAGTCGCTTTTGGTAAAATGGCTGCACTCGAATTGGCAAAATATAAAATCAGGGTGAACACCATTTGTCCCGGCTCCATCGATACGAACATTCACGATAACACTTTCCCGGAAGATGAAAACTTAAAAAAAATCAGGATTCCCATAGAATATCCGCAAGGCTCTCAGCCCCTGGCGAAGAAAGCGGGGACTACCGAACAAGCTGGTGATCTCGTATTGTTTCTAGCATCAGACATGTCCTCCCATGTTACGGGCACGGAAGTTTATATCGATGGAGCAGAATCACTATTATGATTCACACCTAAAATGATCCATTAAAAGGAAAAGCTGAAATCCCATATTAGGATTTCAGCTTTTCCTTTTTAATCAACTTTCCTTAACCCACGACGGGCAAGAATCAAATAAGCGAACATGGCAATGACATGACAACCTACCATCACAATTCCCATCGGCAAGGATGACTCACCTGAACCTAAGCCAACCAGCGGAGCCATTAGTGATCCCAATATAAAAGGAAGCAGTCCGATTAGAGCCGAAGCACTGCCTGCTGTTTTTTTCTGATTTTGCATCGCTAACGAAAAACTCGTTGTGCCGACAATACCGACGCTGGAAACGGAGAGGAACAAAGCGACCAAGATTCCTGCCAGCCCAATTTCGAGAAGGACTGAGGCAAGAAGGAATATTCCTCCAAACAAAGCAAGACATAATCCTATTTGAAGCAGCTTTTCTTCTTTAACCTTCCCCGCCAGCTTTCCGGCAACTTGGGAAGCAATGATGATCCCAATTCCGTTTATTGCAAAGATCAGGCTGAATGTCTGTGGGGAAACCCCATAAATATTCTGGAGGACAAAAGGTGATCCGGATATATAAGCGAACATAGCGGCACTTATGAACCCTTGTGAAAAAGCATAGCCCATAAACACCCTATCCTTCAATAAATCCCCAAACGTCTTGATTGTATCGTTTATTCCACCAGCACTCCTGAGATTAGGTGATAAAGTTTCCTTTATCCCAAAAAATGCAGCCGCAACCATAAGGACACCTAATACACAAATGACTATGAAAACTCCCCGCCAAGAAGTGAACTGCAAAAGTTGACCGCCAAAAACTGGTGCCAAAATCGGTGCCGCCCCATTTACCAGCATTAACAAGGAGAAGAATTTGGTCAAGTCCGTTCCTGAAAAAAGGTCGCGAACTATGGCCCTTGAAATGACAATGCCTCCAGCTCCCGCAATACCTTGGATAAAACGTAATAATAAAAGCAATTCAATGGATGGAGCAAAAGCACATAACAGTGATGAAATACTATAAATGGATAATGATATGATTAACGGTGTCCGTCTTCCTTTTGCATCACTTAGCGGCCCTAAATAAATTTGGCCTAAAGCTAATCCTAACAAGCAGGCAGTCAAACTCAGCTGCGCTAAAGACGTACTGCTTTTCAAATCCTCTGCTAGTGTAGGGAGACCTGGTAAATACATATCAAGTGACAATGGTCCAATCGCTGCAAAAGAACCCAGCATAAGAGCCATCAACAGCCTTTTGGATTTAGTCATTTGGTTGCCTGATGATATCGTTTCTTTCATTTCAATCATTATTACCCTATCCCTTTCAACTAATTGTTTTTCCCTAAATAAAACCTGACTTTCTTTATTTTACAAAAAACCCGAACAATTTACGATAAGTATGCTTCAATTGAATTGGATGCTTACTGACAGCAATCATTTAAGTTCAATGTGGTTCCCTGCTAATCTACCTATAGTTCGAACTCCGAATCTCATTGAAAAGAACAAAATCAAATATCAAGATATTTATTTGATTTTGATACTACGAACCTAAGGCAAACGGTCCTCATTAAAACAGATTTCACCTTTTAAGGTCCAAACAATTCCCCACCTTCAGATGTGACTCCATTTTAACATTATTTTCAGCTTCGGCTTATAACTAAGGTTTCGATTGAAATTCCCCCATAAAAAAGACCCCATTTTGGGGTCATTTTCCTTTATTCAACAATACTAAATTACGGGGAGAATCACCAGATAATCCTTCCTTCAAGTTTTGTACTGCAAGAGTTGCCATTTTTAATCTTGTGGCAATACTTGCACTACCGATATGTGGTAATGTAACCACATTGGGCAATGTTAGCAGAGGGTGATCCAAAGGAACGGGTTCTTCTTCAAATACATCCAGTCCAGCCGCCCAAATCTCCTGATTTTTCAGCGCCTGATATAACGCGTTTTCATCGATTATCCCGCCTCTTGCGGTATTAATGAGCACAGCCGTCCCTTTCATTAATTTCAGCTGCTCCTTGCCGATCATATAAGCGGTTTCCGGTGTGAGCGGCAGCATGACACAAACGAAATCCGAGATTTGGAGCAATTTTTCAAGGGGCTGATATTCGATTCCCAATTCTTTTTCCTGTTCATACTTTCGGCTACGATTAAAATAAACTAAGTTCATATTAAATCCCTTTGCTCTTTTTGCAAGGGCTTCACCAATCCTCCCTAACCCGATGATACCCAGCGTTGCACCGTGTACATCTTGTCCGGTCAGCTGCATTGGCGACCACGTTTCCCATCTCCCACTCCTTAAATAATCTTCTGCCTCCATCAGCCTCCTTGCCGTAGCAAGCAGCAAGCCGAAGGTTAAATCGGCCGTCGTTTCCGTTAAGACCCCCGGTGTGTTCGTTACCATGATGCCCCGTTTAGTTGCACTTTGAACATCAATATTATTATGGCCTACTGCCATATTCGCGATGATTTTCAGATTAGCGGCCTTTTCAATCAGTGACTCATCGATTTGTTCCGTCAACAAGCACAGCAGCCCCTCTACTTCTTTCATTTCTTGTTCAAGGACTTCTCTAGGGACCGGTATATCCTCGTGGTCCCACATCCTGACATCATAATTCCCGCTAAGACCATCGATGATTTGTTCCGGCAATTTCCTTGTAATATAAATTTTGGGCTTCAAACCATAACCTCCGATACCGTTTTTTATTCATGGATCCACACTTGCATCATTCGTTATGCATTCAGTTTTCATTTCATATGAGACTTCAAAATAATTAATTATTATATTGGCTAAGTAACCGGCTTGTTTATTCAATTTTAAGATAAACTATATAAATAGACCATTCATTTCCAATCATTCTTACTACTAAATTATTGTTTATCTTTAAATCTTCCGCTTGACAGTTTCATTTCATACAACTAATCATAGATAATAACCCTTTAATTCTATTCTTACTTTATTTAGTAATGTCGCAATTTTTCAGATGAAGTTTATCTCGATTTAGGAGGATATGGGACGTTCATGAAAAATAATACAAAATTTAAAATTTATCCAATTATAGCTCCAAGCGCTTTATCTTTAAAAAGTATAAACTTTTATTTAGTCAAAGAGGATGAATCTTTAACATTAGTCGATGCTGGTATGAATGATGACGTTTGCTGGAATGCACTGCAGCAAACCTTAAAGGAAAATGGATTTACCGTTGGGGATCTCACGGGAATTTTATTAACCCATCATCATGGGGACCATGTTGGTTTGGTCAACCGGATTACTGAACTCCATCCTATTCCCGTTTATGCCCATTCTAAATCCGTTCCCCGTTTAAAACGGGACCCTGACTTCTTAAATATGAGAATAGAATTTTATAAGCAGCTTTACCTTGAGATGGGCTGTGGCGAACTTGGAGATAAACAAATAGCATACCTTTTCAACGCGGTCGATAATAATAAAGATCAAAAACTGAATTGTGACATCATCGCAATCACAGGAAAACAATGGCTGAATTTTGAAGTGATTGAATTTCCCGGGCATGCCCCGGATCAAATTGCTTTCCTTGACCAAAAAGGGAAACGGCTTTTTTCCGGTGATTTATTGATTGAACATATTTCAAGTAACGCCTTGATTGAACCTGATGAAAACGGCAATAGGATGCTGACTCTTGTCGATCATATCGACTCATTAAAGCGATGTTTAGCATTACAGGTGAATCTCCTCTTACCAGGTCATGGCAACATCATGGAACAACCTGGTCCATTGATTGAAAAAAGACTCAATAGCATTGAGAGAAAGTCACAAAAAATCCTGGCCTTGATAGAATCTGGAATTTCTACAGGAAATGAACTGGCAAAGGAATTTTACAAACAAAAGTATACATCAGAATTCCCGCTCGTCATGTCGGAAATCATCGGCCATTTGGATTACTTGGAATATCAGGGGAAGGTCAAGAAACAACTTATAGAATATGTAGTTCATTATCAAACTAAGTAACAATCAATAAGGCTGAATAGATATTATCCCCACTGTCCCCCTCAGTGGGGATTTTACTATGTCTAGACAAAGGAACAGCTTTTTGAGAGTTAAAGATTCAAGCAGTTCAAAGTTATCTAAATGGTATGGATACCCTCGGATGAAAATACGCTGCGTGGATCTAGGCTTTTTCGTCATTCACAAAAAGTTTGTGGGAATTACAGTACAGTCCATTGTTCGAAAGAAACGACATTTCTTTAAAGGAGAATACCCTCAAACCTATCCAAACGTATTAAAACGACAATTTCAGAATAGGCAGCCCAACTAACGGATATCACCTATATTCACTTGAAGGAAGGATTTCTTTATTTATCGGACGATAAGGCATTTATAACAATGAGATTATTGCTTGAAAACTGTCTTCTCGGTAGGGATTTACAGCTCCGTGGTGGATACATTTAAATTTAGGAGAAGAAAAAGGAAACATGCACAGGACCTTCTCCATTCTGATCAGGGTTTCAGTACACACTCTCAAGCCAAGCATAAGCAATTAGCACAACTAGGTTTATTAGAAGCAACTTCCCTAAGTTAAACTGTCATTTTGGATTGAATTTTTCTTTTTACACTTATAGGCCTTTTTAGGTGTTTTTAATAATCTAACAGGAAAAAGAAGAGAAAATGAAGAATTTATCTGAATATTGAATATTTTTAAAAAGGAGAATGAATGTGAAAAAGAAGCTTTTTAAGGTTTTAAGTTCAACAGTAATAGCCGCAGCATTACTTGGCCCAAATGCCAGCTTCGCTGAACGAGGACCAAATCCTATAGGTGGAACGAATCTTTCTACCGAAGCATTCCTTAATTATGACGAGCTTGTAAAAAAATTAAATCAACTTGAGCAAGTGAGTAAAGGGAAAGTAAAAGTAGAAGTGGCTGGACAAACAAATCAGGGTCGTTCCATTCACAAAGTAACGGTCGGTCATGGTGACAAAGTCGTTCTTATTCAAAGTGAAATTCACGGAAATGAAAAAACAGGAACTGTTGCGTTATTGAACATTCTTGAGAACCTTGGTCAAAGTAACTCACCTGAGGTAAAGAAAATGCTTGGTGAATTAACAATTGTTGCTATTCCAATGATGAACGTAGACGCCTCAGAGCTTGATCGTCGTGGAAATGAGATGACATGGTCAGAGGTTGTAGGGAAATTCCCACAACTTTCAAATGTGAAACCAGCTTGGAACTATTACACGACTCCTAGGTCTGGAGACGACTATGCTAGCAAACCGGGATTTGATGTTAATCGTGACTTTAATCCAAACCTAAACTATGTACCAAAGCCTCAAGACTTCCCGGGGGCATCTGAAAAGCCGGGCTGGTTTATTACACCTGAATCGCAAACGGTACGTGACATATATAAAGGGTTAAAATCGAAATTTGGTAAAGTGGATGTTTTTATCGACCTTCATCACCAAGGGTTCCCATATATCGAAGGAACTGATGATCGTGTAACGATGTCAATATCCGGAAAATTTGTTGCCAACCCAAGCACTCCTGAAGGGGCTAAGTATGCAGAGTATGCAGATAATTTTAAATATGATTTCTCCCGTCAGTTGACACTTACTGCTTATAACGCACTGCAAGCAAAAGGGAATTCCGTGTTTACAAATATTTCATTGTACGATCAATCTATCGACCTGCCAGGTACTGCTTTAGGAACGTTTGCTTTAAATGGAAGTGGTACGGTTCTATTTGAAGTAAGTGGACAAACACAAAACTTTGGGCAAAAAAAGAAAGGCCAGCTAGTAAAAACAGTTGAAACGGGTCTAATGGGTATTATCAATGGTGTAACAGATGGATCGGTTCATAATCTTAATCCATCAGACTATGAAAATATTCCTGAAAGTTCATCTACACCGGGATTCTAATCACGTTGAAACCTAATTTTAAAGGCTACTATCTCAAAAGATAAATTGATATTATCCCCTCTAAGTAGACAATGTCATACTTGGAGAGGGATTTTACTATGTCTAGACAAAATAACAGCTTTTTGTGAGTTAAAGATTCAAGCAGTTCAAAGTTATCTAAATGGTATGGATACCCTTGGATGAAAATTGCGCTTCGTAATCGAGGCTTTTCCACATTCACAAAAAAGCATATGGGTATTACAGTACAGTCCATTGTTCGAAGAAACGGCGTTTCTTTAAAGGCGAATACCCTAGAACCTATCCACATTAGAACGACAATTTCAGAATGGACAGCCCAACGAAGTACCCGCTAGGGATATCACCTATTTTTGCCGTATAAGACATTTATAATAATGAGATTGCTTGGAAGTTGTCTTCAAGGAAGGGATTTATCTTGTGTTGGATAGAGTAAATTCAGTAACAAAAAAAAGAAATGCGTACAGAACCATTCTCCATTCGGATCAAGGGTTTCAGTACACATCTCACGCCTATCATAAGCAATTAGCACAACTGGGTGTTATTGGAAGTTACCCCCACCCTGCACCGTTTGAATATCGATGCCAGATGGCAACATAGCCTTTTTAGTTGTCTGCTTTACAGGGGTAACTCCAAATCCATAAAAGATTTCAGCCTTTTTCATCTTGCTGACGAAACTTATACACACACTACAACTTGTCTGGAAAAAATGCCTTTCCTGGCTACACAGCGATCAGCAATTTCAAATCCTGCTTCTTGAATCATATGATCCATCGTGTCAATCGTAACGACAACGACCTTGTCAGCAAAGCCCCTCGCATGCTTAAGGATAGATAGCTGATCTTCCGGTGTCGCATGCGTATATAAATTGTAAGGCATATCGATAATCGCTACATCATATTTACTGGTGACCTCCGAAATCGGACCTGTAGTTACATCACCTTCGAGTCCGAAATAGGCAATGTTCTCTCTAGAACCGTCAGTAACAAGTGGGTTGATATCTCGGCCAACAATATTTATCCCCATTGATAGTGCCTCCACCAATACCGTTCCAATTCCGCAGCATGGATCAATGGCCTTCACTCCATCTGGATGTGGAACGGCTATGTTGGCAATGGCCCTCGCCACCCTTGTGCTAAGTGCTGTTGAATATTCACGCGGCTTCTTCATATGATGTAACCAAACCGCTTCAGGTTTTACATATTTCCCAAAATACCAACGGCCGCCTAGGGTCACTATTCCATAGACCTGATCAGGGTTACGTACATCAGCATTCCCCTGAATGTACCAGCCAATCTCCCGTTCAATTTCACGCTGTCCATCATAATCTATTTTTTCTTCTTTATTAAGATCATTAATTTTTACGAATAACACTTTGAACGTCGAATCAGGCAATTTTATATCCTTCACTTGCTCAACAATTTCGGATATGCTGTCCCCCTCAAACATGACATCGACCCGTCCTTTTATAAAGGGACTTCTGCTCGGTTCAATTTTTATATCACTTTTTAATATATTTTCTGAAGCTTCAAAGCCAAAGAACGAGCGCATTTCCATTTTAGATAATGAGCGTTCGTCAGGGCTGCACGTAAAGGTGTATATATATGCCGGTATACGGCTATGATTAGTCAATCCATTCCCATCCTTCATTTACTATAAATTATATCTTTCTATCAAACATAGCTGTAATAGGATGGAAAAGCAAATGGAATCGTGCAGAAAAAGCAACAGGAATGCTTTTCTTTCAACACTCCTGTTATTTTTCCCCATTTCCCAATCACAATTTTCAGTTAAATTATAGGAATCATTAATCTAATTTATGCAGCCGACCCTTTATATACTTTGCACGGCTCTCTATGAATTTTAGGATAAAATCAGGCTCATTATCAAAAGTTTGCTTATTATCCTTGATATATGGATCTTTTGAAACATAAGGACTTATTTGGTCATGCATTCCCTGAATGATAGTTTTCATATGCTCAACGTTAAACCGGGTGTTCAAAATCTCCTTTAGAAGTTTTTGGTATCGAACACGAAATGCCCTTACATCAAGGATTCTAGCAGTCAATGTATTGAATCCCTCGATTCCCACATAGTCCTCTTCCATCACTTTTCCATTAACATCCCTGCCCCATGTCGCATCATAATCCCATGGGATAATTTCAAAGAGTCCAGTATCACCATTTCGATACAGGGCATAGTTGTGAACAAACCCATCATAGTTTTGCGTGAATATGACACCAGCCAGCCAGCGCAGGTACTTTTCCACATCGACATAGTTTACGATTTCCCTTTCAAAATCCGCCCTTGAAATCGTATTGATTTGGATAATCAATTCTTGTAAATATAATTCATCCTTTGCTGACCCGCATTTTTTTTGATATCCCATTTCCAATGATTTTTTGATTCCTTTATCCAAATCACTCATCAATGAAAAATTTGCATCACCGTCCACTGCATAGAAAATTGATCCCTTAGGCAGATCCCTATTCTTCAAATAAAATTCATCCACTGATTCCAATTCTAGATATATTCCCTCGTCCTTCCCGTTCAGATTCAGGAAAACGAACTGGGATTTCGGTGATAAGGTCCCGATATCCGCAAAAAAGTCTAAAGATAATTTATTTCTTAGTAAAGATTTATCCTTATACTCAGCATTTAAATGAACTTCCTTAGCATTCCTAAAAGTATTAGGTTTATAAAAGACTACATTATAAGACTTTTTCCGAAAACTGCGGATATGTGAGCCACGGTAAACAATATCAATATCCAGTTTTCTTCTGTTAATGGTTAACTTTGCAGGTAAAGGATCATTGCACCATATATCCCTGCGAAGTTCCTTTAAATTTATAGGTGGAATAAAAAGCTGATATACAGGCAGTTTCTTGTCAGCATTCATATAACCCTTCCCTTTCACTTCCCTATTAAATTATGGGAAAAAGCGAAGGACGTCACCAAAAAACAACTATATTTTTGAAAAAATTTGTGCAATTATCACTAGCACATTACGTACAAGCCGCATAGTCTAACGTATAGAAAGGGGGATATATAAATATGTCAAACATCATTCGTGATATACAAAATGCGGTGGATAGAGCCAATTCCTTCGGATTAAGCGATTTCATGTTTAATGACCCATGTTCAAATAGCCGTTCTTCACGTAAAAAAAACAAAAAAAGACGGTCCACTTGCAGCACTCAGAGGCGCACTAGCAGGAATCGGTCCACTTGCAGCTCACAAAGGCGCTCTTGCTGGAAAAGGTCAACTTCCGACACTCGGTGGGGATCTTGCTGGAAACGGAGATCTACATGCAGCACGCAAAGGCGCACTAGCAGAAATCGAAGTTCCACATACAGAAACCAAAGGAGCACTAGCAGAAATCGGAGATATACGTCCAGAAACCAAAGGAGCACTAGCAGAAATTGGAGATATACATTCTGAAACCAAAGGAGCACAAGCAGAAATTTAATTAGAGCTTCTAGTCCCATCATCCTTTTTCATTTATTTTAATAATTTATAAGACAAAGAGGTGTTTACATCAACGCCCCTTTTTTATATCCTGAAAACGAAAATTGAAAATCCTCAAAAAAAAGGATCCTACTGTTTCACATACCGGTAGGATCCTTCCATTTTCCCTTATTTGACGGAGACCAATTCGAACTGTGCATACACATCCTTTAGCCCTGCTTGAATGGCTTGACTAGCTTTCCCACGATAATACTTTTGTACACGATCAATCAATTCTTCGATACCATCTTTCAGGCAATACCCTCGCAGCAGTTGACGAATGAATTCCCTGCCATGTTCTGTAGCGAGTGTACAGGAAGCCTCGACAATAACACCATATTTAAAATCAAGTTCTACCGTGATCGTGATGGAATCATATATATTTCTCGCTGCCATCCCCTGTGGAAGTTTTGCATGCCCTGCAATTAAGTATGTGTTCATCATCTGATCTCCTCTATCTATAATTAATGTACGGAAATTTGCTCGAAGGGCCATGCAGGCAATTGCTTGCGAAGCTCTTTATCTTGTCTGTAGCCAAGAGCGTATTCACCCTGCATTACAGTATGAATCTCACGGGTTCCTTCGTAAATGACCGGAGCTTTTGAATTCCGCAGAAAACGTTCAACTGGATATTCATCCGAGTAGCCATAGGCACCATGAATTTGAACAGCATCATTGGCTGCTTCGTTAGCAGCATTACATGAAACCCACTTAGCAAGGGAAGTTTCCTTCGTATTCCTTTTTCCTTGGTTTTTTAAGGTCCCCGCTTTAAAGACCAGCAATCTGGAAATCTCTAAATTCGCGGTCATCTTGGCAATCATCTGCTGAACGAGCTGATGCCTGCCAATCTCTTTTCCGAATGTACTTCGTTCATGGCAATACTTCAAGCTTGCTTCCAGGCTTGCTTCAATTAACCCTACAGCACCAGCGGCCACTGTAAACCGGCCGCTGTCCAATGCCGACATGGAAATTTTAAAGCCCTCACCCTCTTCACCAAGCCTATTCTCCACCGGAACTTTTACATCCGTTAAAAAGACTTCGCCTGTATTCCCCGCACGGATTCCTAATTTCCCTTTAATGGCTTTCGACTCCACTCCCTCAAAAGTCCGTTCCACTATAAAAGCCGTAATTCCCCTTGAACCAGCATCATGATCAGTCTTGGCAAAAATGAGAAAATGATCTGCATAATCACAGAGCGAAATCCAAGTTTTTGATCCATTCAAGATATAATGGTCCCCAACACGTTTTGCCGATGATTTCATTGACGCTACATCAGACCCTGCATTCGGTTCAGTCAGCCCAAAAGCGCCAATCTTGGCCCCTTTTGCTTGCGGAACTAAATATTTTCGTTTTTGTTCTTCCGTCCCCCATTGCAGCAGGGTCATGCTATTTAACCCTGTATGTACAGAAACTGCAGTTCGGTATGCCGTATCGCCTCGCTCCAACTCTTCACAAACGATGGCCAGGGTATTATAATCCATTCCGACTCCACCGTACTCTTCAGGTATACAAACGCCCATCAACTGTAATTCCGCTAACCTTTTTAAAATATGTGGCTGGAATTGTCCTTGCCTATCCCACTCTTGAATGTATGGAATAATTTCCTTATCCACAAATTTCCTTACCACTTTCTTCACACTTTGTTGCTCTTCCGTTAATTCGAAATTCATCATCAAAATTCCTCCTAAATAATTTTATTTTGCTTGAATTTGATTATTTGGTCCGGATTATATCCAATTTCAGCCAAAATGGAATCGGTATGCTCTCCATACAGCGGCGGATGCTTTTTCATCGTGACCGGCGTTTTTGAAAGATTTAGGGGCGATCCCGTCACTCTAAGATCTTCGATTGTAGGATGTTCCATTTTCACCAACATGCCTCTTGCGATGACCTGTGGATCCTCGAACATCTCAGCGATATTATTAATCGGACCATTGGGTATCCCTGCATCATCAAACAGCCTTTTCCACTCTTTCTTTGTCTTTCCTTTCAATGAATCCTCTATTATAGGTATTAATTCTTCCTTGTTCAGCAAACGTTTTTCATTATGCTTAAACTGTTCGTGCTCCGCTAAGTAAGATTTGCCTATAACAGTTGTGAATCTCCTGAACTGCTCATCATTTCCTACAGCCACGACAAGCTCCCCATCACGTGTTTGAAACGTTTGATATGGAACGATATTGGGATGTTGGTTTCCCATTCGTTCAGGGGTCAAGCCATTGAATAAATAGTTGCTGGCGACATTTACCAGTGAAGAAACCTGACAGTCCATTAATGAAATATCAATTTCCTGTCCTTCCCCCGCTTTATCCCTATGATATAAAGCTGATAAAATGCCAATGCATGTATACAAGCCAGTCAATATGTCAGCTATGGCGACGCCGACTTTCACGGGACTCCCATCCTCTTCTCCTGTGATGCTCATCAAACCACTCATCGCTTGAATGATATAATCATAGCCAGGTAAATCTTTATAAGGACCAGTTAAACCAAATCCCGTAATCGAGGCCATGATCAGTTTGGGGTTGCTTTCCTTTAAATCCTCATAACCTAACCCCATTTTTTCCAATGTACCCGTCCTGAAATTTTGAATCACTATATCCCCTGAAGATACCAGCTTCCGAAAAATCTCTTTCCCTTGTTCTGACTTTAAATTCAAAGTCATGCTTTGCTTGTTTCGATTGGCACATAAATAGTAAGCGCTTTCTCCTTGAGCGAATGGCGGACCCCACCCTCTCGTTTCATCACCTGATTCATGATGCTCAATTTTAATTACATCTGCACCCAAATCACCGAGAATCATTGAACAGAACGGTCCCGCCAAAACGCGGGATACATCGATAATCCTGACTCCTTCCAAAGCTCCATTCATATCATCACCCCTTTCAAACTGTCGGGATACACAAAAAGAGCCAGTAAAACCAACAATGTCATTACATTGAACGTTTCACTGACCCTTATCCACGAACTGTCTTCCTGCAAAGGAAGATCAAGTGAACCAAGTCAATTTTTATGAATTCCAGATTTTTGACAAGCCGGCCTGCAACAAGGTAACTCGCTGTCATCGGTTTGGTAAATTAAGTATAGAACTGTTATTTGAATTTTGCAATAATTTTGTTTAGAGTTTTTTTCCATTTCCTCTGCAATCACTTAATCATCATACTTCCCGTTTAATATCCGAGTCGAAAAATACATTTGGATTCCCTCAAGCTCAAGTTATAGTAATTGGAATTGCCTTTATCCGTGAGGCATGTGATGATTGGATATACATAACTATCTAAATTTAAAATGAGAATTTTTCATACAATCAACTATCGGTCGACAGACAAAGGGAGATGGCAATATATGGTCAATGAAAAAAAGGAAATAATCGAAGCGATCAAGGAATACTCAACAATTATCATTCACCGCCATGTTAATCCGGACCCCGATGCATTGGGATCACAAATCGGCTTACAACGGCTTTTGAAGCACTCCTACCCTTCCAAGGAAGTTTTTGTGGTTGGCGAAGAAGTGGATAGGCTTTTATTCATTGGTGAAATGGATGTCATTACCGATAAAGAATACAAAGGGGCCTTAGTGATTGTTTGTGACACTGCTAACCTTTCACGGATAAGTGATTCCCGCTATGATCACGGGGACATGCTGATCAAAATTGACCACCATCCCGAATATGAACAATACGGTGACCTTTCTTGGGTCGACCCTTCTTATAGCTCTGCAAGTGAAATGCTTGTTGATTTATTTTTGCAATTTCCAGAAAGCTTTGTCATGAATAAAGAGGCAGCTAAATCATTTTATGCAGGAATTATAGGTGATACAGGGAATTTCATGAATGGGAATACCACTCCTAGGACATTAAAAATGGTTTCTCACTTAAGAACTTATAATTTTCAGCCAGAAAGGATCCATAACTGGCTTAATATTAAGTCAAAAAACTCTTCAAGACTTCAAAAAGACATTCTCATGAGCTTCAAGGTAACCGATAAAGGGGTAGCTTACTTCATTATTACGGAGGATCTGTTAAACATGTATGGATTAGATCAAATCGAAGCTTCGAATTTAGTAAATACTCTATCAAGTATAAGGGGAAACAAAATCTGGGCTTTATTCATCGAATATCCTTCTGAGATCCGTGTCAGGATTCGTTCACGGAGTATTCCCATCGCTTCTGTCGCACGTCAATTCAATGGAGGAGGACATTCACTGGCTTCAGGTGCTACCATCCATTCCTGGAAAGAGGTTGATCATGTTATTCGGGCATTGGATCGAGTCTGTCCCTAACAGGAGTTCATGACAGTGCCTGTTTATATCTAAAATTATATTCTCAGGCCATTAAAACGGATTAATCCGACCTTTACCGGAATAAAAAAAACACGCCAAAGCCTGGATGGCTGAGGCGCTTTATCATTTGAATTTACTTGGACACTTGCTCAAGGGTTGATAGATCGATCATGCCTTTTATATCACTGCTAGGAATATAACCGGCTTCTTTGCTTATGTCAGCCATTTCCTGAATGACTTGCTCATTAACTTCAGTTGTCACTTCCAAGCGTGAAAATGCTGAAGCCACTTCTTCTTTACTTAATTCTTTTCCAGTCAGTTCCTTCAAATGCTTAATGACCAGTTCTTGGCTTTCTTCAGGGTTGTCTTGTATAAACTTCACCGCTTTTTCATGCGCTTTCAAATAGGAAGCAGCAAGCCCCTTTTTATCCAAGAACTTCTGGCTTGCAGCCACTACCGTATTAGGTGAATCTTTTCCCCACGCAAATTGATCCCAGTCAAGCATTAACTTTCCTTTTGCCTGGTTTTCCAATACATACCCCCATGGTTCCTGGGTAGCAGCTGCATCGACTGATTTTTGGACAAAAAGAGCGGTTGTGTCAGCAGGCGCTGCCGCATACAGTTCAACTGTTCCACCATTTGTAGTCGGTTTTAAGTCAACATCTTGAAGGGCTTTCCTAAGCATGACATCCTGTGTGCTCCCAATGACGGGAATCGCTACTTTTTTACCGTCCAAATCTTTTAAATCCGTTACATTGCTGCCCTCGCTAGCCACAAGAACGGCACCGCCATTAACAGCGCCAGAGATCAGGTGGTATTCAGGGTTTTTCACGTAAAAGTTAAGCAACGGACCAGGTCCAACCGTTCCGACATCAATAGCGTTTGTAGCCATTGCTTCCATGAATAATCCGCCATTGGCCACTGTTTTAGTTTCAATCTTAACATCTTTACCGAACTCTTCTTCAAAAAAGCCTTTTTCAAGTGCAATGATCGTTGCACTGTGAGTTAAGTTGGGAAAATATCCAATTTTCACAGATTGTTTACCAGACCCTTTTCCCTCTTCATTACTTGTGGATTGAGTGCATCCGCTTACTATTCCGATTAACAATACAGACATAATAAGGGCAAAAAATGATTTTTTCAGCATATTTCCCTCTCCTTTTAAACTATAATCTTATTAATCTACCGTTGGTTTACTCCCCATTTCAGTTGAACACTACGTTCTAGGCGTGAGAAGACAACATTATCCACGATAGTTCCAATGATTGCGATAATGATCATTACGGAGATGACCAAATCCATTTGTCCAAGTGATCTGCCCATTTCTAATAATTGTCCAAGACCGCCGCCTCCGCCAAGTAATTCACCTGCCATCAATGCACGCCAAGAAAATGCCCATGCAATTCGCAGCCCGGATATTATTTGTGGAACGGATGCTGGTAAAATCACGGTGCGCAGAAAATGAAACCCGGTCGATCCATATGTTTTGGCAACCCGTTGATACAGCTGGGGCACATTCCGGAATCCACTTGTTGCATTAACTGTCATCGTCCAAGTTGCACCGATAGTGACGATAAAAAGAATCGAGAAATCATTCAATCCAAACCAAATGATCGCCAAAGGGAACCAAACGATACTCGGGATGGACTGTAAGGCCGTCACGACGAATCCTAGAGTGTCTTCAACCAGTTTAAAGCGCCAAATGAAATACCCTAATATTAGACCTACTATAATGGCAATCGTAAAGCCGATCAGGATACGGCCGAGGCTTTTTCCGATGGCCTCGGTTATTTGTCCGCTCACCAGTCCATTAAACAGAGTCTCCAAAACCTGAGTCAGGCTTGGGAACATGAAGTCCGGAAGACTGGAAAGTCTAGATGTGACTTCCCATATCCCCGCTATCATCGCGATGAATATGATTCGTCTTAAAGCTGTAATCATTCCCCATTTCCTCCTTCAGCACTTTTTCAATTTCCTCCTGCAAGATCGATAGAACCCTTTGTTCTGTATGCAAAGTTACACTATCCGGCATAACTCCATCTTTCATGGAAGGGACGGAAATCGTCTCTTTAATTTTCCCGGGGCGGGTTGCAAAGACGATAATTTTTTCGGAAAGCTGAACAGCCTCACGAATATTATGGGTAACGAAAAAAATGGTCACTTTAGTTTTTCTCCAAATTTCGAGCAGCTCTTTATGCAAGACCATCCTCGTTTGCTCATCAAGAGCAGAAAATGGCTCATCCATCAACAGGATATCAGGTTCCATCACCAGCGCTCTTGCGATGGCTACCCTCTGTTTCATGCCCCCCGAGAGTTGATGTGGATAGGAGTCAACATATCTGCTGAGGTGAACCATTTTTAAAATGTCCAATGCTTTGGCTTCAGCCTCTTCTTTGGGAATTTTCTTTAACTTCAATCCGTATGTAACATTTTCAAGAACCGTCAACCAAGGAAATAACCCAGCCTCTTGAAACACTACGACCCGTTCCGGACCTGGCTTCATCACCTTTTTTCCAGCTACACGTATTTCACCTTTATCAGCCTTATCAAGGCCGGCAATTAGATAAAGGAGTGTCGATTTGCCACATCCTGAAGGCCCGACGATCGAAACGAAGCTTCCTTTCTCGACCTCTATATTAATCTCATCGAGCACCTTTATGCTTTCTTTCTTTTCATTCGAAAAACTTTTTTCAATGCCATCTATTGTTAAATACATAAAGTCACCCCACTTTTTTATCGCACCGATTTACTAACATTATTTCTTAATAATGATTAATCCAATGGTTTTTGTCAACAATAAAAATGCAAAAATTCTAATTTATCGGTATTTTTCTGTTTACTATTCATTTCTGTTAATTCCTCCCTTAACAACACACAAATAGCCCGATCCCTTGAAAAGGGGTCAGGCAGATTTACAAGTAATAATTTATTTATATCAGGCTAAATGTTTCCCCTTAAAAAATCCTGCTTCCATACAATTTATCCTTCATCTTTTGCGTCCTTTCATGCAGTGGCTTTTTCAATATGATGCCAAAACTAAGCGTGATTATTAAATAGAGGAATAAGATGAATATATCCTTGCCAGCGACACTCCAGGTTATCCCTCCAACTGATTCACGAAGTAAACCAACGGCATAGGTAAACGGCAGGAAGGGGTTGATATGTTGGAAAAATGGCGGTGTTACTTGAATGGGGAAGGTGCCTCCCGAGCCTGATATTTGAAGCACCATCAGAACTACGCTTATTCCCTTCCCAACATTCCCCAGAACCGAGACGAAGGTGTAGACCATTAATGTAAATACTGTACTTATCAAGACGGAAAACATGACGTACTCGAATTTATCTACTGCATATACATCAATCAGAAAAAGGTTACCTATGGAAACGGCTAATGCCTGCATCAATCCAATGATGAAGAATATAAGGTACCTGCCAATATAAACTTGATATGGACTGTAATCCTTTTGTGTGACGCTCACGCTAAGCATGGAAATCAATATTGTCCCACCCACCCAAAGAGAAAGTGCCGTAAAGAAGGGGGACATGGCAGATCCATAGTTCGGAATGGGAAATAAACTATGTTTATTGAGCAGTACTGGCTCCGAGAAAAAGTCACTTTCCTGTTCAATATCATTCTTTAGGAAATTAATCACTTCTTCCATATTGTAAGACTTATCGATTTCTCTCATTTTAGAAGCCAGAGCCTTGATTTTTCCCTCGATCTCCGGAAATTTATCCTGTAACTTATCGATATCTCCCGTACGAGTTACTAACGTTCGATTCGTCTCATTCAACAATGTCTTCACTTCAGGAAGAGCTTGGCTTCCCTCCTCAAGCATACGCTGGGCATTCTGTAATATAGTATTCGTTTCAGCCCAGATTTCATTGAATTTTGGTCCTGTCTCCTTTGAAAAGGTATCCTGGAAGCTTCCCAAGATTTGATCATTATTTTCACCAAGATTTCTAAGTGAGTCGAAGGAATGGTCATTCAGTGCTTGAAGTTGATCCGAAGCATTATCCCGTAAACCATCCACTAGATTTATTTCTGGCTGAAGGCGGTTTTTTTCACTAAATTGATTGACGCTCACCAATAAGTTATACATACTGTCCAAAAGATATAACTCTTTATTTACCCTCGTTCTCCCTTGTTCAACTAGCTGATTCCCCTCATTGTCGGACAAATCCTGATCCGCTAACCTACTCGCAAGCACTAAAATCGATTCATTATCACTCCTGATGTTCGCAATATCATTTTTCAAGAGCGGATGGATTTCTGCGAATGCCTGCTTGGTTGAGTCTACATAATTGGAAACACCTGACACCAATTTGTCTTTCTGTGATGTTAAACCATCTATTGAATCCAGGCCATCATTGACCATTTTAATGATTTCTTCTGCTCTTTTTACATGTGTTTGTACGATTTTCAGATTTTGTTCAAGCTCTGGAAGTTCTCCCTCTAATAAATACACCATATTCTTCATTTTCTGAATTGTCGGCAACTCATTTTGCAACGTGATGCCCAGCTCATTAAAGATTTCCAAGATACTCCCACTAGCTGACTTAATGAAGCTTTTGCTCACATTATCGACAATGGTGTTGGCTCCTGCTGCCGTAATTTTAGGAGCAATGGAATTGATTTTTTCATTCACATAATAATCAATCTCCGCTTTCATAGGCTCATCGGTCATGATTGTCGCAATATGCTCCGAAAAATTCTCTGGAATGATGATGGATGCGTAATAATCCCCCTTTTCCACTTTTGCCAACGCCTCTTTTTGCGTTGTAAATCTCCAGCCCAAATCTTTGTTCCCCTTTAACCCCTCTATGACTTCCTTGCCTATGTTTACGGGTTCGCCATTTAACTCCGCACCTTTATCATTATTTGAAACACCGACAAGGATTCCTTCCGTATTTGCATACGGGTCCCATGATGCAACAATGTTAAACCACGCATAAATGGATGGGATGAACATAAGAAACGCAACAACAATACAAACAAAGAAATTTTTATAAATGCATTTTAAATCGTCAATGAATATCTCCCGAATATTACTCAAAACATACCCCCGTGCAAAAAGTATTTTGATACTATTATTCGAAAAATGTTCTAAATCAATACTAAGTAAACATATCCATGGATTTTCGACACCATATAAAAAGAAGCAAGTAACGATATGCTATTTGCTTCGTACTTGTAGACAGAGTAGATGAAAATCGTATTTGTCTACATTTTTTTATGGCTCGAATAATTTGAACGTTGATTGTAACGTAGGGCACTCGCTTTCCGCGGGCGGTCGGCCCTCGGCTTTCAGCCTTTGGTGTCTCCCCTAGACACGCTTTTCTAAGCAGGAGTCTCGAACACCCGCTCCAATCAACTTTGTTTAACAATTAGATATTACCGCTTTTGCCTATAGTCTTTTTTGTTTTAAAATAGAAGTATTAAAAATTGAGGGGATGACGATGCTTTCGAAACATCATTCTATTCAGCGAGATTCACTTGAAATGTTTACTTTGGATCAACTGGTGCCAGCGAACGATTTTGTTCATAAAATTGAGGGCGGCCATTAGTGCAGAGCACGTATTATTTGTTGATTAAACACATGTGAGAGCCCGTGCGAATAAGCGAATAAGCGAAAATTCGAAAAGAAAATAATTCGTAAGGAAACACGAGCATATCAAGGACGCCTTCAAGAAGAAATAAATCAAGATCGTGAAAACAATGGAAAGGTTCCACCAGATAAATTTGATAAAGAAGAAAACAAAGAGATTAAAGAAAGTACAACCGACTCTGAGAGTGGCTACTATAAAAGAAGTACGAACAAAACAGTTTGCCTATTCATTTCATGCAGCTGCCGACCGTAACGGTTTCCGTAACGGTTTCGTGCTGGAGACGATTGTAACACCGGGAAATACGCATGATAGTCAGATCTTAGAGCCTCTCTTTGCCTTACACAATCGTTCAGGAAGAAAAGCAATCCTTATTAAAGAATCACGCCGAATGTCTAAAATATGGGCATGATCCTCAAAAAAATTAATTCTTCTTCAGCTATCGCATCCATTGAAAGACGGTTTCTTGTCTTTTTCCTTTTCAGATTACAGAATAATGGACTTGCTTTAAGAACATATTATTACAAACTGTCGGGATTTTTAAAGGGGACAAATAGTCATGCCAGGATCTGTTGAAATCATCTTTCGACCCTTTATAGCTTTTATTTTATTATGGGTATTTGTCCATTTGCTCGGTAAACAGACGATTGCCCAAAGGACCTATCACCTTTATATCGCTTCAATTACGATGGGGACACTTGCAGGAAATCTAGCATTCAATATTAAAGTTAATTTCCTGTATCCTCTCATTGCAATTATTATTATGGGTTCCGTCGTTTTTATACTGAATCATGTAGCGGTTCGAAATCCGCGCTTCGGAAAATGGATCGCTGGAGAACCTGTTGCCTTAATTCAAAAAGGAGAGATTCTCAAGGAGTCAATGCAGCAGATGGGGTATTCACTGGATTCTCTTAAACAGGCTTTGCGGGGCAAGGATATCTTCCATTTAGAAGAAGTGGAGTGTGCCATTTTAGAGATAAATGGCTCCCTCTCTGTATTAAAAAAAACACAATACCAAAATACCACCAAGCAGGATTTAGCTTTACTGTCCTCAGCTGAAACTGTACCGATAGAGATGGTCTATGATGGGAAGATCTTATACGAAAATTTATCTAAACAAACCTACGATGACGAATGGTTAATGGCTGAACTAAAAAAAAGAAACCTTTCTGTTTTTGACATCTCTTATGCTGTCGTAGGGACAAAAGGAAATTTGTATATTGATTTGTTTAGGGATCAAATAAATGCGCGCCCATAGAGAACTTAACAACTAGCAACGGAAACCTTACGACTGTAGTGATATCCGATATGAAATGACAGAAAAAAAAACGGCAAGAACATTGCTTAGCAATGCTTTCGCCGTTCGGACCTGTGAGGATTCGAACCCAAACCCCTGTCAATTTTCTGTACTATCTGTTATAACCCAATCCAGTTTCATTATTTATGGACGGTTCCTCTCTAAAAATCAACCTTTACCAAGTACAAACCAGCTGCCTCCGCCATACGACCCGTTTGGATTCTTTCTTTTGACTCTATAATACTTGGTATATTTTCAGCATCTATTTCACCCAACCCAACTTCTATCAACGTCCCGACAATCTTTCTAACCATATTATAAAGAAATCCATCGCCTCGCACTGTAATTTGGATGAAGCCAGCATTTTCTTCTATATCAATGGAGTATATTTCACGCACCATGGACTTTTTCTTAGACTTTGCATTTGAAAAAGAAGTGAAATCATGTTCACCTATAAAATGTTGACATGCTTTTTTCATTCTTGTGATATTCAGCTTTTCCTCTACATGCATACTGTACTTTCGCATGAAAGGATTTGTATATTGCTCGTTCCAGATCTTATACAAATAGGTTTTATCCTTAGCATTATAACGGGCATGAAACCGTTCAGGAACTAGCCTAACCTCGACAACGCTGATATCTCGTGGTAAATATCTATTCAAATAATTCATGATTTCAGCTTCAGTCAGATTTTCACCGATCTTAAAATTGGCTATTTGAGCGAGGGCATGTACACCGGCATCCGTTCTGCTGCATCCGATGATTTCAATTTTTTCCCCTGCCATTTCCGTTAATACATTTTCAATTTTTCCTTGAATCGTATCATCACTATTACCGAGTCGTTGCCAGCCCTTATAGCGCCCGCCATCATATTGAATGGTCAATTTATAATTGTTCATTACTTCCTCCTAATTTCTGTATAGTCATCTAAACAGAAAATTCTTGATAAATTACAAGCCCCCATACAACTCCTGATGTATGAGGGAACAGATGGTTATTTCTTAGAAACACATTTAAATTGTTAAGTGTTTTGTAGCTGCTTCTACAAGTCTACAGTGAATGCAGTAAAGGAGTCCCAATTTCAGGTTTCGTTTAGGGTGCCCCCCACAGCTTACCTGAACTATGATTTATGTAAAAATCCCACAATTATCCATTAAACCCTAGGGTTCAAAGTAAAAAGCACTTCTGCTAGTGTACCAAAGTGGCTAACGTCATGCAACGAACGAGCCGGCGTCACATATGCAGTTTCTGTACAACTCTGTGCAATGCATAAACATAGAGGAATAATAAAAGGAAATAAAAAATTAAAAAGGCCCAAACCTCTGTAATATCAAGGATTTGAGCCTTTGGCAGTTGATGAGCTGTGAGGGATTCGACCCACGACTCATTCCCTGTCAAAACTATTTCACACTTGCCCTCTAGTTCTTTATAATTCCCTGATATGCTGACACGTAAGGGATTATCACTCTTTTTCACAATAAAATTATCCTCTGATACTTTCCGATTCTTTGCAATCCTCCCCATTTCGCCCCCAATCAGACCGTATATTACTGGTGATTGTACCGCTTAAAACCATATTTCATTCACTTCATTTAATTTGATTTGATTTGACGCTAGGTCGCAGACACTTTTTAGATAAAGATGTAGTGGTCTGGATTGTCAACACTAAATCAAACAACTTTTTTAAGGGATAAATTTTTTGTATTCTAGAGGACTTAAGTAGCCAAGGGTCCCATGAATTCTTAGCTTATTAAACCAGTTCACATAGTCTCCAAATTCGAGTGTTAGCTGGGATAAGTTCGTAAATTTTTTTTGATTGGCGAACTCAGTCTTAATGATTTTAAAGGTCGCTTCCGCGACGGCGTTATCATATGGACAACCTTTCATACTAAGTGAACGGCCAATTTTAAACGTGGTTAATGTTTCATCAATGAGCTTGTTTTTAAATTCATTCCCTCGATCCGTGTGGAAGAGCTGAATATCATGAAGGTTTCCTTTGATGGATGCAAATGCGCGTGCAACAAGCTGGGCGTCCTTTTTAGGTCCCGTATTAAAGCCAATAATTTCACGATTAAAGAGATCGACAAAGACACATATGTAATGCCATTTATTTTTGACTTTGACATATGTTAAGTCGCTGACCACTACTTTTTTCTCTTCTTCTTGTTGAAATTCCCGATTTAATTCGTTAGCCTGGACTGACTCGTTACATGAGGATTGCTGCGGTTTGTATTGAGCGACTGTATAAGATGATACAAGCCCTTGCTCTTTCATAATCCGACCAATTCGGCGTCTGGAAACCGTTAGGTCGAGCTTCAGTAACTCTACTTTACTCTTACGTGTTCCGTGGCATGCGTGACATCATCTTCTGAGTTTCGTTCTTTTGATTCGTAGTAATAGGTGCTCCGTGATAGATTCAGGACGTTACACATGGCTGATACCGAGTATTTGTCTTTGTTTCGCTTAATAACATTTACTTTTGTCCTAGTATCAGCGCTGCTTGCTTTAAAATATCATTCTCCATCTGTACCTGTTTCAATTCTTTTTGTAGCTTGATAAGCTCTTTTTCCTCGGGAGAACGGTTATCTTTTTCCTTAAAGGAACCTGTGTTTTCACTCTGTTGAATCCACCGATCTAAAGAAGAAGGCGTAAGTTCATATTCTTCAATAAGAGCCTTTCGTGTTTTTCCGCTTTGATAGAGTTGGATCATCTGTTTTTTAAATTCGGGAGTGAATGTACGGCGTTCTCTTTTCGTCATTTTGAGTGCTCCTTATCTGTAATAAGTTAAGTGTAGCTGCCCTTAAAATATCTGTCCAGATAAGTGTGGTTTATTTTGCCAATATTGAATTTTCAAAATTTTAAACTAATTTATTTTCCTGTGGATATTCTAAAATAATATCCATCTGGGTCCATTACTCTAAAGTCTACAAGACCCCACTCTTGTTTTTTTAGCTTAGATTCAATCGAAGATGGATATAAACTTATAAAATTCTCATAAATTTTTTCTATATTTTCACATAATAATATTAGTTCAACTCCTATTCCTTTATTAGAGTAACCTTCTCGTTTAAAATGATGATTATCATGTAATGTATGGTCTGGAGCTAACATTATTACTATGTTATCCCCTTCAAAATTTACCCTCTCTTCACTTTCGTAAATTAGACTTAACCCTAAATTTTTATAAAATTCCTTAGATACATTTAAATTATGAACAAATAATTCTAGTCGGAATATCAATATTAATCCCCCTTTTTGTTTTATATATAAATCATAAGTGTTTAAGTAAAAACTATTTAATCAATCTTCTCAAAAATTGTAAGTGAAATAAATAGAAAAATTAAATAATTTTACTAGCACAGCAATAAAATATTATTATGATATTTATTTAGATTAAGAAATTAAGTACCATAGGCTTTATTTAATATAACTTCTGCAACTTCAAATGTTACTAGCTGTATTTTCATGTCCTCCAATTTGTGAGCCTACAGTAATCGACTAAAAATAATTCCATTTCAATTCCTCCAAGTTGTTTTCTTTACTCTTTCATTCCATATCGCCTTTGTGTACTTTTTCTATGTCACTTTTACCGCATAAATCACATGAACTTGTAAAATAGGTGCACTCTATCTTAATTTTTAAAAAATGTAATACTTGAAAGTTAATAATCTAGAAAAATATACCTAAAAGGAAAAGAAAAGGATTATCGAATACGATATAATAAGGATATTAGCAAGATAATAAATCAAGAAGGAGCTCAGATAGACATAGTGTCACTGGGGTCGTCTTTTTTCCATTTACTCTAGGAGGTCCATTTTGAAAGAATCTAAATCGAATAAAGGATGGTTAAGTTTGGGGGCAATCGGGTTATTTTTCCTGGGGAAAATGAAATGGTTGTTTGCGCTATTGAAAATAGCAAAATTAGGTTCTCTGATTTCTATTTTCGTTTCATTAGGAGCGTATGCCTTGGTTTACGGTTGGAAATTTGCCGTAGCCCTAGTCTATCTAATTTACATCCATGAAATGGGGCATTTACTTGCTGCTAAGAGAAAAGGCATCAAAACATCCAATGCCATTTTCATCCCGTTTGTCGGAGCGTTAATTGCCCTTAAAGAAGAACCAAAGAATGCTAACCAAGAAGCTTATCTTGCCTTCGGAGGTCCTTTATTAGGTACATTAGCATTTCTACCAGCCATCCCCCTATTTATGATGACGGAAAATCCATTTTGGCTTTTAGTTATTACACTTGGAGCCATGATTAACCTATTTAATCTAATGCCTGTGCATCCTCTTGATGGAGGACGTATAGTGGGAGTCATCTCCACAAAGCTTTGGGTATTAGGGATCATCGGAATGGTTGTTTATTTGTTTCTCCATCCAAATCCATTTTTAATTCTTTTCTTATTATTGGGTATTTCTAAGTGGTGGAAAGAATTCCGTAGCGAGACAACTAGAAATCAAAGAGAAAACATCATTGAATTGAATCAATTTGGTTTAAGGCAACTAGAACAATATGCAGGTGCAACAGATGAAGAAAAAATTCGCCTGGTTAATATTTGGAATATGGAATTTAGCCAACTACATGAAAAGTTTAACAACATGAAGAGTTGGCATATCCCGCTATTTGATGATAATAAGCTAAAAGTAAAACAGCTGACCGAGGTAAAATTAAATGTTTATAGATCCTTAATGGATGCTGCTAATTCGAATGAATACCAGTACGGACCGACCGACTTTGAAAATTTAGGCACGTATGAACGAATAGTAGCAAGGTTCTTTAAAGAAGTGCAAGAACAAACTGAAGTTAGGGATAAAGAGAAATCCTATTACTCATCAAGTCTCAAAACAAAAATCATCTGGTTCTCATTATACATTGGGCTTGCCATTTTCTTAATGATAACAAGCTTATATGCAGGTGATTTAATGGAACAATATAAAACTTTGTTACCGTAATACATTATGAAAGGGGACCTCATTTATGAGTGTCCCCTTTGACTGTCCATTTATTTAAGCTTGTAAAACATTAATGTTGATTATGTATAAATAAAAGAGACTACTTAATGTACATACCCTTGTCAAGTAGACAATAAAAAAAGAGTATTTTAAGCTGCGGCCTTTCTCGGTATTCAATCGGGGAAAGGCCGTTAAATTTTTCTTGGAAGCGATCTGTATTATAGAAGTCTATATACTTCTGGATGACTATATAAGCTTCCTCTGCTGTTTTTGGGCGTACCAAATATAACTTCTCTGTTTTTAATGCGAGAAGAAACTTTCTATACACGCGTTATCATGACATACTGATTCTATGGCTGGGTGAGGAAGGTCGATGAACTATGGTGCCTTTGAGCCCACACCCGTTAGTCTGACTCGAACGACCACGGTGTACCACCGACTGTCGCGCCCTTTATGGGTAGCACTCATGGGGGGTTAATCCTTTTTTGTCGTCGCGCTAGCCTCTACTTAATTTGCTATAATTGGAGGTTTTTGTTTAACGATTTACGTTTTTACTGGGACTATTTTGTTGTGGTTTTTTCTAGATTTTGTGCTTTTTTAATTTCCATGGGAGTTTAACAACATAGTTATTCTTCTCTATCAATTAATTTTTGGTTATGCACCTGTTAATTTAAAACCTAATTTTCTTCTTAGGTAGTTTATTTGGTGTTTCTATTAGCTTTGCAACCTTTTTATCTTTGTTGAACCTTACATTGTTAAGCCAATATACGAAAGCCTTTCCATTAAAACAGACTCCAAAAATTTTTTCGCCTTCCTCATCTTCTCCTGCGACTTCCCAGTATGAATGCTTGTTTTCTCTGTCATATAACCATTTATCAAATTCACGCTGCAATTGATGTATATTTCTCCCTACTTTTGCAAGACAACTTATATATTCAGTATCCTCTTCGTACATAAATTCGACTTTCACAATCATAAATATTTTTTCCTCTCTTGAACTGCTCCGTTTGAGTCGAAGTCTTCACAATCTCATATTTATTTTAATATTTTAGAAAATCTATCATCCAAATTATTTAGCGATAAAGCAACCATTTCCTTTAACATAACAATATTAAAGGCAAGATTTATGTCATTTTACCATATTACCTTATAGAACTATCCGCTCCGTTAGCCATCCATGAAGCGCAAAAATCAGCGCTTCACCACAGAGAATGAAAATTAGTCTCTATGTCGATAATGTTTTACTGTTTGGCGAAGAAGGTCGTTGAACTAAGGTGCCTTTGAGCCCATCCGTTAGTCTGACTCCAACGAGCACGGTGTACCACCGACTGTCGCGCGCTTTATGGGTAAGATTAATCCTTTTTTGGTCGTCGCGCTAGCCTCTAAAAATAACGGAATCTAGTTCCTTGGCTTGATGGCAATGGGGTAGCGTCAGGAAAATGCGTTTATTATACAAATTGTAGTTATTATTATTGTTTTATTAAATTTATATAAGGGAGAATTTTATTTTTCTCTAATGGAATATGCCCCGAACGTTTATCAAAATACAAATCTATCTTTACTCGGTTTACATGGCAATTTTCATCTATTTGTTGTAATCCCTCAACAAAGGGCTCTAGATGATTCTTCATATCGAATTTTGCGGCTATATTTTGTAAATAATAAATGCGTGGTACATATTTTATTTGGTTATAAAATGCTATAACATTTATTCTTTCAGCAAATATGTTGTTAATCTCCTCCAAAGACAGATTGGGATAAGAAATATTAAATACCTGTTTGAGGGGATCTATATACCAGTTTGTTAAGATGGTTTGTGGATTATTTACTAATGCACAGGACTCTTTTATATACCCTGCTAACATTAAAGACATGAACCCCCCTCCGGAGCTTCCGTAAAACAGGATATTTTCATTTGCTACATTCAGTTTTTGTATTAATTTCTCTAAAATGATGGCTATTTCTTTCAAGTAGAATCGCTCAATAGTTCCTTGTCCCCAGCCTAAATTAATATCACCTAAATAAAGAGTAGGATCATTATAAAAAATTAAAGAATCATCGAATTCTTCCATCCATGTGTACCTTTGAAAGATAGGTGGATGCTGATTTTCACTTGCACCCGATCCTAATATAATGACATTTGGTGACTTTTGTTTAACACGAATTAAAAATTCATAACTTACTTCATCCCATTGAACATTTAAAAGAAATGGTTCTGATGTACTAATAGACATTTCTTCAATTTGGTTGAATCTAATATCTATCCTCTTAAATTGCTGCGATTTAACCACCTCCTATTATTTAATTCCTTCCATATTTTTATTGGGTTTTACCTTATTTATATATACAATTGTTTCATTTTTCCCGACAGCTGCATGACCTGCCTTTTTGTCATAATATAAATCTATTTGAATTGTATTTACAGCTAGATTTTCATCCATCTCTTTCAATTGAGAAATAAAAGGCATTAAATGATTCTTTACATCAAACTCGAACGCAACATTTTGTAAAAAATATATATTTGGTACATATTTAATTTTTTTATAAAAATCTATAACATTAATTCGGTACCCAAAATGTTTTTCAATGTACTCCCTGGAATAACCTGGGTAAGACAAGCTAAACACTTGATTTACTGGTACCGGTATCCAATTAGTTAAAATTGTTTGTGGATTATTAACTAACGCTGTCGAGCCTATTACATATCCTGCTAGTATTAAAGACATGAAGCCCCCACCTGAGCTCCCGTAAAATAATACATTTTTCTGATTGAATTTTAATTTTTCAAATATTTTCATTAGTATTATTGCAATATCCTTTAGGTAGAATCTATCTATCGTCCCCTGTCCCCAACCTAAAGATATTTCTCCAAGATATAAGGTTGGATCATTATAATAAATTACAGTATCTTCAAACTCTACCATCCAAGAATGCCTGTGAAAAATGGGTGGACCAATTGATTCTTCTTGAAATCCTCCTGCTCCTGAACCAAATACAAGAACATTAGAAGCATTGGGTTTAATTCGAATTAAAAATTCATAACACACTTTATTCCATTCGATATGCAATATAAAGGGCTCTATCCTATCCAGTGAGATTTCATCTAATTCATCATATGAAATTTTTATTTTTTTATATTGACTTAGCAACAATATCCACCTCTCCAAATTTGTCTAATTTATTCTTTTTAAACTTGAAATAAATGCGAAAATCCCTCAAGATGGTCACCCAAAATAATTGAAGTGGTTGGTGTAACACTGGGACACAATAATGTTTTCTAACCAACATCATTGAAGTTTACGTTTAATAAATAAGTACTTATAGATATATAAAAATATCCCCCTGGTTTTTCCACATATTTTCCTCTAATGAAATTACCATCATTTTGTCCATATGCTACGTAGTTTCGCAGATTCAATCCTTTCAAGCAGTATTTACTTATACACTTGCTTTCTTCATAATTCCACGTGTATCTATAATATTAGTTATTGATTTTAGAACTTCCCAATCAATAGTGGAATGATCGGTTAAAATTAATACAGTATCCGCTTGTTTTACTGTTATCTCTTCCAAAGGAATCGAATGATAAATTCTGTTCCCGATTTTCACATTAGAAATATACGGGTCGTGATATTGGGTGCTAAACCCTTCTCCCACTAAAAGTTGCATAATTTTAAAAGCAGGAGATTCCCTCAAATCATTTACATCCTTCTTATAAGCAATTCCAACAACTAAAATATTTCCTGAAGGTTTGGTTGCTTCTTTTACTTGCTTTACAACTTCTATTGGCATCTCTTCATTAATTAAATGAGCTGCTTCAATTAATTGACTTTTTAAACCATATTGTTTCATTTTCCATTGAAAATAAATTGGGTCGACAGGGATACAATGTCCACCGATTCCTGGCCCCGGCCAATAGGGGGTATACCCAAATGGTTTCGTTGCTGCTGCTTCTAACACTTCATGAAAATCAATGTTTGTTTTTTTGCATAATATATTTAATTCATTTACTAAAGAAATATTAACTAAACGCTGAATATTTTCAAGAAGCTTACACATCTCAGCAACCTTTGGTGAACTAACAGGGACAATCGCATCAAAGGCGGAGCTATATAATTGTTGTACTTTTTGCTTACACATCTCCGTTTGACCACTAATGACTTTTGGAATAGATTGTACTGTGTACTGTTGATTAGATGGATCAATTCGTTCAGGAGAGTATCCAATGTAGAAGTCTTTTCCAACCTTATTACCTGTTTCAGCAATGATTGGAATTATCGCTTCTTCTAATGTACCTGGATAGGTGGAACTTTCAAAAATGAAGGTTTGTCCTTTTTGAAGATTTTGCTTAATATAGTGTGATACAGATAAAAGCGCACTTAAATCAGGTTCATTTCTTGAATCAAGAGGAGTTGGAACGGTTACAATCACATAACTACTATTTTGAAAATCTTTTATCCCTTCACTAGGAGTGTGTACAATCAGTTTTTTATTTTCTAATAATTGTTGCAATTCTATGGAAGCGACATCTGAAATATAACTCTCCCCTTTTTTGAGCATTTCAATTTTTTTTTTATCTTTATCAAGTCCGATTATCATATATCCTCGTTTGGCAAAATGGATTGCTAAAGGAAGCCCTACATACCCTAACCCAATAATTGTGATGATACCACGATCATTCATTTGTATTCCCGTCTTCCTTTCTCAAATAATGTTTTATTTTTTTGTATTCTTCATAGTTTATACAAGTGTCAAATTAATAGAGGCTGTTCAAAAGCAAGGAAGATGCCCTGATTTTATCCGAATCTCTCCCTATACAAACCTTTGTCTATTCGCTGCAACTATTTGTTAAATTTCGCTACATAGATATTAATGTATTGTTTGTATTAATCTTTTGAATCAGCCTCTGATTTTCTTACATATACATCTAATTCATGTTCAATAAAGATGTCCTATTTAAGAAGTATGAAAAGAAAGGCTTGTTAATAGGGTAGAAACACTTAGATCATCATTTAATGTGATAGAGAAACATGCGACTAATGGCAACGCAATTACAATTGCTCCATCAGGCATTATTTCAATACTAGGGCTTGTCCCACATGCATTACCGCAATTCACATTTGTCACCACTCCATTTCCTGGAGTAATTACAATCTTAAGACATATATCAAAACAAATATTGTTACTAGTACACGCCATATCTATTCCCCCTTTCTAATTAATAGAATATGCATTAGCTAAAAGGAGGGAACGGCATATACGGATATTAAGTTGAGGAGATTCTTTAATTCATTCAAAAACTATTATTTAGCCTAAATATCTATTCCTATTTAAATAATCCTAACCATCTACCTTAATATTACATAAACTGTGTATATCGAAGGATAATATTAAAATTTAATAAGGAGCATAAATATGAACAAAAAAACTGTTTCGATTATTATTCCTGTTTACAATGAGGAAAAAACATTATCTAGTGTTTTAGAATCATGTCAACAATTGAATCCTATGGAAATTATTGCTGTTGCTAACGGATGTACAGATCGTTCGATAGAGATTGCTAAAAATCATAATTGTAAAGTCCTTATTTATAAAGAACGATTAGGGCATAATGTTGGCCGAGCTATAGGAGCGAAAGAAGCAAAAGGCGACATCTTACTATTCATCGATGCCGATTTTGCTATTTCTTCTTCCACATTAAATCAATTTCTTGACCCTTTAGTAGAAGGAACTGCAGATGTTGTATTAAATAACTTAGATTATATTTTTAACAAAGTATACCCTCCTCACTCAATCACAATTTGGAAACAAGTTATGAATCACTTCCTACATTGTCCTAAATTAAATTCAGATTCACTTGTTGCTGTGCCTCATGCTATGACAAAGGAAGTCATCCAAAAAATTCATTCTGATAGTTTAAAAAATCCGATTTATGCACAATTAAAAATTATTCAACATCAATTCCGCATTTCTCGTCATATGTCAATTGATGTAGTAACTATTAATCGAGTTCACCCCACACAACATAAAAATACCCCTACAACTCTTTCCATTAGTGAAAAAAGAATTATCGGGAATCATATTGAAACAATTGCAAATGGGATACATGAGACTAACGACTCAAGGCTAAATTATTCTGATGAAAATAGAAGAAGAGATATCATTGAGAATTTAAAATCAAACAAACTAGAACCTATGCCGAAAATCATTACTGGTTGGGGAAAGCACTCTAATATTTATTCAGGAAAACAATTATCAGTTATCATCCCTGCCTATAATGAAGATAGAACGATTGAAGCCATAATTCAGGAGGTGCGAAAACTAGAACCCTTAGAAATCATCGTAGTAGTTAATGGAACGACAGATCATACAGAAGAAATTGTAAAAAAGAGCGGAGCAACTGTCATTGTTTATGATGAAAAACTTGGAAATGATACAGGACGGGCTATAGGGGCATATTTCGCAAAAGGTGATATTTTACTTTTTATTGATGGTGATATTATTATTCCTTCGCAAGATCTACTACCATTTGTCCACGCGATTCAAAATGGTACAGACCTAGCATTAAATAATTTAGAATATCTTATGAATCGTGCTCCAGTCTATATTGTGACAGCCTGTAAATATGCCGTTAACCTGGCATGTGACCGAAAAGATTTAGGGGTTGGTTCACCAGTTGCAATCCCTCATGCTTTTAGCCGAAAATGTATTGATGAAATTGGGTTTGATGTACTTGTTTCCCCCGTCATTGCACAAGTAAAAACAATTCTATCGGGTTTAACCATTCAAAATGTCCATTCTGTTGAGGTAGATAAAATGAATCGTATACGACCAGAAAAACATTTCGCTAAAAAAGGAGAACTTGCTTCAGCAACAAAACAAATTATCGGCGACCATATAGAAGGTATCTCTTACCTAATCAAACAGAAAGGAAAAAGAGGATTATTTTAGTTAACAACAATTTAAATTGGTCTATTTTCATTCACGTTCAAAAAGAAAGAATTAAAATATAGACTCTTTAAGAGGCTTTATGGATTGTGTTTATTCTTATTTTTATATTGGGTGTAGGTTTTTATATCTTCAATGACATATATGGGAATTGAAATACCACTATTCTAATTTAACTAACGGGTGCGTTAGCTAAAGTTCGGAGCTGTTTTTAAGGTAGCTCTTATACTGTTAAGGGACATTAAGTTTAAAACATAATAAAGTTGTTTAAAAATGTCAGTCATGTTTTTCCATTAAGGGCCAAATTATGAGGATTGTATTTATTGAGGTAGGATTGTTTAAAATCTACTATATTTTTTAAAGTATCTCTATCTATTTAGAGATGCTTTTTTATTCATTAAATGAGTAGAGTATATTAGTTAAACGATACAAATATATCAAAAAGGAACAATTATTTATTGCAAAACAATAAATAATTGTTTTATAATAACAATAAATTAATTAAGTGGGTGCTTCTTTATGGGCTGATGCCTATCTAAAATAAAGGAAGGCACCATTTCGTTAAAGAGACAGAGTAATTGAATAATTCAATGTAAAGGAGTGTTTTTTTGGGGTTAACTTCGATTTTAATTGGACTTTTTGGAGCTATATTAGTTATTATCTTCGTTTTTCCATTACTAATGGTTAGAAAATATGGGAAAGGTTCATCTCCTTATAAGTCGTCTTATTGTATATTCGGTCTATTAATTATCAATTGGATATTATACATTTCAGGTTTTTATAAATTGCTTCCTGTTAATGTTGCAGACTTAATTTTTATCCCAATATGGTTTAGTGTTTGTGCTTTAGGTGCCTTATTTACAATATTTGAGTTTAAGAACAACAAAGCCTTTGCGGTTCCCCTTGCCGGTTTTACTTTTATTAGCTTTGTTTTCGCTTTATTCATAATCGGTATATCACAGATGTAACGGTGAAGTAAGTGTTCAACATGAGGGCGCGATTCTTCAATAAGAATCGCTTTTCTTAATGTACAGGAAACCGATTTTTTGATTTTAAATTGTTGGTGGTACCCTGCTTGACCCCTAATAAAAAAGCAGTGCGAATTCATATGTGAATCACACTGCTTTTTTATTTGCTATTATACTTTTTAATGGTTTTGTACTCAAAATGCTATTAAAAGGTTTATCTAATTAAAAACCCCTTGAAAAGATTGAGGATTTCCGATGGATTGCTTAAATTTCTTCTAAAAGTTGTTCAATTTTTTCAGCATTAATAGACAATTTTAAATCTTTTTTAATCAAACCCTCTTTTTTAAGCTGACTAAGAATAGCACTGGTCGTTTCTCGTGTAGATCCAATCATGTTTGCAATATCAGCATGTGTCAATGTCATATTGATGGTTTGCCATTCGTTTATTCTTTTTCCGGTTTTTTCACTTAATTTTAATAATAGGTATATTAGACGGTATTTAACATCACTAAGCGCAATTTTCTCGCTTAAGCTATAAACTTCTTTTAAACGATTGGAAAGTATATTTATAAACTTTAATGCAATTTTGGGGTTCCTTTCAAGAAACCCCTCAAAATCATTCCTTCCAATCATACATAAGTAAGTATCTGTCATTGCTTCAGCATAAACCTGGTCATCTGTTAAAGATAGGGTGGATGTTTCTCCAAAAATATTACCACTTGTTAAAATATCAACAGTAAACTGCTTTCCATGATGATTCATACGAAATAAGCGAACTTGACCTTTCTTTAAAAAAAATAATGCTTCAATTGGCTTATCTGGAGACAGTATAATCGTTCCTTTTTTAACAGGTTTCATCTCACTTAATTCTTCAATTGCCTTAAGATCGTCCATTGGTAATTCTTCCAATAGACTAATTTGTGAAAGAAGTAATAATTTATCCACTTAAAATCATTCCTTTCACTATTTTTGTTTCCATTATACTGTTCTTTGTGATTTTTACTGTAATCTAAATTACTGCTTAAAAGCAAATAACTAGTATAGTACCAAATAGGGGGTGTTTTTGTGGAGCCAGTTTTATATACAATGGATGGGTGCTTAAGCTGTTTTAAAGCAAAACAACATCTAATTCAAAGTAATATTTATTTTATAGAAAAAAACCTATTTACTGATCTAAATGCTGCATTAGAAATAAAGAATTTACTAGGAGAAGTTACTGCCCCGGTATTTGTAGATGGAGCATTCATTTTAAAGGGAGATGAAATTTTAAGAATAAAAAGAATATAGGGGTAATCCAAATGAATGAAAAAACATACATTTTTTAGGGATGATTAGTTAATTACTATAAAAAATAAGTCGAGTTATAGCGACACTTTCGTTTATATGTATGGTGTGGCACAAGGGGGAAAGAATCGCTAATTGTCCCTTAATTAATCCCACATTCAACATCGCTAATACGATACTCCAATTTTTATCACCTCGAATAAAAAAATAAGAATTAGTAGTATATTTTCTTTGCAAAATATTGAATAGTTTCCTTTTAAGAAGTTTGTTTTTTTAAACAGATCTTAAACACAATTACAACTATTATAGAGAAAAACAAATGAGTTCCTAAACTCATTAATTGTTGATTAGCAAAAGCACTTGAAAGGTTTGTTCCCATCCCCATCATTATAGGCATGATAACAAGAGGACCCACTATCCAAATTCCAATCCCAAAAATAATTGTGAGAACAATACGATTTTTTATAACGAATGTCAATAATCCGAAGATAATGCCGAAAATAATACTTATCATCATATGAATGATCCAGGCATTTAGTAAGCTGCTGCTCCCCATCATCCCTGCAATCATGGCTATCTTACCCATCATTTGCATGATCATTCCAAAGATAATTCCACCAATGATGCCACCTATAATTCCAGTTTTAATTGCTTTATTAACCGAAAATTGCACGTTTATCACTCCTTTTTCTTTTGCATTGTTATCGTACCAAGTGAAAAAAAAAAATTCTGTAATGCTAATTACAAAAATCAGAATTGGACAATTTCCTATTCTTTATTGAATTCAAATTAGTCGTTAGTTAAGTTCAAAAATTAAATGGCTATTAAAAAGAGCAAGCATATAGCTTGCTCTTTTCGTAAAAATAGATTTATTTAGACTTTAGATTCTTGCCTATATATTGAACAATCTTTCTAAGCTCTGTCGATGTTGGACGACCAAATGGACTGGTTTGTCTCTGTTGATATAGTAGTTGTCCATTTTCATCCACAAGAAAATAAGCAGGTTCTCCATGAGTACCATGATCTTCATAAGGTGCATCATCACCGTGATAGAAAACATCGTAAGCTTTTAAAGCAACCAGGAACTCATCTGATAAAATCGGGAACGATAAGTTGTTCTCCAATGCCATATTCCTTAAGTTTTCTAATTTGTCCGTAGACAAAGTAATAAGATGTACATTTTTCCCTTCAAAGAAACCTTTGCTCTCTTCAAGCTCCTTCAAATCATGGACACAAACAGGGCACCAGGCGCCTCTAAAAAAAATAATTAATTTCCAACCCTTATGTTCTTTAAGATTGGTTTCTAAAGAGAATTCCTGTCCTGATATTTCAGGAAGTATAAAGTTTGGAACCTTTTCACTTAATTTAAAAGTAGTCATTTTGTCTCCTCCTTTTAATAAATGGATAGTGTATATATCTTCAAATGCTAAGTTACACACATTATATTATCTTAATTAGCAATTAATATATGTAAGCTTCATTACATTGCTTGGAAATATCAAAAATCACAAAAATTCCAACCATTCACAATAGTTAATGAGCAAGCACCCATGCCCATCAAGCTAAGTAAAAACAATCCCTCCAATAACGAAAAAACGTTATGCTTATCGTAAGAGGTTACGAGCGATTACTGAGGCTGCTGCTAAAAATAGTATGAAAATAGCCGACCTTTATTGGTCGGCATCTTCAAATTGGATTCCTATATTGGGAATGAAAGCTATAAGGAAAACTCTAATTATGGTCCAGACGACAAAACACGAAAAACTATGATAATACATTTTATGTAAAATAAAGCCCCAAATTTCCTTCAAAGCAAAATTTCAAGCAAAGAGCTTTTGCCATGTTGAAGGACCAGGAATGCCATCTGCATCACTTCCAGACCAACCTTGAGCACGTTGGAAAGCAGCGCAAGCTTGACGGTCTGCCTCACTCCACTTTGGACCTGCTCCGACAGAATAATACTGACTATACCCTTTGTTAATTAATCGTTTACCGAGGGTTGTAACATATTCGTTATTTGCACCAGGGCCAAAGAAATGGCTTCCGGGAAATTTCGAAACATTTGGGGTGCTTCCAACTATATCAAACAATCTTTGCCATGTCGTAGGACCCGGATATCCATCTGCATCGTTGCCTGTCCAACCTTGTGCTCTTTGGAACTCTTGGCAGTTTAGGCGATCTGCTTCACTCCACGCAGGACCCGGCCCAACAGTATAGTGTCGACCAAATCCAGTCTTTACTAACTGAACACCCAATAATTTCACGTATTGGTTAGAGGCTCCAGCCTTAAAATATTGTGCACCTGGAAATGCTGGCGGCCAGTCGCTTCCACCACTTCCGCCACCACCATAATAGATGGCACTAAGCCGCTCCCATGTAGATGTTCCAGGAATACCATCTGCGCCACTTCCACTCCAGCCTTGTGCTCTTTGAAAGGTGGCGCATGCTTCCCGGTCTGTTTCCGTAAAGCGAGGACCTGCTCCCACTTGATAAAAATTACCGTATCCTGCTTTTATTAGCATTTTTCCTAATAGCGTGACATAGTTATTGTAGGCACCAATATAGAAATACCTTGCTCCTGGGAATGATGTGGGGTTATCCACAGTTCCACTGTTACCGTAAGGAGGTGGTACCGGCTTTACGCCCCCAGGAGATCCGCTGCTATAAAATTCATAGTAAGGAAGAGCAAATCCCACTATTTTCGAATCAGAAAGACGGCGATAACGACGAAACACGCCTTGAATTTCCTCTCCTTTAGAGGGGGTGAAAGTATTCCCTTCTACTGTAAGAACTGCTTGTTCCCCAGGATAATATTGCTCAACGATGCCTATATGAGAGTCTCCACTAAAAAAAATAAGGCATCCTGTCGCCCTGGCAACTTTCTTGGAGTCATTCCCAATATAATTAATGAATCCTGATTTAGTAAAATATTCACCAAAAGTATCATGAAACCATCGATGATCTCTTACTGCAGCACTGCGAGCAAAAAGTGGACGGTGTTCCCCATTGAATTCCATATTTCCTGATTGAGCAGCACACCAGCTCACAAAAATGGCACACCATGGCTGATTGTTTAGACCAAACCATCTCCCATACTTATTGTCATTATTATTCCCTTCTAATGTGCCAATCTGAGATATGGCTGTGTTGACCATATTAATTCGTAAAGACATAAAACTCCCCCCTGATTTATTATTCAATTTCATTAATTTAAATTATAAATGGTCTCTACATCCATCAGGAGAACATTTGGGTCTTGAGGTAGTTCAAGTTCCATTTCTAAAATTGTATCGCCCCATGTACCAGGTTCTTTAGGTAAATCTTCTGAATTAACTTCAGATGTAGCTTTCGTTTCGTTTAACCCTGCTAAAGCTTTAATAGGTAAACTAGCTGCTGTCACAGTTACTAAACCAGCTCCTAGATAACCTAAAAACTTACGTCTACTTAACTTTTTCTTAGCCACTATTTCCATCCTCCCCCACATTTATATAGTTCATAGTAAATAGAATATGAAATTTATTTAGATTATTCAGATGTTCATCTTCCTCTTCCAAAATTATACTTTATTTTTAAAATAATGTAATGAGCATTTTAGATCTCTTCTAAATATAGTAAATATTACATTATTTTGTAGGTGAGCAGGGTAAGGAAAAACTAGTTATATTGAGGATTTATTGAAAGTGACAGGTCACCTTGAAAACCAACAAATATAAGATTCTTTTTTATTAATGGAATGGTCGCAATGCTTAAGTAGGGTATTGCTTTTCTTGCTTAACAAATGGGCAATTAATCCCAGGGTGAATGAGGTAATATGATGGATTTTTCAGATGAATTGAACCTGTTTTCGCCGGAATTACAACAATGGACATGTGGTTGTGTAGATTTAGAATAAAGTTGATTAAGAACACCTTAAAAACAAATAAAATACTATAACTAAAAAATGAATCCATTTTGAAAAAAGGTTGTTCAAAATGGATCTTTTTCTAACATATTTATGCTTAGTTTTTATAAAAAAGTTTGATCCATTTTTGTGCTATATTCTTCAACTAACCCCCCGTACATTACTTCACAATCTTATTCGATTACATCAGGATTGTTTGCAGATTAATCAACCAAATACAGGAATTCCACTGATTCAAACTTAAAATAAAGAAGGAGTTATTAAAATAATGAGCATAGGTAATAAATCTTCAAATCGTTCTCCCTGGATCTTTTTCTTGTTGGTTTTCATTCTAGCCATTCCATTCTGGTTATTCGGAATGGAAGCTGAACAATTTTTCCGGAAAGAAATACCCATAAATCTTCCTATCAGTGCCCTTATGTTTGTTTGCCCGATGATAGCTGCTTTGATCCTTGCCTATAGGAATAATGGAGCAGATGAAATAAAACATTTATTAAAGGAGTCTTTTAATAAAAGAATCGATAGAAAGATCTGGTATGTACCTATATTTCTCTTAATGCCTATCATAATGATTTTGGCATATGTATTAATGAATTTAATGTGGAATGCTGTTCCTAATTTGCAATTTTCCATTTCGAATATCCTTACTTTTTTCTTTGTGTTTTTTATTGCAGGAATATGTGAGGAGCTTGGCTGGCAAGGATTTGCCTATGACAAGCTAGAGAATCGGTGGAGTGCAATAAGGGCTAGCATCATATTAGGGGTTGTATGGCAAATATGGCATGTAATCCCTCACATTCAAGCTCACCACCCTCCAGAATGGATAATATGGCAATGCACTGGGTCCGTTTCATTACGGATTCTGATTGTTTGGCTCTATAAAAACACAGGCAAAAGTATACTTGCAGCAGCCATATTTCATGCTATGAATAATGTTTGTTCATTTTTATTTCCCAATTACGATTCAAGTTTCACCACATTCTCTATCTTTATCGTCACAACATTAGTTGCTATAATCGTTACATTTTTATGGGGTTCAAAAACGTTAGCTCGTTTTAGATTCAAGCATTCTAACTAATGCGACTGGGTCCAAATATATTAAATTAAAAATGAACGACTACTTTTACTTAATCAATCATTAAGTGACTGTTGAACATTTTTTTTAGTTATAGTTTCATAATCTTTATAGTTAAATTAACGTAAATATCTAATTACCTCTCCTCTAAGAAATTTATAGAGGAGAGGTGATTTTAATCAAACCTTATTTATAAATGATGGATTTGAGTCAATTTTGGACACAAACAAGTTAACTCTTAAGCTGTATTTCTAATTTGATCTTCAATGGCTTGTGGGGTTTTATATCAAGCTGCTGTGAATTCTTTTTCGTTTATACCAACCTTCAATAAATTGGAACATCGCTAATTTTGCTGTTTGGTAGTTAAGATACTGTACGTGGTTAACTTCTTCCTTCTTTAATATGCATGAAAGGATTCAATACAAGCATTATCGTACGGGCAACCTTTCTGGCTAAAGGATTGCTTAATAGGATGGTTTTGGATATGTTGAGTAAACTCACTACTTGTATATTTAGAGCGAAAATCCGTATGAAGAACTAAACCCTCCGTGGGCTTTTGTGAAGAGTGGGCGTTATCGAAAGCTTTTATGACCAGTTCTGTCGTCATAGAACGTGAAAATGAATACCCTACTATTTTCTTAGAATGAAGATCCAATACAGAAGCTAAATAACACCATCCGTCTTTTAACGTGTGGATATACGTAATGTCAGCTACCCATTTCTCATTAATGGTCTGGGTGGTAAAGTCTCGTTTAAGCATAGTATCTAACTGAATAACCTTTTCTATAGATGGATAAGGACGGTATTTTTTCTTAATAATAGAACGAATTCTTGCCTTGCTCATTAAACGTTGAACACGCTTAAGACTTAGGAAAACCCTTTGGTTAATAAGCTTTCATGAATCTTTGGGGCCCCATACCTTCCCTTGCTTTCCAGGTAAATGAGATGAATTTCCTTCGTGAGTTCTTGGTTTTCCTGTTCACGATTGGATACGACTATTTGAAGGGACTGATAATGGCTGCTTCTTGGGATTTCTAGTATTTCACACATCTTCTGTATGGGATATTGTTTCTTGTGTTCCTCAATAAATTCGGTAAGATCTGTCTCGGTTACTTTTTCGCGAATATGGCCATAGCCTTTTTTAAGATTTCAACTTCCTGCTTTAACCGAAGGTTTTCCTTCTGTATGGCGGCTAATTCCTTTGGAGTCATGGACTCTTCCCCTAAACCGATTGGAGTAAATTCTTTAACCCATTTATAAATGGTAACTTCTGATACGCCATATTCGCCGCTTAATTCTTTGACCGAATTACCCGAGTGATAAAGATCTACAATAGTCTTCTTGAATTCATTATTATATTTTTTACCTGTATTCTTACGTTCCAAGATGGACACATCCTCTCAAAAATCATTGTAAGGAATTAACTAAAATGTGTCCATGAAACTATACTAACTCCAATATTTAAGTTTAAGCATACCGTTTTTTTAGGCTCTGTTAATTAATAATGTTGTTTTAATACAAGAATACGAAGAAGACTGACATCCACCATTTCAATCTTCTTCGTATTCAGTCCTCAAAATACCGGTTCCGGGTGGGAAATGACTTGATATAAAATCAACTGATGAAAATTGCTTATCATTTGAAATTACGAAAATTTCGTCGCCATCATAGCCAATCCAAAATACACTATCGTTTTCTTCAAGAGAAACGATTGGGGTGATTATATTTCTTTTACCAAAAAGCGTTTTAAATTTTCTTTCCCCAAAACTAAAAACATCTTTTTGTAATGACTATAAAGCCAGATTGTTCATACTGCCATTTCCATATAAGGGAATATAGCCTTAAATTGCTCACTATTTCTAATATTTGCTTTATAAAAATAAGCTTTCACTTTTCTAATTTTAACTGGTTCATACTCAATAATATGGAATTTAAAATCTCGATCAAGTTCTTCTTGTTCAAGATCATAATCTTCAACAAGTATGTAAATGGGGAATCTATTTAATAAATTGAAGCATCCAATTCGGAGTAAACTCAATAGATTCTACATTATTAAATGCAAAATCAACTACATACGATTTATCTCCTTCAATTTCGAATGGGAAAAAACCACCAGCATCAGGAATATCGGAAATCCACTTTTTTTGGCATATAGCCTATTTCTACTTCCATGTGATAAGTCTCCTTTAAACATTAGGTTGAATAAAATAATATAAGGATTATTTTATTATTTAGATTTGATTCTTAGATGTTCCATTTGGTCAAGATAATCTTCTAATAGCTGATTTTTGTTGATTATTTCCTATATCACAAAGATTAGCCGTAACAACAATGTTAAAGTTTTTATAGAATTGTGGCGATTACCATTGCCTTTATTAATTGTATGGAGTTAAATCTACCTCTTCAGCAATTCGTTTAAATATCACCCTATTATCCTCGATTCGATCCCATTGAAAAATACCAACAAATTGATACTTATAAGTTCCAAATACAGGGTCTTTAACCTTCATAAAAGTAATTCGATCTCTTTGGGTACCCTCTGGAAGATGATAAGGTGTATAATCACTTTCCATTCTTCTTTCTTCAATTTCTGTCCAATTTTTATTAAAAACGTTAATCCAACCCCGAGCATTTGAAACTTTCCCTTTCCCAGTATCAAAAGAAAGCTGGGGGAACCACATCATATACTGTTCATTAAACTTCCAATAAGCTCTTTGTATCCCCTTATAATTCTTCCCTAGGCAACGCATTGCCTCAGTAATTGTACTGAATGTGTACTCATCATAAATGGATAATACCCCATTCTTGATGGCTAACTCTGCATAATCAACATCTTCAGACCAAGAAATAATCTTGCTGTTAGAAGCCATTTTATTGATTAGTTGAACGATTTCTTCAATTTTAGTATGTATCGCTTCTAGTGATTCAGTAGCATTTACTCGTTCGATTCTGATTTCATTTTCCTTAACTGCTTGATACATTTTCCCGATTTCTAAAGTTCGGATTTCATCATTAAGTTCGTTCCTTATGTGAAATCCCTCGTCACATTCAATCCCTAAATGAATCTGTGGAAAGTATAGATCAATCAAAGCGTATTTACCATCAGCCCTTTTTACATATTGTTGCGTGACAGGTTTTAAATCTAATCGATTTAACCTATTCCAAATTCTGTTTAAAATATAATTCTCGTAGTCTTTCCTTTTAGTTCTGGAAAATGTTCGAACTAAATATTCTCTTTTAGCAACCATCTTTTCCCCCACGTAGTTCATTCTAGTTTTTTTGTATCAGACACTTGATAAACCTTAATAGAATCTCCTAAATTGCACACCAGAAAAATAAAAGAGATCTTTTACCGGCATCATTTCACCACAAAATACACTTTTCCCTTTAGGTCCATCCAAAAAAGAACCTGCACAGATGCAAATATTGAAGAAAAGCTCTACAAGTGATGACCATCTTTTTTCTAACTGATTGTTACTTTTAGTATATCAGTCATCTTCAACTAGTCTGTTCCCTTAGTTTAATAAAAAAATCTACAGCATTCTTTTACAAAGCCGTACATAAATAAATTGGACTGAGTTACAATCTTTCCTTTTTTGCTTAATCTGATTTATGTACGATAAAGAAAAACCACCCCGCATCGCAAGCATAGGTGGTTAATCTCGCTAAAGTCATTAGTTTTATTATATCCTATTTTTCCCCACGCTATAAACTGACTGTTTTAAGAAGCTGTAGTAAGGATCATTCGATTTTGATGTGGAGATAGCTAAGCACCAACTACCTTATTACTTAGCTCGATAAATTTCCCCCCTCCAACTCATAACATTAATACCATCTTATTAACGTTTTTCGGATAACCCTTGAAAACGAAAGATCTAAAAAAATATAATGTCTCTGAATTAAATAAGTAAATTCAAATTAATTACTATTAAACTAATATATTAGAACTAAGAGGAGAAAAAATTATGCCTAAAAACATCGAAGATTATCCAATGATTTTAACAGCCGTACACTTATCTGAAATTTTGATGGTGTCTAAGCCAACTGCTTATGAGTTAATGGAACAAAAATCTTTTCCACTTATTAAATTAGGTCGAAGCAAACGCGTGCTCCGTGATTTTTTAACTAGCTGACGCAGCAACAAATGAGCAGCTTATAAAACCGGAAGTGCGTAGTGGTCATATCAATGAACTTCTTACTTCCCTTACATAATTATTATCAAACATTTACGGTGGTTAGCATAATGAGAGGTAGCTCAAAAAAGAGAGGAAACTCTTGGACATATAGTAGATTTTGAGAAAAATTCGCTAACAGGTGAATGTAGACAAAAAATAAAAAGCAGATTCATACGCCAAAAAGATACACAAGCAATACTTTTCAAGCTGCAATCTGAAAACTAGAGGAAAAGAGCGGCTTATGAACGGAAAGTAAGTGGTCAAACTGATACTAGACCACTTGCTTTCCATTGTTCTAACACGAACTATAATAGGATATGGGGGCAAGCAAAATGAAAGGCACTGTTAAACAAAGAGGAAATACTTGGACATATATTATGGATATAGTCCGAGACCCTATTACGGGTAAACGAAGGCAAAAAACAAAAGGCGGGTTCTCTCGAAAAAAAGATGCACAAGCTGCTCTTCGAAAGATTCAGAGTGAACTGGATGAAGATCGATTTATCGAACCGAGCAAAGAATCCTTTTCATCCTATATGGAATTTTGGTTTACGTCCCATTATCAAAAAAGGATTAAAGAAACAACGGCCTCAAGCAGAAAGTATTTGATGGATAAGCACTTAATACGAGAAAATCCTTTTGCCAACAAACCCCTTTCAAAAATTACGACCGAAGATATCGATGCTTTTTATAACCTCAAATTAGATGAGGAGTATAGTACAAGTACCATACGAAAATTACACCAGTTATTAAATCAGGCCTTCGGTCAGGCTGTAAAGTGGAAAAAGATTAGTTTCAATCCGGTGATCAATGCTGATCCACCCTCGGTGAAAAAAGAAGAAATGAAGATATGGTCCTTTGATGAGATTGAATCGTTCCTTAATCAATGCAAGGGAGAACGACATTATCTAACCTTCTTACTCGCCATTTATACGGGTATGAGGAAAGGTGAGCTCCTTGGGTTAAAATGGAGCGATATTGACTTTGGAAAAAAATCTATCCGGATACAACGTTCCCTTTCTCACATCCCGATAAAGGATATCGTTTATCAACGCCGAAAACGAAAAAATCAAAACGGCAAGTCCCGATTCCTGATTTCCTTATCAAGGAATTAAAGGCTCATAAAGAACGTCAAGAAACACAGAGGAAAAGGCTTGGTGAACATTATCAAGACCTAGACTTAGTCATTTGTACAGAGATCGGCACCTTACAGGATCCATGGAACGTGTTACGTGTGATGAAACGTATCAGTAAAGCGGCTAACGTGACTTCTATTCGGTTTCACGATATTCGGCACACACACGCCTCCATCTTGATCTCTGAAGGGGTAGATATCGTCAAAGTAGCGGCTCGTTTAGGACATTCGGATCCTACCATCACGTTAAAGAATTACGCCCATTTGATTCCAAACCAAGATGATGAAGTAGCTGATATTTTCCACAATGCTATTCAGAAGTCACGTTAGCAAAATGTGAGCAAATCACTATCATTGATTTAAACTCATCTAGTAAGACAAAATAAAAAAAGGCACAAACCCCTTGTTATAACAAGGATTTGTGCCTTTGTTAGTTGATGACCTGTGAGGGATTCGAACCCACGACCCCTTCCCTGTCAAGGAAGTGCTCTCCCACTGAGCTAACAAGTCGTATGTAATAACTGACTAGTAAAATACTTAAGTACATAATTTATTATATGTTTTTTTGTTAAAAAGTCAACGCATTATATTAAAAAAGTTTTATTTTTACCTTATTTTTTATTACCTATCCGCAAAACAAGAACTCGTGTTCCTTTTTTACTTGCATACGAAACGTATGTTCGTATATAATAAATGCAAGTAAGTCAGCAAAGGAGTGACAAGGAATGAAATATATACTTCGAAAACATATGGAAGAAAACGCTCCATTAGAGATTATTTATCTCTCCGAACAAGGAAAGATTACGCAGCGGAAAATCCAGGTGCTTGAAATTTATCCAGGCAATTTTCGCGCATTCTGTTTTCTAAGGCAGACAAAACGGACATTTAAAATGGCCAATATCCTTTCTGCCCGCCTCATTAAGGCCAGGTTTGATAGGTCGGGATGAAAATTGGTCATCAAGTTTCAACCGATTAACTCTTCTTCTTCCTGAATGTCCTTCTCCTGTTCAGTTAACGATTCTTCTTCATCTCTCAGACGATGAGCTAACCTTGAGGCGGCACTCGCGGCAATACTTGCAACGATATCATCCAGGAAGGTATGCACGATTCCTTCTTGCTTCTTATCGAGTTCGTGAATGACGCCTATTTTATTTTTATCCAAATGGCCAAAGGTCGTTACAGCAATGCTTCCGTAACCGAGTACTGCACCAAAGGCAATCGTTTCATCCACTCCGAATAACCCTTCATCAGATTCAACAATCGATTGCAGGGGCTCTGACAGCTTTTTTTGCTCTGCCAGTCTATCCAGCTCCACACCGACTAAAATGGCATGTTGAATTTCCCTTTTTAACAGGACACGCTCAACGCTGTGGATGCATTCCTCCAGCTTAAGATCAGCTTTATACGGGAACTGCAATTCATATACGATTTTTGCAATTGCCTCCACACTTACACCACGCTCTATTAATGTTCGTTTAGCCGCCTTTGTTACTTCCCTGCTGTGTACTTGTACATCTGCCATTTTATTCGCCACCTCTTTTATTGTATTATTTTCCTATATGCTTGTATTATAGCATCTTATAATTTAAATTTTTAGAAAATATAATGAAAATATTCTATTCTAAATTCTTGTCACGGGAAAAAATCGCATGGCTATGCTAAAATAATCAAGTAAGTTGTTTTTCATTATTAATTATCATCGAGGTGCGGGAAAATGAGTTTACGCAAAGGCACAATTAAAGAGTACATGTTTAAAAGCGAAGCTTTAGCAGAAGAATTGGAACTACTTGTTTACTTGCCTGCTAATTTTTCGCCACTGTATAAATATTCGCTTGTGATTGCTCAGGATGGCCGTGATTATTTTCAAATGGGCCGAATTGGTCGCGTAGCCGATGAACTATTAGGGAACGAAGAAATTGAGAATATCATCATTGTCGGCATTCCCTATAAAGACCGCTTTGACCGCAGGAGCAAATATCATCCGGACGGGGAACAGCACATTGCATACATACGTTTTCTTGCCCATGAACTTGTCCCGTTTTTAGATGATGAATTTCCGACCTATCAAATGGGACATGGTCGAGCTTTGATCGGTGACTCTCTTGGTGGTACAGTTTCTTTATTGGCCGCACTAAAATATCCCCATACATTCGGGAAATGCATCATGCAGTCACCACTTGCCAATGAAGCAGTAATGGATGCTGTACGTAATTTTGAGGATCCGCATCTACTCGAACTTTACCATGTGATCGGGACTGGGGAAACTGATGTTCCGACAACTGATGGCAACAGGGCAAACTTCATAGAACCCAACAGGGAATTGCATAAATTATTAAACCGAAAAGGATTTCCATGCTTCTATGAAGAATTTGAAGGTAATCATACCTGGAAATATTGGCAGGCAGATTTAAAAAGAGCACTATTGGAAATGTTCTAACTTACTCGTAATCATCTCTTTTGAGATGGTTTCAAGAAAAAACATGTCCAACTATAATACAACAATAAAAAATATCAGGAGGTTTTATTTATGAAATATGGTGTTGCAATTTTCCCTTCAAAAAAACTTCAAGATTTAGCTAACTCCTATCGAAAAAGGTATGATACGAAATATGCTTTCATTCCACCGCACTTAACCCTTAAACCAACGTTCGAAGCGACGGATATGGAAATTTCGACAATCGCGGAACAATTAAAAGGCATTGCTCAAAAGTGCAGGCCTTTTACGATGAACGTAACGAAAGCGAAGTCCTTCCAACCCGTAAGCAATACTATTTTTTTCAAAGTGGAATTATCCGAAGGGCTTCAAGAGCTGCATGATGCACTTAACAACGATGAATTCATGAAAAGTGAAAATGAACATGCATTCGTCCCGCATATTACCATCGCTCAAGATTTATCCGATAATGAGCATTCTGATGTTTTAGGCCAATTAAGCATGCTTGACGTTAGCCATGAAGAAGAGGTGAAACGAGTTCACTTGCTGTATCAGCTTGAAGATGGGGCATGGACCGTTTATGAAACATTTAGATTAGGAGCTGAATGATTTCGTGTTTGTAAAAATTGCAGAGAACACCCAAGAGCTTGAAAATGCTTATATGATTCGAAAAAAAGTATTCGTCCAAGAACAAAAAGTCCCTCTTGAAGAAGAGATTGATGAATATGAAGAAGAGTCTGCACATTTCGTTTTATATGATGATCAGGATCAGCCAATAGGTGCCGGCCGCTTAAGGGTCATCGACAACATTGGTAAAGTCCAGCGCATTTGTGTACTATCATCGGGCCGAAAGAATGGTGCCGGTGCCATGATCATGAACGCTATTGAGGAATACGCAAGCAAACGGGAAGTACCTCAATTGAAGCTTGATGCTCAGGTGCACGCGATTCCTTTTTATTCAAAATTAGGATATGAGATCGTTTCCGACGAATTTATGGATGCTGGCATTCCTCATAAAACGATGACGAAAACCATTTTATGATATAAAAACGCTGTCCTTTCAGTTTTCTGATTGGACAGCGTTTTTTTGGTCGTTCATGATCTTAAATTATCGTTTTATAAAAAAACCATTTCTGTTCAATGGCAATCTCCGCAAAAGTACATAGACTATATATAGAAAGCAAGAAGGAGGGAAAATTTTATGGGCAACAATGAATTTAACCTGGAGGAGTCTCAAAAAAGACTAATGGAACTGCTGGTTTCGAGGACTATGAGAAAACATGGTTTCAAAAAGGAAAAAGTCGATCTAACTGAAAAAGAAAGAAATAACCTTAAAGAAACCATTCGTTATTTACAAGAGCAATCGCAAAAAATCATAAACCAAGAAAAGAACATCACGGAAAAAGATGTTAATCCAATTACAAATTCTATTCATAACAAATTCACTGATTCCAAAGATAAATGATTCACCATTTCACCTAATCAAACCCTATTTGCTGGCGGGAAATAAGTAACAGGGACATAGCAGCACTTACATTTCATTCCTAAAGCTCCAGCTTCTTTTATCATTCATCTCCCCACACACTAATACTTTACCTAAGTATTAAAAAATAGACGAATTAACTGATTTATTCGTCCAACCCGATTAACCATCAAAGCATATTTTAATAGGGAATAAAACCTAAGGAGGAAAAAACAACATGAACCAAAATGTATATCGTAGCAACTGTAACACTCATGAAGACTCTGAAAGATCATGGTCGGCCCTAGATTCCGCTTCACACCACCCCCTGACAGGGTTCTGCAATAACGAAAATGACGAGATCGAACAAGAGGCAAGACAAGACAATTCTCAAATTCAGCTTTCCGAAGAACTAATTTACATTAAAGATTCTTGTAATGTGAATATCACTTCAACAGATGTTAAAGCGGCTCTTTCTCTACAATCAGCTCTACAAGCAGCTATTGCGATCATCGTAAGCATTTCCGTTGCAGATAATGATAATGCTGATAGGATTACCCAAGAATTAATCCAATCTTCTAATGTTAAACAAATCACGCGCCAAAAAACAATTGTTGAAAACAGCCGTGATATCGACGTTGTAACAACTGATGCACAAATTGCTCTTAATATCCAACTTTTACTACAATTATTATTAGCTCTAATCGTGGAAATTGACATTCTCTAAGAAATCACCACAAAAAGGACACTTCACGTGTCCTCTTTTGTTTTTCTTTGCAAAACTAGACACTTTCGTTGAAATACCACCCTTTTCCTGTCATTTCAGCCGTAGATTCTTCACTAGACCTCATGCCCATTTGGTTTTTCTTAGAGCCTGCCCCATACGTCCTTTCCCGATTATGATATTGAACTTGATCGAATCCTTCAAAGCTTCCCATTTCCTCTTCCAACACCTGGTCAAAGCGGATAGGTTGAATGGGTTTCGTTCCTTTAACAATTCTTACTTTCTCTTCAGCTTCAATCGTCCGGTTGGCATATTGAATATAATCAAATTGTGTAACAGGTGCTATGTATCCCATAGTAATCCCTCCCACCTTTATTTAAATAGTTATGTTGTCAATTACATACCCGTCCGGGATGATATTTAAACACTATTTCCGCATTCTTTTTTCCTAATCTTCTGGTATGATGAGTATTGCCGATATTTTTAATAGATTAGAGGTATCCATTTATATGAATCAAGCAAAATCTGGCAATGAAATCGTACATTTACATACCGTTTCAGCTGGTGAGCTGCAGACACTTTTTGAAAAAGGAAAACGTGATCAGCTTTCTTGTATCATTTGTCATAAACCAGTGAAATTATTTATTGGAATCCATGAGACACCCTATTTTTATCATAGTGACCCATCGCAGGCGCACTGCGAAATGCCGAATTCAGAACCGATAAATGAGGACAAGCCATTAGAATATATGGAACAGAATGGATTTAGGATTCCGACATCACGAACCATTACAGAAACAAAAACCATTACGGAACCTTTCCTTAAAAGCCGGCCCATAACTGGCAATCCGAAGTATTCAGATAAACCTTCTGCCCTGGAACAAACAGAGGATCCATACTTTCAGGAATTATCCTCATCCGGGGTTGTTCTAGATGCAGAGCAACTCAAAGCGGTAATGACGATCGATGGACCAATTCTCGTCCTATCAGGAGCTGGCAGTGGGAAAACCCGGGTATTAACGGTACGTACTGCCTATATGCTCACAGTGAAGAAGATTGATCCAAAAAGTATCATGCTTGTAACATTCACGGCGAAATCTGCAAAGGAAATGCAGCAGCGTCTGCTCGGCTATCCCTATATGACACCTTCCCTTGTTTCTCAAATAGTTAGCGGGACCTTTCATAGCATCTTTTATAAAATCCTGATTTTTCACGAACCATCCAAATGGCAGCGCGATTTCCTATTGAAGTGGGAATGGGAAAAAGAAAAGATTTTGAAACAGGCTGGCAGGGAATTGGAACTTGATGATAAGGAATTTGCTTATGATCAAGCCCTTCAACAAATTGGGCTTTGGAAAAATTCCTTGGCCTTTCCAGAAGATATTAAACCGACTGACGAGTGGGAGAAATCCTGTTTATTTTTATATAAGAAATATGAAGAATATAAACAGCAAACAGGGAAATATGATTTTGATGATATGCTTGTAGGCTGTTATGTATTTTTAAAAAACCACCCGGATTTTTTAAAGAAATATCAGCAAAGATTTAACTATTTTTTGGTTGATGAGTTTCAGGATATCAATAAAGTTCAATATGAATTGATAAAACTCCTCTCTGCTGAATCAAAAAATGTATGTGCGGTTGGGGATGATGATCAATCCATTTATTCATTCCGTGGAAGCGATCCGAAGTATATTCTGAATTTCAATCATGATTTCCCTCGATCCCAAGTGGTAAAGCTGACCGAGAATTATCGCTCTTCTCATGAAATTGTCGCTACAGCGAACCGCTTGATCAAACGGAACCAGAACCGGATGGAAAAAAAGATGAGGGCACAGCATGATTCTGGTAATCCCCCTGTATTATTTTATCCTTATGATGAGGAATTGGAAGCAACGATGATCGTATCCGATATCCAAGAAAAAATATCCAAGGGAGCAAACCCTGGGGACTTTGCAGTTTTGTATAGGACACATACGATGTCCAGAGCCATTTTTGAACGGCTAGCCGCTTCAAACCTGCCATTTGTCATTGAAAAGGATGCGGATTCGTTTTATCAGCGCAGGGTCATTCGCGGCATGCTGGCCTTTATGCGCTTGAGTTTGTTTCCCCATGATAGCAAGGCAGCATCTGATGTCCTTTCCTCCTTATTTTTAAAGCAAAGTATTTTACAGGAGTTAAAAGCAATGACAATACTGCAGGATTGTGATTTTATCGATGCATTTGCTTTTGTTAAAACAGGACATGCTTTTCAAGAACGAAAATTAAAAACGATCCCAGGACAAATCCGCTCTTTAAAAAATATGGCTCCACTTGTAGCTTTAGAAATCATCGAAAAAGATTTGGGATATCAGGAATATGTAAAAAAGCGCGGAAATGAAGCAAACCTGGAAAAAGGTTCCGATGACATCCGCGACCTAAAGGTGGCAGCAAATCGTTTTCCCACCGTCGCTGCTTTCCTTGATCATGTCGATCATATGACTGCGATGGTTCAAGAGATAAAACAGCTATCGAAACATTTTAAGGATGCCATACAGCTAACTACCATACACCGTTCCAAAGGGCTTGAATATCAAACCGTTTATGTCCTTGCTGCTGTCGATGGCAGCATTCCTCATGATTTTGCACTTGAATCATACCGAAAAGGGGAGCTGGCCCCTCTTGAAGAAGAAAGGCGATTGCTCTATGTAGCAGCAACCAGGGCTAAAAAGGATCTTTATATTTCCATCCTGCAAACTAGACGCGGACGAACCGCTCATCCATCACGTTTCTTGAAGCTTTAACCAAAAGTGAATAATATATCTCTTTGAAAAACGAAATGGGAAAGGCCTGCACTTTAGCAGGCCTTCTTTTCACTTTTTATTTATCATATTGGAAATAGTCCCGAAATCCAGTTTATTCCCTTCAGATACAATGGATTGGACGATTTTATCTTCCGTTTCCTTATTGACCGGCTTATTTGCTATTTTTGAAACGCGCTTAATGACGCTTCTAACTGTTGTTTCATCTTTGAAATTGGCTCCCTGCAGAGAGTTTGCCAACTCTAATACATCTTTCATATTTACGCCCGTTTTACCTTCTATGTTTTTTAAAAAGTTATTATCCATACCTAAGCCCCTCCCTTTTCTGTACCTATCCTATGTATTAACAGAAAAATGGTGCTAGGCCCTCAAATAAAAATAAAAGGAATAGGCCTCTTCTGCCTATTCCTTTTACGTTAACAGCAGAAAGAAGCCCCTACAATGATTAATAGGATAAACAAGACAACGATTATCGCGAAAGCAGAACCGCCGCAACCATAGCCTCCGCCATAACCGCCTCCGTAGCCATAACAGCTGTTGCCACAACCGTAGCCACCAAAACCAAACATACTAAATCACCTCGCTCTCGCTAAAGCTTACTGATAACATATGTAGGTCTGGACAAATATGTATAGGCCATGTCCTAGTCCAAGCTGCCTATTTCCATTATTTTAACCTTTTGGTCTGAAAACTAACGCCCCAATAAATCCAAAGATGATAGCTGCAGAGATACCGGAACTTGTAATTTCAAACATACCTGTCAATACGCCAACGAGACCGTGTTTTTCCGATTCCATCATTGCCCCGTTCACGAGCGAATTCCCAAACGAAACGATTGGTATGGTTGCTCCAGCACCGGCAAAGTCAACAAGTGGTTCGTATAAATCAAACCCGCCAAGAACAGCTCCTATTACAACGAACAGGCTTAACGTATGTGCTGGTGTCAGCTTGCCAACATCGAAAAGAAGCTGACCGACTACACATATCAAGCCACCGATGACAAAGGCCCAAAAAAACATTGCTAACATCCAAATCTCTCCTTTTTCATGATTTCATCCCATATTCAATGGCTACCGCATGGGCAATGCACGGAATGGAATCTTTTTGCTGGACGGATAGCGGTGACAATAATGCTCCTGTTGCAACAAGCAGGATTTTTTTATATTTACCAGAAATCATTTCATTTAGTATATGGCCATATAAAACCACAGCCGAACATCCCGCACCACTCCCGCCTGCCAAAGTAGGCTGGTCCTTTTTAAAAATCATCAATCCGCAATCTTTGAATTTTTCCTGATTAATATCGCAGCCCTTTTGTTTTAATAAGTCAATGGCAGTCCCCCTGCCTATTTTTCCTAAATCACCAGTAATGATGAAATCATAATCATCCGGGGTCAAACCAGTATCTTTAAAATGGGCAAGAATCGTATCGACGGCGGCCGGGGCCATCGCTCCCCCCATATTGAAGGGATCCTTCAATCCCATGTCAATGACCTTTCCGATGGTGGCCGAGACGATGTGGGGAAATTCCCCTTGCTTGCTTCCATTAGGAGCTACCAGTGCCACCCCTGCTCCTGTTATCGTCCATTGAGCTGTCGGAGGTTTTTGCCCTCCATATTCAGTTGGATAGCGAAATTGCTTTTCAACAGCTGCATTATGGCTCGAGGCGCCAGTCAACACATAGTTAGCCCCGCCATAATTGGTGATGAAGGCAGCTAGAGCAAGACCTTCCATTGAAGTGGAACAGGCTCCAAACAAGCCAAAGTATGGAATGCCGTTGGCTCTGGCTGCAAAACTTGTGGGTGTAATTTGATTGATTAAATCACCCGCCAAGAAAAATTGTACCTGCTCTTTGTCAATCTTACCTTTCTCCAGTGTAAGCTCAACCGCTTTCTCCATCAAATGGCGATGAGCCTTCTCATAAGAATCCTGTTCCATCCACAAATCATCGTATAGGATATCAAAATCACCCGCGATTTCTCCATTTGCCTCAAATGGCCCGCCTGTTACCCCTGTTTCCAAGATGACCGGTTTATTGGCGAACATCCATGTTTGTTTTCCCTGTAACACCGCTTAGCCCCCAATCATTTGATAAATCGTTTTTATCAACGCCACGACAAAGGCTGAAAATACTCCAAATAAAATGACCGATCCGGCCAATTTAAACATATTGGATCCAACACCAAGAACAAATCCTTCAGTCCGATGTTCGATAGCTGCCGAAATGACTGCGTTACCGAACCCTGTAACAGGGACGGCACTCCCTGCCCCACCGAACTGGCCAATGCGGTCATAAAACCCGAAGCCGGTCATTAGAAGAGCCAGAAATACCATGGTAGCAGTTGTTGGACTACCTACTGTCTGTTCCGTAAAGTTAAAAAAATAAATATAGAAGTAAGAAATGGCTTGACCCACTATGCAGAAAATGCCACCTACTAAAAAGGCTTTCAAACAATTCTTCACTATCGGCCTTTTAATTTCATGCTTTCCTTGGAGCTCTTGATACGCATCCTGCTGTTGGGTCGTTTTCTCCTTGCCGCTCATAGTGCCGAACCTCCCTTTCTAAACTAAATCTTTTTGAAGTCCTTCAATCTCCTTGAACTTCTTCTTTGCCTTTTTCTCGGGAACATTTTTTTCCTTGAGTAACTCGTTCAATCTTACAGATTCCAAAAAGATTTTATAATCGCTCGAAACGATAAAATCGTACTTGGGAAACTGCTTTTCAAGATTTCCAGTCACAGTTTTTTCAATCTTCTTCATCTGAAAACGTTTTAAGTGCTTAACCTTATATGCGACGATAATCTTTTGGCCATTTTTCACGACAATCACATCATAGATGGTGTCTTCATTAGCAACTGTTTCCTTGACCTTTGATATCAGTCCCTTTTCGTCTTTTTCATCCATCCCATTGATGATATCCATCGGTTCAGGATTCGTGCGTTTAATCAATGCTAAATTCTCTGTTTTTCCGTCACCATGACTGCTGCATGCAGTGAGCAAACACAAAACGAACATAATAAACATCCATTTGCCCTTAAAATATCTTCCTTGTCTGAACATAGAATCACATCCTAATTTATCGTTCTATTATTATTTTCTTGTTTAACTGTTTTTTTATGAATGGTAGGATTAGGAAGTAAAAAAACCTTTCCGAATTGGAAAGGTTTTTTTACTTAATATCCTTTATTTTTATTGTTACAGCCACAGTCCTTCTTAATTTTGACCGGCCGATCTTTTTTCATCGGTTTGGCATAAGCCCATGAACTCTGTTTCTTATTCAATTCATGACCCCTCCTTAATGTCTATACCTTACTATATGAGCGAAGAGACAAGTTGTTTCCAATCAAATGTCCATAATTTTGCTGATAATGACCTCAATTATCGCTCCTACTGCCGCTACGGCAAGGGTTAAAATCAGTACGTAGCCTATGAACCAATGTTGTATATATAGGAATACCAGTAAAAGGCTGACCCATACACCAACACACCAAAAACAGCTAAGCAGTTGCCCACCCCAGCCAAGCAGGCCCTTTTCTTTGGGCATTAAAAATATTTCCACATCACCTTCTTCATTCTCTTCCTCTATCTCTTTAAAAAAGGGGCGGCGGATTGGCTCCATGATTTTATCGAATACGATCAAGCGTGTCAGCCTGAAGGAAGCCAAGCCTAATATTAGAAATAAGGTGAACTCATTTTGTGGGAGAAACATTCAATATTGCTCCTTCACTTGGATTCTCCAATTATTTTGGCATCAATAATATCCGGTAGACCTACGAACTGAATATGGTTCCCTCTTTTAATCTTCACTGATTCCCCTTTCATTCCCAACACATGAAACTGAAGCGTTTCTCCGTTAATAACAGCTTCACATAATGGCTTTGGAAAACCTTGATGATTGGATAGCCGGGAAATGATGTCCCCAGAAGATTCTCCCTTCTCCATTTTTCTCCTTTTTTTCTTAACTGGCTTTTCAGGTTCCTGTTCTGATTGTTCAGGATTTCCCATTTGTTCAACCGGAGTTTGTTCTGGGACATATTGTTCGGTAATTCTCCTTATACCTGTAATCTCTGTTTCGATTTCCTTCATGACATCATAAACACCAAATTCACGTTTGATCTTTTCGATTTTTTCTTCTTTATTCCCGTCTTCCTGAAGCACCGGCTCAACGTTATCTTGAGGTGTATCTTTTTTCGTTCGAAAATCACTTTGCATATTCCCTCGCAGATCGGAGATTTTTGCCTGATTTACATATAAAAGTGGTTTGGATTTCTTATCGCCATTATTTTCTGACATGAAAATCCTCCTTAATATTTCAGAATATCCACAGACTGCAGCTGTTCCATATGGTATTGAACAACCTTTTTCCCGAATTTATGCCTTATGAACAGACTGGATTCTTTCTTATGTTCCAATTTTCCGAACAGTGTACGGTCATTGATGATGAACTTACAAACAGGCTTAGGTGCAAAGGCTGGGAGTCGGGACAATAGCTCCACCAATTCCTCGGCTGTATATGAAGTGCTGAAATTTTCTTCATTCAATTTCATATGTCTCTTCAGCGTATTGTGTATGGTTTGTTTTCCAACAGCACAAGGCAGATCAACTTTCTTCATGTTCATGATGACCCTCCTTCTTTTTCACGAATAGGGTTGAAAGCAGGTATGCTGATTCTCCCAAACAATGAATATCTGCTCTATGTATCATTTATATGAAATTCACCCTTTTTTATGCTTGAGATTTAAAAAAGGATTGGAAACCTATTTTGGATATGTTAGGGATTAATGGAGAAAACTAAAGATATTGATTTATTAAAGGAGTATATGAAGATGAAAAAAAATGGAAAGATTTCAACCGTACAACTATCTTTAATCATGATGACGGCTGTCGGCTTGAAAAATCATGTAACGATTCTTCCTCATTTGTTACGGGCGGCCAAAAGGGATGCGTGGATTTCAGTTCTACTTGCTTTAGGCCTAATTTTGATTTGGTGTTTTCTCTTATTCTATATCCATAAAGCCACAGGCCAGACAAATATATTTGTCTGGGTGGAAAAAAATATTGGGAAGGTAACAGGCTGGATTTTATCCATTGCCATGAGTCTCTTTTTCGCTGCTTTGGCTGCGATTTCATTAAAAGAGATGGTTGTATGGACAAAGATTTCCTATTTGCCCATAACTCCTCCGATATTTGAAATCATCTTATTTACTGGCTTATGCTTTTTCCTTGCCTCAACAAACATACAAACGATCGCTATTGTAAACACATTTGTATTGATGGCCGTCCTTGTTTTTGGCTTTTTTGTTGCAATCACGAACTTACAATTTAAAGATTATTCACTTTTGAAACCCATCCTTGAAAATGGATGGTCCCCTGTCTTTGCAGGTATTATTTATCCCTTGTCTGGCCTTATCGAATTGATTGTCATACTTTTTATGCAGCAAAAAGTTCATGGAAAACTAAAATTCAAGGTTTTTACTATAAATACTATCCTCCTTACATGGCTTATTCTTGGGCCGCTTATTGGCTCCATTATAGAATTCGGCCCAGTCGAAGCCGCAAGGCAAAAGTATCCTGCCTTTGAGCAATGGGGATTAGTCACATTAGGAAGATTCATTGAGCATCTTGATTTCTTGTCGATTTATCAATGGTTAACAGGAGCCTTTATTCGCGTTTCCTTTTTCCTATTTTTATCACTCGAAGTGCTATCCATTAAAAAAAAGCGAAACCAAATCATATTGCTCCTAGCCTATTCTATTTTCCTTATCATTTCTAATTCATTTAACTTCAGCGATGTTGTTTTATATTCCTTTATAAAAACATTTGTTTTGCCGATTACCTTTTATTTCTTATTAGCCGTTTCCATCCTTTTAAGTTTATTTGTTTTCTTTAGTAACCGAAGAAAAAGGAGGTCCACATCCGATGTTCAAAAAAAAGAACCGACAATCACCCAGTCCGAATAGGAAACCAGAAAAACCTGATAAACTCGTGATAAAAAATGAATCCGATTTAAAAGAAATCTTTCAAAACTCAGGAGATGTTTTTTTTCAAACCAGTGTATATCGTAATGAGTCACCGATAAAAATTACCGTAATGGGATGTGAAGGGCTTGTCGATACTGAATTATTAAATAATCTCGTATTTGAAAGGCTAACATTATTTTTCGAAAAATATCCAAGAGGGAAAATAACAATTGATGCAATAAAAGCTTCACTTCATCTTCCACAGCTTACTGAAGTGAATACCAAGGAAGAGTTGTTCGCAGATATCTACTCTGGAAGATTGTTGCTTTACTTAGAGGAATTCAGTTTTTTATTATCTGTAAACATAGCAAACCGCCCTCAACGTAATCCAGAGGAAACAGCGTCAGAATCAACGATAAAAGGACCGAGAGATAATTTTATTGAAGATTTGTCCATCAATGTGGCCTTAATTAGGAAGAGAATGCGTACAAATTCTTTAAGTGTAAAATATTTCGAAGTGGGCAGGCGAACTTTGACTAAAGTCGCTGTTTTATATATGGATGATATCACTGATCCAGATATGGTTCAGCAAATCACCAAAAAGATTGAAGCAATTGATATAGATGGAATATTTGGAGGAAATCAGTTTATGGTGTTAATTGAAGAACAGCCCTCCATGCTCTTCCCAAGGCATGACTATTCAGGTAAGCCTGACTTTGCCGTCCAATGCCTATTAAAAGGCAGGATCTTAATTTTAATTGACGGGGTTGCCTATACGATGATCACCCCAATCAACCTTTTTATTGTGTTAAAAACATCGGAAGACAATGAATTCACGTCTATCTATGCTTCCTTTGAAAGGGCTCTTCGACTTTTTGGCATTTTCGTCGCTGCTCTTTTACCAGGTTTTTGGGTGGCTTTAACCACCTTTCATCAAGATCAGCTTCCTTTAATCTTGTTGGCTACCGTTGTCGAGTCCAGAAGAGGATTGCCCCTTCCTACCGCAATTGAAGCCATTACGATGGTCATCGTCTTTGAAATATTCAAAGAAGCCGGGATGCGATTACCTACGTCGATTGGTCCAACATTAAGTGTATTGGGCGCTTTAATTATTGGGGATGCGGCGATACGTTCCGGTTTAACAAGTCCTGCCATGCTTGTTGTGATTGCAGGCTCAGCTGTAGCTACTTTTACACTCGTAAATCAATCGATCATTGGGGTCATTAGCTTAATTAGGCTGGTTGCTATTATTTCCGCCTCTTTTTTAGGTCTTTTCGCATTCATACTTTTAGCGCTATTCCTCTGTGCGTATGTGAGTAATATACGAATATTAGGCGTTCCCTACATGGAAGTATCCGCCAACTTAAGTTGGTCCAATGTTGCAAAAACCCTTTTTCGGGTTCCTCCCTTTTTGGATAAAAAACGCCCTTCTATCTTTTCTTCTAAAGACCCCACGAAGAAAGGCGATGATGGAAAAAAATGAGGTACAAATTCATTCTAATACTATTATGTGTTGCCGTACTCTCTGGTTGCTGGGATTCAAATGAACCTGAACGACTTGTTTATGCAAATGGATTAGGGGTCGATTATAAAGACGGAAAGATCGTCGTTCACCTTCAAATCATTAATATGCAAGGGCTGGCAAAATCCGAATCAGGTGGAGATCCCAGTTCCCTAAACGCTGCAGATGTCGGAAGTGCTACTGGAAATACTCTCGATGAAGCCTTGTTTAATTTATATCATACGTCAGACCGGCGTATTTATTGGGGACATCTTTCTTTTGTTATTTTATCGGAAGAAGCCATTAAAACTGGCAACTTCAAATATACGCTTGATTTATTGGACCGTTATCGCGAAACACGCTACCGAATTTACTTTTATATGACTAAGGGTCCGGTTAAAGATGCCATGCTTATTTCCCCTATCGAAAACATTTCCATGGCTTTTTCAAAATTAAGCGATCCAAAGGGGAACTATAATCAAAGCTCTTTTATCCCACCGATAAATTTAAGAGAGATTCTCATTGAGCTGAACGAACCTGCTCATTACGTTTCAATTCCCCAACTAAAGATTACGGAGCAATGGACCGGGCAGAAAGAAAAAAAGAAGGCTTTATTAATGGAAAACATCGCTATTATTTCAGAAAATAAAATAAAGGCCATTCTGCCTAAAAAGGTGATGAATGGTGCAAGATTAGTGAACGAACAATTTGTTCGTGATAACGTTAACCTTTTCTCTGGAACGGAAAGAAGCACGTCAGTTATTGTGTACGGTAGGAAGACTAAGATAACACCTATCGTAGAAAAAAACGGAAAAGTTCGTTTTCATATAAAAATGAAGATTAAAGCAAGTGTTGACATGTTGAAAAGGAACATAACACGCAAAGAATATGAAAAAGAGTTAATACGCTCTATCAAGGAAGAAATAAATTACACATATCAATATACACAAAAAAGAGGGCTGGACCTGTTTAGGTTATCGAAAACACTTTATCGAGAGGATATTAAAAAATGGAAAAAAATCGAAACAGGAGGACGGATCCCTTTAGATGAAGATTCGATTAAGTCGATTAAGATTGAAGTACTTCTTCAAGATACCGGAAAACAAACATTAACACCGATCTTTGAAGAACAGGATGATAAAAGTTCAAAAAATTAAAAAGGGGACCTTAAAGAGTCCCCTTTTATCATCCCATTATATGATAACCCGAATCCACATGGATATTTTCCCCGGTAACTCCGCGGGACATGTCACTTAATAAAAATACCGCCGTATCCCCTACTTCTTCCGGAGTCGTTGTACGACGGAGCGGTGCTTCTTCTTCAATCTTTTTCAAGATTGTATTGAAGTCCCGGACACCTTTAGCGGATAGGGTACGGATTGGACCGGCTGAGATTGCATTCACTCGAATGTTATCTTTACCAAGATCACTTGAAAGGTAACGGACATTGGCTTCAAGTGACGCCTTAGCCACTCCCATTACATTATAATTCGGCATGACACGTTCACCGCCAAGATACGTCATCGTGACAATGCTGCCACCTTCCGGCATGATTTCTTTCGCAGCTTTAGCTACAGCAGTTAAAGAGAACGAACTGATATTATGGGCAAGCAAGAACCCTTCACGGCTCGTGTTGACGAACTCTCCGTCAAGTTCCTCCTTGTTGGCGAAAGCCACACAATGTGCTACACCATGGATGACTTCCACCTTTTCCTTTATTGTTGCAAAGCACTTTTCGATATCCTCGTCCTTCGTTACATCACATTGTAAAATCAAGGAAGACTCCCCTTCCAATGTGGAAGAAAGTTCCCTAACGCTTTTTTCTGTACGATCTTTTCCGTAGGTGAATATCAGCTTTGCACCTGCTTTATGTAAGGAACGGGCAACTCCCCAAGCAATACTTCTTTTATTCGCTACACCCATAATGACAAACGTTTTTCCCTCTAATGAAAAAGTCATCGTATGTGACCTCCTATTTTTAATACAAGTTATTAGTACCTGCTACTAATGACAGTATACCAAATTTCCTCTGATAAAAACACCGTTTTCTGAAGTCCCTTTGGAATATCGCTTCCCGAAAAGGTCTGCTTTAACTTATAGTAAATAACCCATGAATAATGTAGCTAATCCAAAATAAATCAGAACACTGATAATGTCATTGATGGTTGTAATGAAGGGTCCGGAGGCTACCGCTGGGTCAATCTTCATTTTATGCATGAGGAGCGGTACAAGCGATCCCGCGAGTGTGGCAACTATTAAAGTAATGAAAATCGATATTCCAACCAATAAACCCAGTATTAGATCATCTTGCCAAATATATACAATCAAAATGATGGCTGTTCCACATGTCAGGCCAGTGATGAGGCCAGTCCCCGCCTCCCGCATGACGAGCTTCCACTTGCTTGCCTGCTCCAATTCCCCTGTTGCAATTCCCCGTACCGCCACTGCCAATGCTTGTGTTCCGGTATTGCCAGCCATACCGCCAATCAATGGAATAAATACAGCCAGGATCGCTTTTTGGCTAAGTGTCTCCTCGAAACGGCCAATCAGGCTAGCCGTCAATAAGCCTAAGAACAAGAGAATGATCAACCATGGCAACCGTTTTTTTGCAGCAGAAAAGGGACTCTTATCAACATGATCGAGATTTGGTACGCCCGCTAATTTAGAATAATCATCGGATGCCTCTTCATCCATGACATCAATGATATCATCAACTGTAATGATCCCTAACAAATGGTTTTGAAAATCAACGACCGGCACGGCAAGGAAATTATAGTCCCTTATTTTACGCGCAACCTCTTCCTGGTCTTCAGATACAGGTACGGATACTACCCGGTCATCCATTAGATCACCAATTAAAGCATCTTCATCAGCTATGATCAATGTCCTGAGCGATAAGACACCAAGAAGCTTCTTATCCAGATCGGTAACGAACACATAATATATCGTCTCCGCTTGCGGAGCTTCCCTTTTTAAGATCTGCATGGCTGATCGAGCCGTTTCGTTTGCTTCAATGGCGATGAACTCTGTCGTCATGATGCTTCCTGCTGTATACTCTTCATAGTTTAGAAGCTCTTGGATTTCACTTGCCGCTTCATTATCCATGATGGTCAAATAGCTGACGGCCTGCTCATCATTAATTTCATTTAGGACGTCAGCCGCATCATCCGCATACATATGGGAAAGCATATCAGCTACGTAAGAAGGATTCATTTCAGCCAGCAGGCTTTCGAAATCCTCTTTATCTATTTCAATATTTTCAAAAAGGCCAGCCATTTCTTCCGGTGACAAATATCTGTATACGACGGATCTGAATTCATCTGACAAGCTTGTATAAAATTGAGCCTGATCATATGGATGCATTTCAAGGAACTCCGTACGGAACTGATCTAGATTTTCCGTTTTAAGCGCTTCAAGCAAAAGCTCGTTATTCATTTGAACACTTTCCCGTTCCTTCATTTCTTCCATAACATACACCTCCTAAAACATATTTTTTCATTTCCTCGTTTATATTTTATTTTTTTAAATAATACTATACTAATACCATAAACATATACAAAACAAACAAAGGGTGTGTCAAATGAACATCGATATCATAGGGGACATTCATGGATGTTTCGCCGAATTCAAACAGTTGACGGAAAAAATGGGCTATACATGGGATACTGGGATTCCTGTCCATCCCTCTGGAAGGATTCTCGGCTTTGTAGGGGATTTAACCGATCGCGGCCCTAATTCCCTTCAAGTAATCGAGGTTGTCCATGAATTAGTCATTAACCAAAATATTGCAAGGTATGCCCCAGGAAACCATTGCAATAAATTGTATCGTTATTTTTCAGGCAATAAAGTTCAAATATCACATGGTTTAGAGACTACAGTAGCTGAATATGAATCCCTAAACATTCGGGAGCAGAAGAAGATCCGAAAAAAATTCATGGATCTGTATGAACGTTCCCCACTCTATCAACTTATTGATGATGGGCGATTGATCATTGCCCATGCGGGAATTCGCAGTGATTATATTGGTCAATATAGCAGTAAGGTAAAAACCTTTGTCCTCTATGGTGATATCAATGGCTCCAAACATCCAGATGGGTCTCCGGTCAGGAAGGACTGGGCTCAATCCTACAAAGGGGAAATATGGATCGTGTATGGTCATACGCCAGTCCCTGAAGCAAGACGAGTCAATCATACTTACAATATTGATACAGGCTGCGTCTTCGGCGGAAAATTAACAGCTGTCCGTTATCCTGAAATGGATCTTCAAGAGGTGCCTTCAACCATGCCATATATAGCGGAAAAATTCAGGACTTCTTTTGATTAACCAAAAAAACTCGCCATCTTGGTGAGTTTTTTTGCGTCTATGAATTTTTGCATAATCTTGTTTTCGGTTTGATGCGGGCCGGTTTAAAATCAGGAATCCCAGCCTATACTTCCCTCGAGCAATCGGGTCATATCTTCAGGTAACTCTTCTTGAAACAACATCATCTTCTTTGTGAAAGGATGTAAAAATTTCAATTCAAAACAATGAAGGGCCTGCCGAGGAATACCTCTCCTGTTCCCTCCATATAAATCATCACCAGCCAAGGGGTGACCGATATAGGCCATATGGACCCTTATTTGATGTGTCCTCCCTGTTTGTAGTTCCAAATTGAGGAATGTGTGGGACCCAGTGTGTGCTAATACCTTAAATAGAGTACAGGCATACCGGCCATCGTACCTGACTTCCCGTTCAATGATGCTGGTCGATTTTCGGCCGATTGGCGCCACTATCTCCCCATCAGGTCCATCAACGAGTCCTTCGGCTATGGCTTGGTATCTCCGTTTAACCTGTCCTGATTTTTGTTGTTCACTTAAAAGGTGATGAATATGCCGATGCTTGGCAATTAAAACCAACCCCGATGTGTCGCGGTCAAGCCTTGTAACAATATGTATCGTTGCCTGTAACCCCATCTTCTTATAATATCCCGCCAAGCCATTGGCCAGACTGCCGTTGGGATGCTCCCGGGAAGGAATGGTATTCATGGAAGGAGGCTTGGCCACCACCAATACAAATTCATCTTCATACCTGACATTCAGGGGGATGGGTTCAGGCAAAAGGCCTTCACTTGCCTGCTCCGGCGGAAATATGACGGTGACGATGTCGCCGGTTTCAATCCGTTCCCTTACGTTCACTTCTTCGCCGTTCAACTGGATATATCCACCTTTAAACTTAATATCCGTTAATGCTCGTTTTGAAATATCGCATTTGCTGAGAAACTCTCGCAATAAAGAGCCAGAATCCTCTTCAAAAACCGACCAGGTCAAAGAAAAATTTTGATTTGACATGAGGTGAGTCTATCTCCTTAGTTAGCAATAAATGAATCATGCACTCTTTTCCAGAAAGGAAAAGGGCGGAATCTAGCAAATCGGATCTTTTCATCTGCAACTCGGCACTGTATCGACTTGACGTCTTCTTGAAGCAGGGTCAAATGATCGATCGTAATTTGAAAATTGACAGCATTGACCGGCCGGAACATACATGTATGATGTGCCGGCAGCAGCAGAGGCGATCCGACCGTCCTAAACACCCGGTTATTAATGGATGCCAATTCGGTAATCTGAATGGCATCGATTGATGGATGGACGATGGCTCCACCAAGTGCCTTATTATAAGCCGTACTTCCAGATGGCGTCGCTATGCATAAACCATCTCCGCGGAACGTCTCAAAATGCTGGCCGCGTATTTCAACATCCATGACAAGCGTCCCTTCAACACTTTTGACTGTCGATTCATTCAAAGCCAAAAATCTGGTTTCGCGTCCTCCATGCTGATAACGGACGATTGTTTCGAGCAGTGGATACTCCACTACTTGAAATGGGGTTTTTGCTAAAGCTATCACTAATTTTTCAATTTCATCAGGGGTCCAATCTGCATAAAAACCAAGATGTCCTGTATGTACACCAACAAAGGCGGTTTTATCCAATCTATTCCTATAACGGTGAAAAGCATATAATAATGTGCCATCACCACCGACAGAAATGACAATATCCGGCTGATCTTCGTCATATTCCAAATGAAAGTCCTGAAGATACGTTCGCATCCTTTGCATTAAAGTATTTGATTTCGCATCTCCTTTTGACGTAATCGCAAATTTCATGTAATCCCACCTTACAATTTAGATTTCTTCTTGCTTACCCATTTATGCGTTTAAGAATCTTTCTTCCTGGAAAAAAGACGCTGTGCTTCCTGGATTTCCGTACGGATTTGCGACATCTCTGCATCAAGCAGGAAGGCCGCTTCAGCTGCGCGTTTTAGCCGCAGTTGAATATCTTCCGGAAAAATGCCTTTATATTTATAATTTAAAGAATGTTCAATCGTAGCCCAAAAATTCATTGCAAGTGTCCTGATTTGAATTTCGGCAAGTATATTTTTTTCGCCATGGATCGTCTGGACCGGGTAGCGGATGACAACATGATAAGAACGGTAGCCGCTTGCTTTTTTATGGGAAATATAATTCCTCTCCTCGACTATTTCAAAGTCATTGCGACCTCGTAAAAGTTCAACTACCTGTTCGATATCATCCACGAACTGGCACATCATGCGAAGTCCTGCAATATCCTGAATTTCGGTTCCCAATTTATCAATGGCAATATCTTTCTGACTCGCCTTATCCAAAATGCTGACAATCGGCTTTACCCTGCCTGTTACAAATTCGATCGGTGAGTGAATATTCTCTCTCTCAAACTGTTTCCTTAATCCCTTTAGCTTAACCTTTAATTCTTCGACAGCCTGTGTATAAGGCGCCAAGAAATCGTCCCAACTCTCCATTGCCACACCACCTATATCTATCTAAAAAGCGTCTGTTCAACTCTGGTATGGGCAGAACGCTCTCCTATATCCAGCAGTCCATGACATACTGCCAATTCACCACTGGATCCCTTGAATCTTTCTCTAAAACAAAAGTATGTATTAATTTCTCTATATACGGTAATCCACTTCCCGTGTTCACCGTTTTTATTTTATCATATCCTGCAATTGATTCCTAAATATTCAAGTACAATAGCAAAAAATTATTGCATTCAATTTGACAGCTGGAATGGTTCTTATATGATTAACCTAAGATATCAGTCAGAAAGGAAGGAACACATGAGCCAGCATATTGAAATTGAGTTTAAAAACCTTTTGAACGAAAACGAATTTCGTCAATTGATCGATTATTTTCATATCGGGGCCCAGAACTTTAAATCACAGAAAAATCATTACTTCGATACATTCGAATTCCATTTGAAAAGTCTGGACTCTGCGCTTAGGATCCGGGAGAAAAATGGCCGGTACGAGCTGACTTTAAAACAGCCTGCTACAGAAGGATTATTAGAAACAAATCAAGATATCTCTAAAGAAACCGCTTATGCGTTTCTGAATCAAAACACTTTCCCAGAAGGGGAGATCCAACAGCTTATCATTGAATGCGGAATTAATCCAAAGGACCTTACCTGTTTTGGGACACTAAAGACCGACCGTTATGAATTCCCTTACAAAGAGGGTTTACTTGTTTTAGATCATAGTTCGTATTTGAATCAGGAAGATTTCGAGCTTGAATATGAAGTGACGGATGCAAAAGCCGGTAAAGAAAATTTCCTGACTCTCCTTGAAACCCTTCAAATTCCGGAAAGAGAAACCGAAAATAAAGTTAAGAGGTTTTATCGCGCCAAATTCCAGGAATAATCTGTTTGAACCATATTCGGAGGTGGAAAATTTGATAATCCAAGATTTCAAGACTTTAATGGAATTGCAGGCAATCCAGCAATTCACAAATCGAAACATCACAAAAACTGATTCATCTCGATCCGTTTTCCAGGACATGCTGACGGAACTGGTTTCGAGTGATGCTCTTAAAGGCACTTCGCAGAAATTAGGTTCCTTATTATCCAATGTGGAAGCGGAAACGAAGTCCTTTCTTCAATCCAGCAGGCTGACATCCAATAACCAGATAGCCGCTTCCCATACTAACGATGAGACCAGCGAAGCCGCCACAAATTACGATCAAATCATCAGCCAGGCGGCCAGCTTGTATAATCTCCCGGAAAAACTGATTAAGTCGGTCATTAAACAAGAATCGAACTTTAACCCTGAAGCAACCAGTTATGCTGGTGCAACTGGCCTTATGCAGTTAATGCCCGCAACTGCAAGGAGCCTGGGAGTTAATGATGCAACCGACCCTGAACAAAACATCATGGGCGGTAGTAAATATTTAAGTCAAATGATGGCCCGTTATGACGGGGACATCAAGGTTGCCCTTGCTGCTTATAATGCCGGACCAGGAAACGTAGATAAATATAATGGAATTCCACCCTTCAAAGAAACTCAAAATTATGTCCAAAAAGTATATGGCACATTTTCAAGCTAATGAAAGCTGACCCTAATATTTTAATGGGTCAGTTTTTTTCATATGTGCACATATATTTCTTAACCCCAAACCGCACAAAAGTTAAAGCCCCCAAAAAGCGGTCTTTTCCGTTCATTCCCCTGTGTCATACTACAGATGTAAAATTTTCTTCAAGCTATATATTTGTTATATTAGTACGTCATTGATAAAATATGTATAAATATCAACCATCTTTCTTTAAAAGGAGTAATCAACATGATGCAAGGGAACCCTACACCATATGAATTAATTGGAGAAGGGCAATTACACAGGTTAATTGATGTGTTTTACTCCAACGTTAGTCAACACCCGGATCTGATGCCGATTTTCCCTGACGATTTAACAGAAACGGTCCGTAAGCAAAAACAATTTATGACTCAATATTTAGGTGGTCCCACTTTATATACTGAAGAACATGGCCATCCTATGTTGCGGGCTCGACATATACCTTTTGAAATTACGCCAGAACGTGCGAAGGCATGGCTCTCATGCATGTATCAAGCTATGGACGAAGTGGGCCTTGAGGGTGAAATAAGGGAGTTTTTCTATCATCGCCTTTTTTTGACGGCACAGCATATGATCAATACATCCGGTACTGACGGGAAAGGAGAAGGCAGTTGAGCGCACAAAAACCAGTTTTCAATATTTCCGATTGGATCAAGACACAGCATTGTTATGATATAGGAAAAAAGCCAATTGAAATTTATGTTTTTGTTGATCCGCTTTGTCCCGAATGCTGGGGCTTAGAACCGATTATTAGAAAATTACAGATAGAATATGGCCAATTATTCAGTTTACGCCATGTTTTAAGCGGTAAAATCGATTCTCTTAATATGGGGAAAAATAAAAATTATGAAAACCTTGCTCATGTTTGGGAAAAGACAGCCAGCCGCTCGGGAATGTCCTGTGACGGTAGCCTTTGGTCTGAAAACCCAATCTCTTCTCCATATACAGCTTCCATCGCAATAAAAGCAGCGGAATTGCAGGGCCGTAAATTGGCCATTCGCTTTTTAAGGCAGCTTCAAGAATATGTATTCATTGGGAAAAAGGATATATCCAATATCGAGGTCTTGACCGAGTGTGCCAAAAAGGTTGAACTGGATGTGGAGGAATTCCTTGATGACATCAATTCTTCCAGTGCAGCCAAAGGTTTTCAGTGTGACTTGAAAATAACCAGCGAAATGGAAGTGACTGAAATACCTTCCCTTGTCTTTTTCAATCAAAATATTGAAGAAGAGGGAATAAAAGTTTCAGGTGTCTATTCTTACGAGGTATATGTTCAAATTTTAGAAGATATGCTTAATGGTCTTCCCGCCCCTGCAAAACCACCCTCTATCGAAGAGTTTTTAAGCTGTTTCAAACTGGTGGCAACCAAGGAAATCGAAACGGTTTATAATATGAATAAGAATAACGTCGAGTTGGAAATGAAGAAACTTGTTTTAAAACAGTTGGCTGAGAAAATTCCAGCAAAATACGGGACGTTTTGGAGATATACAAAGAAGCAGTCATGATTTTGACTGCTTCTTTGCTATAAAAAGGGAAAAACCATGCAAATCAAATGATTGCATGGTTTTTTTATAGAAATAAGGGGATGGGAGAAATTTTTTCACGATCCAAACAAAGGGGTATAAGTTTGTTTGTGATTTACTTCACAATAAATAATATAACAGATAATCCATTTATGTTTCAACTATATGTATAACTTTTCACAAATTGTTCATAATATATATTTTTCTATTTTTTGATCATCCCTTAGATGAATTGTAAAAAAAGAGTCTATTTTTGATTTAAAGATTTATTCCTATCTTCTTTCAGATTGATTTCTGAAATGTAGGGATATCATCAAATTGTGAAAAATTTCACAATCCAATGGAGATCCTTTCTTTTTATATCTACCATTTCTTCACTTTTTTCCCAACCGGCCTTATTCCACTATTCAACAACATGAAAAAACCCCAGCAAATCGCGAAATTTGTTGGGGTTTTCATCTATTTATACGAAAAAGGGGATGGGAGAAATTTCACGACGAACAAACAAAGGGGTATATGTTTGGGATGTGATAACTTCTATATCTGTACTATATCAGAATATCCACTTTAATTGCAAGAACTTTGTGCGCATTTTCACATTATTGTCATATTCTTAGAATACTGCTTATTCTTAAACATAAAATCTAAAAAGGAGCAGAAGATCGTTTCCTGCAGCCAGGTTGGAGGTGACCAAATTGAAAGGCTTTATTCTACTCATACTCTTGATAGGGTCGCTATTCGTCCAGCTACTCGGTATCATGCACCTTATTCCCCTATATTTCACCTCCCCAATTTTATTTTTTGTTTTCTTCATTATTCTTCACAGCTTAAATCAAAGAAATCGCTTTAAAGGATTATAACGGATATCCAAATAAGAGAAAAAGGGACCGAAGCCGCTTGAACTGCGCCGCTCGGGTCCCTTTCGCATCCTATTTATTCAACAGCTCTTCCAACTCATTTAATTTTTCTTCGAATACATTCATGGCTTCTTGTACAGGCTCGGCTTTTGTCATATCGACCCCTGCCTTTTTTAGTACTTCAATCGGATAATCAGAACTTCCTGATTTCAGGAACTCCAGATACCTTTTGACAGCAGGCTCTCCTTCTTCAAGGATTTGCTTGCTTAATGCTGTTGCTGCACTGATTCCGGTCGCATATTGATAAACATAGTAATTATAGTAGAAGTGTGGAATACGTGCCCATTCCAAACCTATTTCTTCATCAATGGTCACATTCTCACCAAAGTATTTCTTGTTCAGCTCATAATATTCCTTAGTTAGCATTTCGGCTGTCAACGCTTCCCCATTTTGAGCTTTTAAATGTATGGTATGTTCAAACTCTGCAAACATCGTTTGGCGGAACAATGTTGCACGGAAACCTTCTAAATAATGATTCAATAAATAGATACGTTTCTTTTCATCCTCGATTGTATTCAGTAAGTAATCATTCAACAGGTTTTCATTACACGTCGATGCAACTTCCGCTACGAATATAGAATAATTCCCGTATGGATAAGGCTGATATTTACGCGTATAGTAGCTATGGACCGAATGCCCAAACTCATGAACGAGCGTGAATAAATTATTGACGTTATTTTGCCAGTTCATTAAAATATATGGATTCGTCCCGTATGTACCAGAAGAATAGGCACCGCTTCGTTTCCCTTTGTTTTCATGTACATCGACCCAACGGTTTTCAAATCCCTCTTTCAAAACATTCAAATAGTCCTCCCCAAGCGGAGCAAGCCCCTTTAGGACATAATCTTTGGCCTCCTCATATGTCACTTCCATCTTCACTTCTTTAACAAGCGGGGTGAATAGATCATACATATGAAGTTCTTCTAATCCTAGTACTTTTTTACGTAAATCAAGATAACGGTGCAGTAACGGCAAGCTATCATTGACTGTTTTAACGAGATTATCGTATACTGTCTCCGGAATGTTATTGCTACTTAAAGCTGCTTGGCGTGCTGATTCATATTTTCGGACTGTGGCATTGAAATTATGGTTTTTCACCTCACCTGACAGGGTTGAAGCAAATGTATTACGGAACTCACCATACTTGCTGTATACCCCTTTAAATGCCTCCTCACGTACACGGCGATCTTCACTCTCAAGAAAACTGATATACCTTCCATGAGTTATTTCCACTTCATTTCCCTCTTCATCCTTGATGGTCGGGAATTTCAAATCTGCATTGTTAAGCATACCGAACGTATTGCCTGAGGCATCGAGTACTTCTGAAGCTTGTGCCAATAATTCTTCCTGCTCGGCAGATAGGATATGGGGTCTCTGAAGATTAATTTCCTCTAATGAATGTTTATATAATTTCAATTCTTCCTTTTCTTCCAAAAACCCTTCCACTTTGCTTTCATCAATACTCAATAGCTCAGGAACCATATATGAAAACGCAGCCGCTGCCTGGGCGTATAAAGCTTTTGCCCGATCTTCCATCCCTTGATAAAAAGGATTGGTTGTATCTTGATCATTGCGCATATGTGAATAAGAATAAACTTTCCCTAGCTTCTCAAATAATTCATCCTGGAGTTGAAGGGCCGAAAATAACTTTTCTGCGCTTTCGCCCAAAGTCCCTTTATGTCCCTCCGCTTTCTTAAGATCTTCTTTTACTGCCTTGAAAGCAACTTCCCAATCTTCTTCGGTGGCGAAGATATCTTCCAGTCTCCAAGTATCTTCCGCAGCTATTTCACTTCTTGAGGGTAATGCATTCACTTTTGTTTCCTGTGCCATTAAAATTCCTCTCCATTCTATAGAAAACTCGCATTCAGCGTCCAATCGCCAAACCTGATTGGACGCTGCAATGCTTCATACAGCTTCATGCTTCCTTAAAGATTTTAAATCCTCGTTCCTATTACTATTTCTCCATTAACAAAAATAATCCTGCCAATTCATCTGAATTCAAGATAAATAGAGATGTTATCCCCGATTATACTGGATATTCCGCTTTTCCATCATCAATTTATGCTTATCATAGAAAATTTTTTCCATCATTTGACCGTGATCACTGGTGACGGGAATGGAAAATGCCTTTTCAACTTTAAAGACCCCCTCTTCCGACTTTGAAATGTAACCCATTTTCTCTAATAGCTTGATATATTGATCTAAAGGATATTCCACCGGTTTTTCATGTAGCAATGGTAACGGTCTGAACTTTATTTCCCCCTTTTTTGAACGCTTCTTAAAAAAGTGGATAATATCATCCCTAGAAATCTTTTCCCCAGGTTTTTTCTTTTGAAACACATCCATGTAAAACCATGCCTGCCATTCAATCGGGGAAGTTTCGATCAACAGCATCCCTCTGACTGGAACACCCACTTCAATGGGAATTGCCCCAGGTGTAATATGATGTAAATAGAGCCCTTCGAAAAAAGGGTCACTTCTCCGTGCAGTTTTCACACGATGGAGGGTCCAGTCTTTTCGTTTGTATCTCCACGCAGGCAGAAAAGGGAAACGGAAGCAGTTTTGGGGCATTGCCCTATTAGGAGGCAGGAGCGTTAAAGAAGCAGTCGTCAATTCGGCAAAGACGGTTCTAGGGGTAAAAGGAGTGAGGTTCTTCAATACTGATAAATGATTAGTTTCCGGACAATACATCCAAAGAAACGGATGGTGGCAACTGCCGGTGACGAAGAGCCATTGGAATCCGGATAAACTGAATTCATACATGCTTTTCCTTTTTAGGCGATTTGCAGCGAGGATCCAAATTGGCGTGATGCCTATGCTTTGATAGGCTCTTGTCCGTTCAATGAATTCAATCTCCGGGATAACTGAGCATTGAAATTCTATTGCATAGCGATTACCTCCTACCGTAGCTAAGATATCAGCCCTTTTCTTGATTTCGGGCAGGTAGGCTTCTAGATCCACTTGATAACCGTGTGATAAAAACCACTGAAACAATTTTCTTTTTCCCATTAAATGATAGGCGGATTCCGGTTCTGAAGAAGCACGGCATGAAGAATTATTTTTATGGGCGAAATGCGGGACCCTGATGTTTCCTGCTTTAATGTACATTTCCATCTTGCAGCACGGACAATAATAATCTGTTGACTTTCTCCATTCAGCAAGCAAGTTTGCCGGTATCTTTTCAGGAAGGGTAATCCAAGTTCCATCTCTTTTTACCGCAGTTAACATACATCTCCTCCTTACCCACTACATTCGCTTGCATAGCAATGGATTCCTTTTAATTTTCAAAAAAAAATGCCTGATCGGCATAAAGGAAAGTTAATATCTAAAGAAGGGGGGAAAGCAATCGGCAAGTGGATTCCAACACTTTCAATCCTATATTCCGTTTAGAAAACGCATTGATTTCCACTTCTTGGGATACCTTTATATCTTCCAAAAAATCATTTACCAGCTGTTGTGTACTTTCCGTCCGGTATAGAAAGGCATTGACTTCGAAATTCAAGTGAAAGCTTCTCATATCCATATTGGTTGTCCCAATTGAGGCCATTTGGTCATCAACGATGATGATTTTACTATGCATGAAGCCTTCATTATATTGGAATATACGAACTCCCGAAGTAAGCAATTCGGGAAAATAGGTTCTCGAAGCATGAAATACAATTCGTTTATCGGGGTTCTTTGGGACGAGCAGCCTGACATCTAAACCACTTAATGCAGCTACCTTCAAAGCTTGAAGGATATCGTCGTCAGGAACGAAATAGGGAGATGCAATCCAGACCGACTTTTCTGCTGAAGTAATCATCTTAAAAAAAATGCTCTTAATGATCGTCCACTCACTATCCGGCCCTCCGCCAATCAATTGAACTCCGCCATGCCCATCATGGATCGGCATGCCGGTCAGGAGGTATTCATCCGTTAAAAAGCTATTATTGGTGCTATAATACCAATCCTGCAGAAATATGAGCTGTAGAGTCGTGACCGCTTCCCCCTTTACGAGAAGATGCGTATCACGCCAAGAACCGAATTTCGGATCATGTCCCAAATATTCATCCCCAATATTGAGTCCACCCATGAAACCGACTGAGCCATCTATCACAATTATTTTACGGTGGTTGCGATAGTTGAATTTATTATTTAATAAAGGGAGCTGCAACGGACCAAAGGCGACCATTTCGACTCCAGCATTCTTCAGTTCATCGATATAGGAGCGAGCTAACTTCCAAGAACCAACCGCATCATAGAGAAAACGAACCGCTACCCCTTCTTTTACTTTTTTTATCAAGACATCCTTTAGCACACCGCCAATGCGGTCATCCCTAACTATATAATATTCTAAATGAATATGATGTCTGGCTTTTTTTAATTCTTCAATGATATTGGAAAAAGTCTCCTTACCATTCCTTAAAATCCGGGTTTCGGTCGTAAATGAAATAGGACTATTCCCTAGCCTATTTGCAAGCGTGAATAACTGCTGTGAGTTTTCTCCCATTTCCTTAATTCGATCTTTATATTCTACTTCTCTTATTTTCACGAAACTTTGCTTATCCAAAAAGTACTTCTTGCGAAATATCCTCTCTTTCCGAAAATTACGGCCAAACAAAAAGTAAAAAATGAAACCGATGAATGGGAAAGCGCCAAACATAAGAAGCCATGTTATGGTCTGGATGGGATCCCGATTTTCCAGGAAAATGATGCATCCAATTATCACCAAGAACAGGGTCATTATAAGGCTAGAATAAAAAATCAGCCGACCATCGACTTCATTTATCAGAAAATACCAAGGCCCGACCAACAAGAGAATTAGCAGACTTATGCCAACTATATTCTTCACCTAGACTACCTCCAATTAACAAACACGGGCACATTTAAAAATCTCCCTGCCTAAGGTAAAAAAACATTTATACTTGGACGAAAAGGCCGATTTCTACTGAAATCGGCCTCAACAGTCTATGCGAAATATTTATCGACCGTTGTGAATACATCATTTTCGATGACTATTTTCCCGTACTCTTCAAGCATGTGCACCGTTATTGGTGACTCCTGACTATATTCCAATAAAAGACTTAACACATTATCGATTTCTTCCTCGTCAATTTCCGCCTCGGAAAACTCAATATAAAGATAATATTTATTTTGATAAACATAAAGTTTTGTCGTCCAGTCATCCAAGCCATGACGCTTGCTTAATGAAATGACATCTTCAAAATCCTCGAATGTCGTGATGAATTCAATCATACCATCTTCGAATGTTATACCGCTTTCTTCATCCTTACCATGAAAATGTTGATCAAGAAGCGTATCCATCTTATCTGATACATTCAATTCCTTAAACTTATCATCTGAAAGAGGCAGCTCGAGTTTCTGACCATCTTTGGCAAGCTGGGCTTTTGTGACCAAAACCTCCAAGCCTTTTTCAAGGGCTTGAACTTGAATCCATAAAGGTCCTTCAATCATGAATTCTTCTTCTTGATGCACTTCATCCATCATTTCCCAAAAAAGCTCCTCACTTCTCTCACGACTGTACCAAATCTCTTCGCGATCGAAGCCTCTTTCCTCAATATCTATATAGGAAATATAAAATTTAACTGTATCGTCATTAATGCGTTCGATTTCCATGATTCCCCTCTCCCTTCCTTTCTCATTTTGAAGGGATAATAACCCCCAAGCGAAAATTGCTCTTAAAAGCTCTTTACCCGTAAGTGAATACTGTAAATCATGATAGTCATTAAAACATACTATTTTACATCATTTTATGACAAAACCTTGAAGAAGGGAAATAAAAAACATTACTTATCTAAAAAACAATTGTTTGCCTAATATTCCATTCATTCTATATAATAATTCATCCGTATGCAACTATCACAATGCATGCTTTAATTTTAATCTTACCGCCGTTTATGCCTTATTATATACATGGGATGGTGAATTGCATTCTTATTTTATCTTTAAATGATGACCGGCTATAGGGACTTGCTTGAGATGCCAAACATCCCTGTCGCCTATGGATCTAAAATTGAGACGAAAAATCGGTTTTCTATAAAGAAAAAGCCCTGCACAATTCTTGGCAGAGCTTGAAAGACATTATTAGTTGACCATACGTTGCGCTTCCCGTAACTGGAAGGTACGGACTTTACGTGGTAAAAAGCGTCTTATCTCATCTTCGTTATAACCTACTTGAAGCCGTTTCTCGTCAAGGATAATTGGACGTCTCAACAATCCCGGATTTTCCTTGATCAATTTATATAATTCTTGAAGAGGCAGGCTCTCTAAATTTACGTTTAACTTTTGGAAAGTTTTAGACCGTGTTGAAATAATTTCATCGGTTCCATCTTCTGTCATTCGAAGAATTTCTTTAATCTCATCAATTGACAACGGTTCAGAAAAAATGTTTCTTTCTTTATAGCCAATCTCATGTTCCTCTAACCATGCTTTTGCTTTTCTGCATGAAGTACAACTAGGTGATGTATATAATGTTACCATGTTTACTCACACTCCCTAAATATAGAATCGGTGATCTATGAGGGGAAATCTACTATTAGTATTCATAAGTACCACTCTAATTTGAAATAATTTTAAATAAGTATCTCATATTCTTTATTATACACTAATTTATTTAAAATGAATACCCTTTTTGATATTTGAAAAAATCCTTTTAAACTTCTTGTTTAGCCTGTACTATAGCTATTTCGTTTTTTTATGTAATACATTAAAACCACTTTTTCTAATTGAAAATAGCTACCTACCATTCTCATTTAACTCTCAATTCAGCCCTCATGATTTTTCAATTTGCTCGTTACTTTTATTTACCCCCTATCCTTGTCAATAAACAAGTTCATGTTAATATATTTTCTTTAATAAAAAGCAAATTCCTCCTTTTACAAAAAAAACCATTCTTTTAGCACATATAATACCAAAAGTAAAAAAGGGAATATAAAAGGAAAGCGGCAAGAAGGGAACAATCTACTATCCAGAAGTTATAGATATTCATTTTCCTTCAGAAGATGCACAATAAAAGTGCATGTGAACAACCGGCACTTTCAGACGGTAGACATATTTGAAAAAAGCCAGTTCCACTGTTTATTTTTAAAAAAAAGTTCCAGTTGAATTCAGAAATCCGATCCCTTTCCGCCGACTGCCTGCCAAACCTCATCAAAGCAAGCGTCTGCGGGGTCTCGGCTAGCCAGTTATTCGACATGAAGTGTCACAAATTTCTTCAATTTAATGAGGGTTTCATCCATATAAAAAGCAAAAATACATGAAGGTTAACCAAGTCTTGTTTTAAAATCACGGTTCGGGGTAAGACACTTCCGATCGACAAAATAAAGGGCCGCTTTCCAAACGGCCCTCTTTCTCAGACTTCCATCTCTTTAAAAATATCCGTTTCCTGACCAGCTTTCAAGCTCAGTACATCCTCTACATCCTGATAAGACTTTCCATATAGGTTGTCATCTTTGTAGGTATGGATTTCAGAATAAATCTCTTTCATGAAATCAAAAACGTCTTCTTCTTCAACAGATGGATTTGAAGGCCAATATAAGATTTCCATTGGAGTATTCTCATTGGTGGCAAGAGATTTTCTGCAGTAGGAAATCGAAGAAGCATGCTTGAATCCTTCCCTTTTATAAAATCTCAGCCTTTTAAATGTATCATCATCATTTTCTTGTACTGGTTCGACTTCCAGCAAGATCGTTTTCTGTTTTTTTTGCAATTTCTGGATCAATTTCCTTCCTAATCCCTGCCCCCTTGATTTCTTTGATACAAATAGGTAATCAACGAATATAAACTCCTCCCCTTCCACATACAATAAAACATGGTCGGGACCTTCATCCTTTATATATATTTCCTGCTTATCTTCTAATAACACTTCAATATGTTCTTTAGACTTCATTTCTTCAATGGGGAAATACTGGTTTAGTTTTTCATACCAATTCATGATTTAATCTCCTCTTTTGCTAATTTATTCTTTCCAGATTTTCTCTTATCCACTACAATGGAACTTAAATAGCTTGAAAATATTGGGGGGATTGGATGATCAGTTACTTTATGGACTTTGTTTTAGTCGCAGCTTGCGTTATTGGCATCACTGCCGTGAATGGCATTGTGACGAATGGCATCGGCGAAAAATGGTTTGGAGGGAAACGTCACTCTCATATTTTCGATCAATCGAAACGAATTCAGTCAGGGTGGAATCAAGTTGGTGGGAATAAAAAGCGGTAATTTTAGAAAGAAAATGGATGACCGGAAGGATATCCCTTAGGTCATCCATTTTTTCATGGGGTATAATCCACTCCCTTTGTATATCGAGTTGCTGCATTCCATAATAAATATTCATCAATACCATTATCATTTAACGCTTTTATTTGGGCTTCAACTTCTTCCTTTCCATACCTTTGGTAATTCCCCTCTCCTAAATACGAAGCAGTAAAATCCTGAAGCCAAGGTCTTGAAGTTGGCGGGGTTTTTAATTCCTTCAGCTTCCCATTTTCCAATTTCGCATATTCCTTAACGAGATTATAAGGCTCTAAATCAGGCTTATCGATACCAAAATAAGATGTCCAGTGACTTGGATAGATCATTGAGGAAATTACATCCACGTTCTCAGAGATTTTAGTGAAGTTCTGCCCAATTCCGGGAGCTTCAGGCAACGTAGCCGCATATCCAAAAATATCCACCGATACTTCCACACCATATGGCTCCAATTGTTTCTTCGCATAACTTACGAAGTCCGTCACTGCCTGAACCCTTTTTGCTGTATGACTCACTTTCGCTTCATCATATTCACCAATATCATATTCCAAATCATTTTCTTTATTTTCGAATCCTTCGGGAAAACGGACATAGTCAAATTGAATTTCTTTAAAACCCATTTTTGCCGCTTCAATGGCAATACCGACATTATAATCCCATACCTCTTTTAAGAACGGGTTAACGAAGGCTTCCCCTCGACCATTCTTCCATACCTCTTCGCCATCTAAAAATGACAATTCAGGCCTCTCTTTAGCCAGAAGGGAGTCTTTAAAGACAACTACCCTTGCAATCGGATAAATCTGCTTATCCTCAAATTTTTTCAGCATTGCCTTAGGATTCTTTATGTAGTCTTTACCAATCCCGGCATATGGAGAATCGGGATCTTCGGTCTTATACGTAACATTCCCAAAGTCATCCTTAATATCAATGACCATCGCATTCAAATCGGTTTCATCTACATATTTAATAAGTTCATTCATTTTATTGCCACCCGCTGCAGGCCCGGTCACATATATTCCACGCACAGCATCCGGATATGCGAATTTCAACCCCGAATCAAAAACAAAACGCGGTGCATTCACAGGCAGTTCTTTATTTTCTAACGCTACCTGCCTAGTTTCGTTCATGTCCTGTGCATGAACTGGCTGTTGAATCAGGAATATGCACATCCCTGTCATCAACCATTTACTCATTTGTTTCATTTGTTTCATTTCCTCCACCTCATTCGCCATCAGTCATCAATATTCAATAAATAAAAATAGACCCCTTTCTTTAATACCACAACCATTTAACTTTACTCCTATATATTATAAATAATTAAAAAAATCTGCCATAAATAAAACCACTTGGATGCGAAAACGTTCCCAGCACGTATTCCCTTGTATGTATCCTTCCCTAAAATCGCCTGCTCAAGGTGAAATATATAAAACGGTTTTATTTACCTTGATGCTTTCATTGATCGATAAAAAAAAGACGGAAAATCCGTTCCTTTGACGTGATTGCCGTTTCGATTATACATTTAATATGAATAAATGCTAAAATACAGTTATAGTGGACAATTCGTATTCTCAGAATGGCATCGATACAGGACAAAACGGCCTTCCACGAGATTTAAATGGGCGTTCCCCTTTCATTGGCGCACATTTATTTCAAAGAAAGTGGATTCATTTTCTATTTATCCTTACAATAATGAAAAGCGAATATCCATTTATCCACAAACGCATTTAGAGGAGTGACTAGCAGTTGAAAAGGATTTTCTCCGGCATACAGCCATCCGGTTCCGTTACTTTAGGAAATTACATCGGAGCCATGAAACAATTCGTTAACTTACAAAATGAATATGAATGTTACTTTTGTATTGTTGACCAGCATGCAATTACAGTTCCACAAGATCGCCTTAAGTTAAGGAAAAACATTAAATCATTGGCCGCTTTATATTTGGCCATTGGCCTTGATCCAGAAAAGAATACAATCTTCATTCAATCAGAGGTACCTGCGCATGCTCAGGCAGGCTGGATTTTACAGAGTATTTCCTATATTGGTGAACTTGAGCGAATGACACAATTTAAAGACAAATCAGCTGGCAAAGAGGGGGTTTCCGCAGCACTGCTTACTTACCCGCCGCTGATGGCTGCCGACATTCTCCTTTATAGTACGGATGTAGTTCCTGTTGGTGAAGATCAAAGACAGCATCTTGAATTGACACGCGATTTGGCTGAACGGTTCAATAGAAAGCACAATGATATTTTTAAAATTCCGGAAATCAGCCTCCCTAAAGAAGGGGCTCGTATCATGTCCCTACAAGAACCAACCAAGAAAATGAGCAAATCGGATCCTAACAAAAAGGCAACGATTGCCTTATTGGATGATCCGAAGCAAATCGAAAAAAACATCAAGAGCGCAGTTACCGATTCCGAAGGCATTGTCCGTTACGATAAGGAAAACAAAGCCGGTGTTTCCAACCTGATGTCCATATACTCCATCTTCAGTGGGAAAACCTATTCAGAAATTGAAGAGATGTATGAAGGTAAAGGTTATGGTGACTTTAAAGGTGATTTGGCTGAAGTGGTTCTTGGAGAAATTCTGCCAATCCAGGAACGCTATCATGAATTGATCGATTCACCAGAATTAGATGAGATTCTTGACCGCGGAGCAGAAAAAGCGAACATTGAAGCCAATAAGATGATTAGAAAAATGTATAATGGCATGGGACTTGGCAGAAAGAGATAAAAAAAGACGATCCTCATCGGATCGTCTTTTTTGTTCATAATATCGATGGGCTATCGCCAGCCTCCACTTGCCAAAGCTTTTCAAAAAAAGGCTGTCCCTTCACCAAGTTTTCACAAAGTTGAAGGTGCTTCTCTGACCAGCCTTCCTTCATTTCTTCATACAACTCAAGCCACGCTATCTGAAAATCCATTTCTTGAATGCTTTCATATTTTTCAGGAGCCCATTCTGTATACCAATAGCGGATTTCAGCAGTGTTTTTCGCCGTGAATAATTGGTCCATGGCCATGAATAGTAATTGCTTAAGCTGTCTTTCTTTTCTTGTCAACCCATTCATGAATAAGGGAGACGGCGATAAAATATGATATTCTTTCTCAGATGTAGGTTTTTCAGTAAAGGTGTAATCCATCTCATCATGGTTTTCTATCATGTCATAAACAATTTGTTCCTGCCGGGGAATTATTCTGCTTTTCCTAATCGGAATATGATAACCTATCGTATCAACAGCTAAAATTCCATTTCCGTCAGTCACGATAAAACAATAGTCAAGCTGAATTCGTTCATGATTTTTCCTTGCATATGCTTTTTGATACACATCATTCAGCAATGGCTTAGGTAATTCTGACAAGTCGTTTTCTATGTAGTGGAACAATGTTGATGACACTTTCAACAAAGGAACTTGATCTAGTAGCTCGATCCCATCATCCTTCCTCCATTCATGAAAATGACAAATATTATAGCCGTTTTCTTCTCCTTCAAACCAGTTAACCCATACATCATGAAGATATAACATCATTCATCCCTCACTTAAACAAATTTCTGTTTGTCAATCAGTATAGGCAGGAACCATACAATTTATTCCTATTCCAGAAAACAGATTAAGAAAAAAAAGAACGTATATATTAGTTCTTTTTCGGTAAGAATTCTTCAGATTGAATAATGAATGATTTTTTCACAGAGAGTTTTTCAAAATTTCTCACTAGGTAATAACCACTACAGTATCCAAGCATATGTGGGTATCCTTTCATTCCAAGCAGCAGGACATCATGAAGAGGATCTGTACGTTTTATTGTGTGCCTTTCTTGTAAATGCTTAATCCATAATTCTCGTAGTTTATCTTCCTGATATAATTTAGTCCATTTCGCTAAATATTTTGCTCCTAAATATTTACCCACCGTTCTTTCCGCCAGTCCTTCCATGATCATCGTATCAAGAAGAGTGAATTCTTTTTGATCCTTTTTCAAATGATGTAATCGGCAGACATGATGATATTCGTGAATCAATATGGCCTCCATTTCCTCTTCAGCTATACCCTTGTCGTAAAAAAGGAATAGTTTATCTTTAAATGCCAATCCCGACTTCGTTTCAACTTTTTTATTCCATATCCCTGAAGACATGAGCGGAAAAATATATATGGGAACATCAGGCCCTCCCCAAAGCTTCTTATAGGCTGTAAACAAGTTTTGAGTTTTTTCCCATGCATTATTTTCTTTTAAGCCTTCCCAGGTGAGTTTTGTTTTTTGATTCGGCGAATACATGCCATGCTTTAATAAATGATGATAAATCATGTCCGCATCAAGGGTATTGTTGAATGTACCTTTAAGTCTTTCCATCATTTGGATTGGGCGGTTGAAATCCTTTTTCATCCACTCATCAGTTAAAATAACTCCCATTTCCATACACCCCCGCTTCTTTTGACTATCGTATGATTAAAAAAAGGCGGTTGACACATTTATATCCCTTGCATAACCCCTAACACAAAAAGAGCAGATCCCAAGAGATCTGCTCTACCTCAATTTAATTTATTGATATTTCTTGAAAAGAATAGTAGCGTTATGTCCACCGAATCCAAGTGAATTGCTGATGGCGGCATTAATTTCGCACTTCCTTGCTTTATTCGGAATATAGTCCAAATCACACTCAGGGTCTGGTGTTTCAATATTGATCGTTGGAGGCATTATGCTGTCCCTGATTGCCTGAATCGTGAATATCGCTTCGACTCCACCCGCTGCCCCCAACATATGGCCTGTCATGGACTTAGTTGAACTTAAGGCAAGTTTATTAGCATGGTCGCCAAAGACTTCTTTGACTGCCATTGTTTCATATTTGTCATTGTATGGCGTACTCGTTCCGTGGGCATTCACATATTGGATGTCTTCCGGATTCAAACCTGCATCCTCAATTGCAATTTTCATCGCTCTTGCCCCGCCTTCTCCACCAGGTGCCGGAGCCGTAATATGGAAGGCATCTCCAGTAGATCCATAACCAGCTATTTCAGCATAAATCTTGGCCCCTCTATTCAATGCATGTTCCAGATCTTCCAGAACGATAATCCCTGCACCTTCCCCGATTACGAATCCATCACGATTCAGATCAAAAGGACGGCTAGCAGTTTGTGGATCAGGATTGGTCGATAAAGCCGTATTTGCACAGAAACCTGCAACCGACATTTTTGTGATTGGCGCTTCTGCTCCGCCTGTGATCATCACATCGGCGTCGCCCCGTTGAATGGCTTTAAACGCGTCACCAATTGAATTTGTTCCTGTTGCGCAGGCTGTTACCGTACATGAATTGATTCCTTTAGCACCCAGTAAGATAGATACCTGGCCGGCAGCCATGTCCGGAATCATCATTGGTACGAAAAATGGGCTAACCCGCTTATACCCTCTGTTTAAAAAGTTTTCATGCTGTGTCTCAAGTGTCTCCAGCCCGCCGATACCCGAACCGATCCAGACTCCGACACGTGCTGCATTTTCATCTGATATTTCCAGCTTACTATCATTATATGCCATAACGGATGCAGCAATTGCATAATGGGTAAAACGGTCCATCTTCCGCGCTTCTTTACGATTAATATATGTTTCTATATCAAACCCCTTGATTTCAGCAGCAACTTTAACAGGGAATTCTTCAGCATTCAAACGCGTTAAAGGACCTATTCCTGAATTCCCCTCGATTATATTCTTCCATCCAGTTTCTGCATCATTACCAACTGGTGATATTGCTCCAATACCTGTTACAACTACACGGCGATTAGTCATTAGAAATGGCTCCTTCCTTTTTTTAAAGCTTTTATGTTTTGCTTCTTCTTTTTTTATTTACCCCATCTAAGAGCGATCGCTCCCCATGTAAGGCCACCACCAAAACCGACCATGATAATTAGGTCGTTGTCCTTGATTCTTCCTGCTTCCAATTCTTCCACAAGGGCCATTGGAATGGACGCTGAAGAAGTATTTCCATATTTATGAACCGTTTTTGTCATTTTTTCAATCGGAAGACCCAAGCGTTCCCTTGAGGATTCCATAATGCGTATGTTTGCTTGATGCGGTACAAGCAGATCCACATCTTCTTTTGTCAATCCAGCTTTATCCAACACACTCAGGCTGGATTCCCCCATCTGACGGACCGCAAATTTAAATACTTCGCGCCCATTCATATGAATGAAATCTCCATCCTGTAATAAGTGCTTCCCACCAGTTCCATCTGCGCCTAATTCAAAGGAAAGGATCCCTTTGCCTTCCGAAACAGGTCCAACCACAGCTGCACCCGCTCCGTCACCAAATAGTACAGCAGTATTGCGGTCTTCCCAATTGGTTACCTTCGAAAGTTTTTCAACACCGACAATCAGCACATGCTTATATGCACCTGTCTTAATAAATTGCTGTGCAGTGATCATTGCATACATAAAACCAGCGCATGCAGCACTTACATCCATTGCAGCTGCCCTTTTCGCTCCCAATTTCTCTTGAATCATACAAGAGACAGAAGGAAACGGCTGATCCGGTGTAACAGTAGCTACAAGAATTAAATCTATCTCTTCAGCCGAAATTTTTGCATTTGCCAATGCAGCTTTTGCGGCTTCATAAGCCATATCTGATGTTTCAATGTCATCATTGGCAATTCTTCTTTCCTCTATACCTGTCCTAGTCCGGATCCACTCGTCGGAGGTATCCATCATTTTCTCTAAATCCGCATTTGTAACGATTTTATCGGGTAAGTAGCGGCCAAGCCCTAGTATTCCAGCATTCATTTTGCCATCCCCTTATATTTTAATGAGTTATTATAAGCATCTATTATTACCTGGTACTAATTTTATATAAAAAAACACATCCTTGCAAGAGATAACAGTTTGAAAGGCTAAAAGAATCCGTTACTGAAGTCGGATAAATGCCTATGCCAAGGGATTTTAGGGACATACATTATAAATAAAAGAAGAAAAGGAGGAATTATTGGGACATCTTCAATCACAACAACCGGAGAAACCAAGATGATCATTTTTCGAATTTGATGTTTGGCAGGAAAAGTGAACCCCAACAAGAGGAATCGAATGTTGATTACATGCAATTAATGGATAGCGTTGAAACATTGATGGGCTTATACGGTCAATACAAACCGGCCATTGATAAAATTAATCTGAACCCATTGAGCGCCAAGTTCTTGAAAAAAGAATAAACAAATGCAGGCTGTCCTTTTACCCGGACAGCCTACGTTTAATTAACGCTGAGCATCTTGTTTGCCAAGCTCATAAGCTTCTTGCATTACGCTTTTAAAGAGCTCCATGAATGGCTCCGCCATCTCCATTGAGAATGGAATCCCGTTTGCTTCAAGCTTCGCTTTTGCCTCAGGGAAGTACTTCATGGCAATCCCCATAAATTCAAGAGTTTTATCTGAACTCATTTTGCGTTTCCCCCTATCATTTGAATATCAATATTATCATAATTCCAGATGTCCCTTTCGTAAAGGGCATAATATAAAATAATGAATATCATTTGATATTAATTTCGATCCTTGAACATTATAGTACAAAACATATAAGTTAGAGGCAAATATACAGTATTAACCTTCTTAAATAACGAAAGTTCTCGATCATTGTGATTCGATTGTCTTTTGTTAATAGTATCTCGCTTCGCCTTCAAATTTGATTATCGGCATTAATCCTCCACTCCCTCTTTAATCACGCTTTCTCCACTTTTTAAGTAAGTTTAATCGTTTATTATGTTTTCTTTGTAAAGCAATGCCTTCTTCTGGATCTATTTTGCTAGGCACCTCAAATATTGATCCTTTATTGATTTTAGTTATTGATCGGGAAATGAATGAATCCATACTTTCACCAAATACTAACTTGGCACATTTATTCCAATGATCATCTATACTGCTGCACAATTGGATATCCCTATCGGAGGAGGAAGTAAGCACTTCTTCCAAAGAATTCACAAAGTCAGTGATGAAGAGAGCATCTCCTGTATATTCGTTAGCAATCGCCGGCTTGATATCAGACGGACCAAGTTGATTGATTCCCGCTTCAAAGCTCATGCCTTCCGATTGCCAAGGTCCATAAATCGTGGGTAAAAATATGATTTTTGCTGAATCTATTCCACGAATCGAGCTTAATATGGATTGAAAAATACTGATTTCTTCTTCAATTGGCATGAAAACAACAAAATTTGGTGTTTCTTTCGAGCCATTTTTTTTGCATTTTTCAATGAAGAAAACGATTTCGCCTATAAGAAAATCGATTTTACCCATCTTTCCGCTTTGAATATCGTAACAGGATATGAACACAGTGTCCTGCTGTGTAATATCCAAGAATTTAAGTTTATTTATCGGAAAGTAAATATAATTTGAACTTCTACCTATTTCAAGTTCCTTTTCTTCCATAATATATTTACTTGCTTCGGAATCAGTCCAGTCAATTCCGATTACTTCTTCCCCTTGGTTCAAAAAATATTGAACCACATAGAATCCCACAAATTGATAAGCGCCAATAACAATGTATGTTTGCATAAATACAGCCCCCTCGTATGCCATCCAGCCCACTTCATCCGGCACGTCTAGTTTTTTTAGATGCTGTATCGTATGCAAACTATTGTAAAAATATATCCATTCTCATAAAGACTCTTCATTCTCATTGAAAAACTTTTGTATTTGATAGGGGATTTTATAACGTTTTTCTGGCAATAAATACGTCAGCTGCAAGTCAGCTTTTCTAGCCAGTTGGATTTGCCGATAAAGGGAGGCTTGTTCTTTCCGCAAGCTTCCAAAAACCTGAATCACTTTCATGGGGATTTTCTCAGCGATCACTGGATCTTCAGTGTCCATAATATGCTGTTCACATTCTGGAGGATCGAGCTCATATGCAGCAGCGACCTCGGACAGCCACTTTTTATAGAAGAACTTATTTTCCTTTTCCTTCACCAGTTGTGCTTTCAAGGAAAAAACCGGATCAATCAATACGACAGAACGTATTTTATTTCCAAGTTCATTCATTAGCTTTAAGGCAAGGAGCGCTCCTGCCCCCTCTGCCAATATATGAACCCTTTGATTGACTATTTCTTTTTTCATGAAGAGAATATATAGGTTAAGGGAAAGGTTCAGTGCTTTGGGGCTTCCCCAGTTGGCTCCGTGAAAATTGGATGAAAATAGCGTGTATCCGTATTCCTTTAAGTATTCCAATATCTGCAACCTGCCAGGATGCTGCAACCAAAAACTGCTGTCTTTTTCGACAAAATGACTACGGTCTCCAATTACCATTACGGAAAAACCACTGGGCCGCTCTGGATAATAGATGATATTCCATTGGTCATCAATTTGAAAAGTTCGTTGTTCCATCGGTCAAACTCCTTTAAGGAATATTACTACTACTATATTAATTTATGACGAAAAATAGAAAGGGTAAGTGGCAACACCTAACTTATTATCCCAAATTAACCAAACCAGGATGATTTTATTTTATATTGAGTCCCTATGATTTCCCTTTTGACGTTTGGTACCACAAGACTGTGCCTGAAAAGTTCTCTTATGATTTTAATGTATGAATTATTTAAAGGTTATTATTAAAAACACGTTTTAACTGTATATTAATTATGGTAAGATAAAAATGAATGTAGTGGAATGAGGTGAAATTCGATGCGTTATGCTTGGACAATTTTTTGGACATTCTTATTAGTGCATATGACTGTATATGTTGTTTCTTCCATGATCGGAGTTTCATACGATGCTAAGCAGGGAACAATTTTAGGAGTCGCTGCGGCTATTCTAATATGTATTATCCCTGCTGTTATGCCTGCTGGGCCAGCAAAAGACTCTCATCAACATTAAGAAACAAAAGAGGACATCCTTCGGGGATGTCCTTTTTGTTATACCGTTCTTTGCTTACGGGTAAACTACATTTCAAATTTTTTATATGAGGACCAATTCATCATCATCATAATCAATCGTTATTCCTTCTTTCAGCCCAACTGTGCCAGCTATGATTTTACGAGCGATCTTTGTTTCCAGATGCTTTTGAATGAATCGCTTCAACGGTCTGGCTCCATATACAGGATCATATCCCTGGTCCGCAATGAATTCCTTGGCCGCTTCAGTGACATTCAGGGTTATATTTTGTTCAGTTAACCTTACCTGTAATTGATGAACCATTTTTTCTACGATTTCAACAATTTCTTGTTTGGTAAGAGGTTTGAATAAAACAATATCATCTACCCGATTCAAAAATTCCGGACGGAAATGCCCTCTTAATTCTTTAAAGACTTGCTCTTTTATCTCTTCTTCAATTCCACCATCCACTCGGTTGGACTGCAACAAGAAATGGGAACCGATGTTGGATGTCATGATAATAACCGTATTTTTACAGTTAATTGTTCTACCTTGGGAGTCTGTTATACGTCCGTCATCCAACATTTGCAGCAAAATATTGAAGACCTCCGGATGTGCCTTTTCAATTTCATCTAGTAACACGACGGAGTATGGGTTTCTTCTAATAGCTTCGGTTAGTTGCCCGCCTTCCTCAAATCCAACATATCCAGGAGGTGCACCAACAAGACGGGACACGGAATGTTTCTCCATATATTCCGACATATCGATACGAATCATATGTTCTTCGCTATCGAATAACGTTTCTGCCAAAGCTTTTACCAATTCTGTTTTACCTACACCCGTCGGTCCCAGGAAAATGAATGAACCAATCGGTCTGTTTGGATCTTTAATTCCTGCCCTTGCCCTTAATACAGCATCGGATACAAGTTCCACAGCTTCCCCTTGACCTATTACGCGTTCATGCAGGATCTCAGATAGGCGAAGCAGCTTCTCCCTTTCACTTTCCACCAGCTTGCTTACAGGAATCCCCGTCCACCTTGCAACTATCGAGGCAATTTCCTCCTCCGTCACTTCTTGGCGAAGCAACCGTGATTCCTGTTTTTCCTTTTCCAATTCATCTTCCATGGCATCCAACTTTTTTTGAAGCTGTGGAATCCTTCCGTGCCGAAGTTCCGCTGCCCGGTTAAGGTCATAGTCATTCTCTGCCTGTTCCAGTTCATGACGCAACTTCTCAAGTTCCTCACGTTGATCCTGCACTTTTTGAAGCGCCGACTTTTCCATTTGCCACTTGGACTTCATGCCATTCGCTTGATCCTGAAGTTCTGAGAGTTCTTTTTGAAGCACTTCCAGCCTAGCTTTGCTTTGAGGGTCCTCCTCATTCTTCAAGGCCGCTTCTTCAATTTCGAGTTGCATGACTTTTCTCGTGATTTCATCCAACTCTGATGGCATTGAATCAATTTCCATTCTGATCATCGCACAGGCTTCATCCACAAGATCTATCGCTTTATCTGGCAAAAATCGCTCCGTTATATATCGGTTCGAAAGGACAGAGGCTGCCACGATCGCCCGATCATGAATCCTGACACCATGGTGAATTTCAAACCGTTCTTTTAGTCCACGCAAAATTGAAATCGTATCCTCCACATCCGGTTCAGGAACCAGAACTTGTTGGAAACGACGTTCTAGAGCCGGATCCTTTTCAATATATTGTCGATATTCATCAAGGGTTGTTGCACCGATACAATGCAGCTCACCACGCGCAAGCATCGGCTTTAACATATTCCCGGCGTCAAGTGCACCATCCGTTCTGCCTGCACCGACAATTGTATGCAGTTCATCGATGAATAAAAGAATTTTCCCATCACTCTTCTTAATTTCATTCAATACCGCTTTAAGGCGTTCCTCAAATTCACCGCGGAATTTTGCCCCTGCGACAAGTGCACTCATATCTAGTGAAAAAACGGTTTTATCCTTTAATCCTTCCGGGACATCCTTCCTGACGATCCTTTGCGCCAATCCTTCGACAATGGCTGTCTTACCAACACCAGGTTCTCCAATTAATACGGGGTTATTTTTTGTTTTGCGTGATAGGATCCGAATGACGTTTCTGATTTCCGTATCACGACCGATGACTGGATCGACCTTCCCTGATTTAACTTCAGCAACGAGATCTCTGCCGTATTTTTTCAGTACTTCATATGTGCTTTCAGGATTTTGACTAGTCACTCGCTGATTCCCCCTTACATCTTGTATAATCCGTTTTGCTTTTTCGTAATCGATTCCATATGATGAGAATAGTCTGTTTATATTCGTTTTATTGCCTTTCAGGGAAGCCAGCAGCAAATGTTCCACAGATAAATATTCATCTTCCCACTTCTGCATTTCTTTTTCGGCAGCCGTCAAAATTTTCTGTAAGGAGGATGACATGTAAACCTCGGAAACACTCCCGCTCACTTCCGGTAATCGATCCAATTCCTTATTAAGCTCTATATCAAATTGATTCATAGGTTTATCAGATTCCGATAAAATCCGAATCAATAAACTTTCATCCTGTTCCATTAAGGCCTTTAATAAATGAAGCTCCGTCAGCTCGGGATTCCCTCTATCTTTGGCTAGTTCCTGGCCGCCAATGAATGCCTGTTGGGTTCTCTCCGTCATTTTATTAATATCCATCTTACAACCTCCCATTCATCTATATCATGAACGAATCCACACTCGGTTTGACCAACTTTGACCTTTATAATTTCATTATACTTCTAATTTCCCCCATGTAAAGGAAAGTTATAAAAAATGCAGGAGGTATGGAGGATAAACGGAAAAAACCTCTCTTCATATAGAAGAAAGGCCAGACCCATTTATAAAATGCATAAAATCCCTTAGCACAGTATAAAGTTGAAACAAAACGGATTATGCTTTCAGGCCGTTTTATTGAAGCCATGAACTTCGAAAAATTGGAAATCTTGTCCGCGCGACCTGCAAAGATCGTATCTCGGAACATCACCTAAAATTCAAAGCGGAAAGCTTGCCAGAAAAGGGGGCCATCAGCATAAACCTTTTTGGAAAAACTTCAATTTCATTGATTTTATCCATGACACCTAATCGCTGTAAAACATTGGTGGCATTTGCTGCAAGCTGAATCCCTGAACCAAATTCGGGAGCTTGTTCCAATACTTTTTGGAAATCTTGAAAATTTTCGGTTATACCACTGAATAGAAAAAAAGCAGGAAAATGGATGGCGATCATTCCTTTTTCCTGCTTTTTAATTTTTCATGGCTTCCGCTTATATGTCCATATCCGATTATGATTAGACGTTTCAGGAAAGGCATCCCCTGCATCAAGCTTTACCATTTTCGGATTCACTACCGTGCTGCCCGTTTCACCGATTTCTACGTAGGTCCCATTATTAGGTGCCTTCTGACCTGGCTTAAATTGACGATTTTGCCCCATAGATTTCACCCCTTTACATGCTTTCCTTGTTATTATTGCCAGGTTCCTTTCTTTCATGTCAGAAAAATTAAGAACATACAGGAAATCGGCTTTTTGGTTAAGACATTAAATCCACTAGAACCGCCTTTTGGGCATGCAGACGATTTCCTGCTTGGTGGAAAACGACAGAATTCGGTCCATCGATGACTTCAGCTGTTACTTCTTCTTCCCTGTGAGCAGGCAGGCAATGCATGAATAAATAATCTTCTTTAGCATGTTTCACAAGTTCACTATTAATTTGATAATTTTTAAAGGCTTCTAAGCGAATACTATTTTCGATTTCCTGCCCCATGGAGGTCCAAACATCGGAATAGACGATATCCGCATCTTTTATTGCTTCTGAAGCTGATGTTGTCACCACAATTTCACTGCCAGTCCCTTTTGCCACTTTTTGAGCATAGGCAACGACCTTTTCATCAGGTTTGTAGGCCTCAGGACATCCAATGGAAAAATCCATTCCCATTTTTGCGCAGCCGACCATCAATGAATTGGCAACATTATTGCCATCTCCGATATAACTCATCTTCAAGCCTTTTAGCTGCCCTTTTATCTCGATGATCGTCAAGAAGTCAGCAAGTACCTGACAAGGATGTGCAAGGTCTGTTAACCCATTGATAACTGGGATAGAAGCATTTTCCGACAACTCCAGGATTTTTTCATGCTCAAAGGTACGAATCATGATGCCATCAATATATTCGGAAAGGACTTTTGCAGTATCGGAAATAGTTTCCCCGCGTCCAATTTGCAAGTCATTGCCACTTAGGAACAAAGCATGCCCGCCAAGCTGCATCATGCCTACTTCAAAAGAAACACGGGTACGGGTAGACGATTTTTCAAAGATCATCCCCAGTGTTTTCCCTTTTAAAGGTGTATATTCCTCGCCAGCTTGCAATTTGCCTTTAATGGTCTGTGCCAGCTTTAACAAATCCGCAATCGCAGTGGGTGTTGACTCCTTCATGGTCAAAAAGTCTTTTCCATTTAAAATCTTCGCTTGTGTCGGTGCCGTCATTGAGCTCATACATGTGACACTCCTTTCGAATATGATACAAGCCATTCCTGAAGAGAGATAACTCCTGGATCAGCATTTTCTAACGATTGTAGATAGGCCTTGAAAGTCTCTTCTTCCGTAAATGCCAGAAGGCGATATTTTGCTGCCATTAACCTTAGCTTCTTATCTTCTTCTGTTGTTCCATATGCCAAAACGATCGATGCATTCCCTTCATTTAACCATTTATCAAAATTTGAATCCCCCAGTGTCAAACCTGCTTCACTGATTTGCACTAGCAAATCTTCACTTAATTTGACTGATTTAGATTGATAAACACCTGAATTATGATTAGCGTTTTGAGCATGGAATACTTTTGTCAATGCTTCTTTAACCGTTACTCCGATGGAGATTCCTTCACCAGTTGATTTCATTTCCGGACCTACCTTCGAATCAAGGCCGCTTAGTGCAAATGTAGAGAATACTGGATATTTGACGACTGCATAAGGGATTTCTTCCATTAAGCCCGTTTTTTCGAACACATTCGACAATGAATATTTCCCAAGCAATATTTTTGTCGCTATTTGCACCAAGGGTATGCCGGTGACTTTACTGATGATTGGAATTGTCCGACTGGCACGAGGATTTACTTCCAATACATATACACTATTTCCTTCAATCACGAATTGAATGTTCATAAGTCCTTTATAACCAAGCTCGCTTACTATTTTTTTCGCATATAGGGTCATTTTATCTTTGATTCCATCCGTTAATGATTGGGCTGGCAGTAATGCCATGCTATCCCCTGAATGAACGCCTGCTTTTTCTACATGTTCCGCAATGATGGGAATATATACATCATTTCCATCAGCAATCAAATCGATTTCGGCTTCTTTCCCTGGAATATAAGAATCGATCAACACGGGGTATGAAAGTGCGGTCCCATTTTTCATTCGATTCAATAAGCTTTCCTTGGAGCGGATGATTTCCATTCCCTGGCCGCCAATTACATATGATGGGCGTAAGAGTACTGGAAAACCGATAGCCTCTGCACGGTCAATTAATTGTTCTTCACCATTAGCCATCGAACCCGGTACATGAGGGATATCCAGTTTTTGAAGAAGCTGATAAAAACGCTCACGGTCTTCTAATTGATCAAGTGTATCGAATGAAGTCCCCAACAAGTTGACACTGCATTCTTCCAGGCCTTTTGCCAGATTTATCGCAGTCTGTCCGCCAAATTGGACGATTACATCTTCAATATCTTCAGCTTCTATTACATTAAGAACGTATTCAAGAGTTAACGGCTCGAAATAAAGGCGGTCTGCCGTCGCAAAATCCGTACTTACCGTTTCCGGGTTATTATTGATCATGATCGTTTCAATATTTTCATCCTGGAGTGCATAAACCCCGTGAACGGAACAGTAATCAAATTCTATTCCCTGTCCGATCCGGATAGGGCCGCTGCCAATCATCAAGACTTTCTTTTTGTCAGTTTTTTTCTGTTCGTTCTCACCGAAATAGGTTGAATAGTGATAGTTAGTATGTGATTCGAACTCGGCTGCACATGTATCAACCGTTTTGTAGACCGCCGTAAGGCCAAGTGACTTCCGGTGTGCTCTCACTTCCAGCTCGCTTACATTCCATACAGAAGCAAGATAGCGGTCTGAAAAGCCCTTTTCCTTATATGACTGCAGTTCTTCCTTTGTTATCTGATCGATACGCCTAGTTTCAATCTTCATTTCGTTTTGAATCAATGAATCAAAGGATTTAAGGAAGAAATAATCTATGGTTGTGGCTTCATGGATTTCTTCAATCGTCACGCCTTTTCTAAGCATTTCAAAAATGACAAATATTCGCTCATCAGATTTTTCAGCAAGCTTCCCCCAAAGCTCAGGAACGGTTTTATTTTTCAGCGATGATAGCTGCAGTCCATTCGTTTTTAATTCCAAAGAATCGACGGCCTTTTGGACTCCCCCCTCAAAGCTGCGGTGTAAAGCCATCACTTCACCTGTCGCCTTCATTTGTGTTCCCAATTTGCGGTTGGCGGTCTTGAATTTATCGAATGGCCACCTCGGGAACTTCACCGCTACATAGTCAAGAGCAGGTTCAAAGCTTGAATATGTGCTTTTCGTTACAGGATTGATGATTTCCGATAAATGGTAGCCGACAGCAAGCTTTGCAGCTATGCGTGCTATGGGATAACCTGTTGCTTTGGAAGCTAATGCCGATGAACGGCTGACGCGTGGGTTTACTTCAATTAGATAATATTGTTTGCTTTTCGGATCAAGTGCAAATTGAATGTTACAGCCTCCTATGATACCTAAAGCAGAGATGATTTTAATTGAAGCGGAACGAAGCATCTGAAACTCATCGTCCGATAGGGTCTGTGATGGTGCCACGACGATGGAATCACCAGTATGGATCCCTACCGGATCGATATTTTCCATATTACAGATAGTGATGCACGTATTGTTGCCATCTCGCATTACTTCATATTCGACTTCTTTAAATCCAGCTATGCTTCTTTCAATCAAGCATTGTGTAATCGGGCTTTCTTGAAGTCCGCCCCGTACAAGTTCCTTAAAGGTATCCAATGAATCAGCAATCCCACCGCCAGTTCCGCCGAGTGTATAAGCCGGACGAACGATGATCGGGAAACCGATTTTGTCGGCAAAAGCTAGCGCTTCTTCAAGAGTATGGACAATTGTACTGTCGGGAACGGGTTCGCCTATTTCAAACATCAGGTCACGGAACAGTTCACGATCCTCCCCTTTTTTAATGGAGTCGATCGGAGTACCCAATAATTTGACTTTATATTTTTCAAGTACTCCAGCATCATCCAATTGATAAGCAAGATTCAATCCTGTTTGACCGCCTAATGTAGCCAGCAGGCCATCCGGCTTTTCTTTGGAAATGATCTTTTCCAGTACATCAACTGTTAAAGGTTCGAAATAGACAGCATCCGCATTCATATCATCAGTCATGATCGTTGCCGGATTGTTGTTGACCAGTATGACTTTATATCCTTCTTCTTTTAAAGCGAGGCAGGCCTGTGTACCTGCATAATCGAATTCGGCGGCCTGCCCGATGACAATCGGCCCCGAACCAATCACTAAAATGGTCTGTATCGTGTTGTCCTTAGGCATAGGCTTTTTCTCTCCCGCTATAATCATTTATCATTTGTAAAAAGTCGTTGAAAAGAAGTGAACTCTCGATGGGTCCTGGATTAGCCTCCGGATGGTACTGAGTAGTGAATATTGGCAGGTCTTTATGCATAAGCCCCTCAACCGTGCTATCATTCACATTCCTGAATCTCACTTGAAGAGATGTTCCTTGTAAGCTCGGTTCATCAACCTCATAACTATGATTTTGAGAACTCATATACACCTGTTTCGTTTTCAAATCGACCACGGGCTGATTCGCACCCCGATGTCCAAACAGCATTTTTTTTGTATTTCCCCCAAAGGCAAGGGCCGTTAATTGATGACCGAGGCATATGCCCATCGTTGGGAAATTCGTAATGATCTTTTTTATGTTTCCTAAAAGGTATTCAAGCTGTTTTGGATCCCCAGGCCCATTTGAAAGCAAAATACCATCCGGCTCCAAGTCCTTGATTTGTTCGAACTCCGTATCGAATGGAACGACTGAGACTCGGCAGCCTTGCTCAACCAATGAATCCAAAATGGATTTTTTATAACCGAAATCCATCATCACCACATGCTTGTCGCCTTCTCCAAAACTCTCGACCACCTTTGTGGATACCTCAGAAACATGGGCTGATAAACCAACCTGGCCAGGTTTGACAGAGAATTTTTCTTCGGCTGTGATGACAGCCTGCATGGAACCTTCCTGTCTTATATTCTTAACGACCGCTCTTGTGTCAACATGGCTTAAAAGCGGAATGTTCCACTTGGCTAAATATTCACCAAGTGAATATTTAGCTTGATAATGAGAATGGCTCATATTCCCTTCATATACAATAACACCGGCAACATGCGGCTTCTTACTCTCAAAATCATTCTCATTGATTCCATAATTTCCGATTAGAGGATATGTGAAAACGACAATTTGGTCCTTATATGAAGGATCTGTCAATACTTCTTGATATCCGGTCATTCCTGTAAAAAAGACAATCTCTCCATTGATTGCATTTTCAGTCGATTTAGTCAGCAGTTCCCCTTCAAAGACGGAACCATTCTCTAAATATAGAAAGTTTTTCATGATCTTCACCTCTTTAGATGCTGTATATTTATATATACAATAGCATAATTATTCATTTTACTCTATAAAAATTCATTAAATTCAAATAGTTTGTTTTATTGCCAATATTTTTTCAATTTTACTTATCGCCATATCGATCTCCGATTCAGTAACTGTCAGAGATGGGAGTAAACGAAGCACTTTAGGACCTGCACTCAATACAAGTAAGCCCTCTTCTTGAAGTTCCATTAAAAACCCCTGAACATCCTGTTTGCATTCAATCCCGACCATCATCCCCAGTCCGCGAATCTCTTTAACTTCTTCCGAGTCCTTTAACGCTTTTGCCAATTCACTCTCAAGGTATTCAGCCTTTTTCACGGTCTCTTTTAAAAATCCTGATTGGAAAATTTCCTTTAGAACGGATTCTGCTGCTGCGACACTAACGGGATTACCTCCAAATGTGGATCCATGACTTCCAGGGCTAAAGAACTCCGACAGCATTTCCTTTCCAATCATCGCCCCGATTGGCAGGCCATTTCCCAGCCCCTTTGCTGAAGTGATGATGTCCGGTTGGATATTAAAATGCTGGAATGCAAATGGTTTCCCTGTACGTCCTATCCCAGTCTGAATTTCATCAATGATAAGAAGAGCTCCGTTTTCTTGGCATTGAGTTTGAATCGCATCCAGATAGGATTGCTGTACAACATGGATGCCGCCCTCTCCTTGAACTATTTCAATCATTACAGCCGCCGTATATTCATCTATGGCTGCTGTCATGGCATCATTATCATTAAATGGAACATACTCAAATGAAGCTAGCATCGGACCGAAACCAGTCTTTATCTTTTCCTGCCCCGTTGCTGCCATCGTTGCAAACGTACGGCCGTGGAAAGACTGCTGACATGTGACGATTTTGCTTTTCCCAGTAGCTTTACGCGCTAGTTTGATAGCTGCCTCATTCGCTTCGGCTCCACTGTTAGCAAAAAATACCTGGCTTAAACCGGAGGCATCTGCCAGCATTTGTGCTGTCCGTTCCTGTAAGGAACTTTGAAACATGTTCGATACATGCCAATATTCATTAAGCTGTTTGGTGGCTGCCATTTTTACCAGCTCATTACAATGTCCAAGATTCAAAACCCCGATTCCGGATGTGAAATCCAGATACTCTTTACCTGTTGTACTCGTGATCTTCATTCCTGACGCTATTCTAGGTTCAATGTTCCACCTTGCATATGTTGGAAATAATGAACTCATTGAAATACCCCTTCTTCCTGAATAAATTTCGTACCGATGAATTGTCCGCCTTGATAAAAATGATCTTTTCCACTAACGATCATCACTTCTTCAACCCCTTTATTAAGCACCGACAAAGCAGTATTGACTTTCGGAATCATTCCTCCATGGATACTTCCATCCTTTATCAAATCCTTCGTTTCCGTTTCAGTCAATTCCTCAATGATCTGTTCATTCTTTAAGACCCCTTTAACATCGGTCACAAATAAACACATATCTGCAGATAGCGCCTTCGCTACAGACCCAGCGGCCATATCAGCATTCACATTTAATTTAGTACCTTCTTCAGTAGTTGAAATTGGCGTCAATACGGGACAATAACTTTTTTCGAATAAAAGCCCAAGTAATTCAGTATTGACTTTTTGTATCTCGCCCACAGCTCCAAGTTTCTGTTCATCAATATACTCACCTGTGAGAATCCCGCCGTCGGAACCACTTAAACCGACAGCCTTAATTCCGTGTGCTTCCAATTTATGAACGAGACTGCGGTTAGATTTGCCTGCCAGCATAAGTTCCACAATTCCCATCACTTCAGAAGTCGTTTTTCTTAAACCATTTTCAAAGACTGGTTCAATTTCATATTTTTCAAGCATCGTATTTATATCAGGGCCGCCTCCATGAACAAAGACAATTTGGTAGCCGCGGTTTTGTAACTCTATAACACTATTGAAAAACGACTCCGATAACTCATTAATGATACTGCCGCCGCACTTTATGACTAATATGTTCATTATTTTCCCCCCTTACGAACGATAGCTTCCGTTTATTTTTACATAATCATAGGTTAAATCGCAGCCCCATGCCGTTCCTGATTCATTACCATCTTTCAAATAAACATGAATGATGATACTTTCATTTTCCAAATATGCTTTGGCTTCTTCCTCAGAAAACAGTATTGGCTCACCATCTTTAAGTACGACAATATCACCAAAAACAATCGTCGTTTGATCCGGATTGAATCCCACTCCGCTTCTTCCCATCGCCGCAATGATTCGTCCCCAGTTTGCATCCGCTCCAAACGCTGCCGTTTTCACTAGATTTGATCCAACGATCGTCTTCGCCATCATCTGTGAATCTTGCTTCGTATGCATGCCATGAACATTCACTTCTATCAGTTTTGTGGCACCTTCTCCGTCTTTCGCAATTTGTTTTGCCAGATTTCCGGATGTTTGTTTTAATAATTCCAAGAAGACAGACCATTCTGGATGGTTAGCTGTCAAAGGTTCATTTTTCGCTTCTCCATTCGCAAGCACTAAAACCATGTCGTTCGTTGAACAGTCACCATCAACCGTAATTTGATTGAATGTATCATTGGTTATGGAAGATAGTGCTTGCTGTAAATCATTCGGTTCGATGACGGCATCCGTTGTAATGAAACCGAGCATTGTTGCCATGTTTGGATGAATCATTCCCGAACCCTTCGCAGCTCCGCCCATTTTCACGGTTTTACCGTCGATAATTGTTACATAACCACAGCTCTTCGTTACAATATCCGTTGTTAAAATGGCGGTACCAAAATCTTCGGCAGCTTCAGGTGAATTTTCTGGCTGCAATGACTCTATGCCTTTTCTAACTTTTTCCATTTTCATGAATTCTCCTATTACTCCGGTAGAAGCCACTGCAAATGAATGATCCTCCATACCGAACATTTGAGCCGCAAGCTTCCTCATTTCATATGCATCTTTTAAACCCTGGACTCCTGTACAAGCATTCGCACAAGCACTATTCACTACAATGCCGTGAAGTTTTCCAGTAGCGGCAATGCTATCTTTCGTTACATTGATTGGAGCGGCTTGAACAACGTTTTGTGTATAAACCGCGGCGGCTGAGGCTGGGACATCGGTAAAAATGATGCCAACATCCTTTTTGGAGTAACGCAATCCTGCATGGACACCTGACGCTTTGAATCCTTGAGGCATTAAAATGTTTCCTTCTTGAATTTGTTTGATTTCTTCAACTAGCTGTAGTGTATTCATTATTTCCCTCCAAAGTTTACGGATATAGCGGACTGTTCCATAGTCCTGCCGTTTCTTCTAGTCCCATTAATATATTTGCATTTTGAATGGCTTGCCCTGCAGCACCCTTCACTAAATTATCAATAACCGAAACCACCGTTACCCTACCTGTTCTTTCATCATATGTGACGCCAATGTCGCAAAAGTTCGATCCATATACCTGTTTCGTAGAGGGAAAGCGATCGAGCGGCTGTACCCGGACAAATGGATGGTTCTCGTATACTGTTTCGTATAAATCCTTTAATTCAACATTTGAGGTTTCCCGATTTACCTTTATATACATCGTTGCCATAATACCTCTTGTCATTGGTACCAGATGGGTATTAAAGGTAATAGGTTGTAAATCCGATGACCATCGTCCAAGCTGTTGTTCGATTTCCGGTATGTGTTGATGTTGATTTACCTTATATATCTTAAAGTTTTCATTCATTTCACTATAATGTGTAACTGCCGAAAGTGATTTACCCGCCCCTGAAACCCCGGATTTAGCATCGATGATCACTTCTGCAGCTGCTCCGGCCAATCCTTCTGTGAATAGAGGGGCAAGGCCTAAAAGTGATGCGGTTGGGTAGCACCCTGGATTTGCAACAATCGTCGCATGCCTTATTGCTTCAGCATTCCATTCAGCCAAACCGTACACGGCTTCTTCAATAACATGCTGTGGCGCGGCTGGTTTTTTATACCAGTGTTCGTATTCACCTGGGATTTGAAGCCTAAGGTCTCCTGATAGGTCGATTACTTTAATGTCAAGATCCGAAAATTCTGAAATCAATTGCGAGGAAACACCAGAAGGAGTTGCAAGAAATACAATATCGGATTTTTTTGCAATCGCTTCAGGATCAATTTCTTCTAATTTATCTTTCATATGCATTAAATGTACATTTTCTTCATATAAATTTCGACCAAATTGGGATGAAGTATGCAATGATTTTATTTTGAATTGCGGATGATTATTCAAAAACCTTATTAGTTCCACTCCTCCATAACCCGTTGCACCTACTATTGATATGTTCATAAAACCATCTCCTATATTTCAAGTCCGATTCTTTGATTTTACTATTATATGACTGTATAAAAATAAAATCAACTGTATTTTTATAAATTTCTGAACTTAAATTTTAAATGAAAATTCATCCACCTATTTTCCTAGAATTATCCAAAGTTGTTGACTGTTAGTGTTTTTTCCGTTTAAATCAAGGGTGTGTAATAACGGTATCTGAAAGGTGGTCATACACATGAATGGACTTTCTTTATCTAATCGGCTGCATGCGATTTTAGATAATAAACAGCAAGTTAAACATATGGAAAAAGGGTGCTACCTTTTTCAGGAAAGCACCCCAGCAAGTGATTTGTATTACATTTTAAATGGCAAAGTAGAATTGAGTAAGGTTGTTCCCGATGGCCGAGAATTAACTATACGGATTTGTTCAGAGAATGATTTGGTTGGGGAAACAGTCCTTTTTTCTTCAAACCCTAAATATATGGTGAATGCAAGAATGTTGGAAGATGGAACTGTTGCGGTTATTTCCAAAGAGGCATTAGAAGGGAAAATCGCTTCCGATAGCCAACTTGCAGTTGAAATGATGACATGGCTATCCGCTCAGAACCGGAAAAACCAGGCTAAATTCCGCGATATGCTCCTGCACGGTAAGAAAGGTGCATTATATTCCACCCTTATCCGTTTAGCAAATAGCCATGGAACTGACGTTGAAGAAGGTAAAGTTATCGATCTTCCATTTACAAACCAAGAACTCGCCAATTTTTGCGGCTCAGCCCGCGAGGTAGTCAATCGATTGCTCGCTCAATTAAAGAAAAACAATGTCATCTCCATTAAAAAAGGCCGCATAACGATTCTTGACTTTGACTATTTGAAACAAGAAATCGATTGTGAAAACTGTCCCGTAGAAATCTGTACCATCGATTAAATCCTCCATAATAAGCAGCGAAATACATAATTCTTTACGATTCTAATATGATCGGATGAATTTTCAGGCTCATTCACCCCTAGGACCATTGAATTATTTTCATAATTATGGATTTTCATTATAAAAATATCACAGTCATAAAAATGCATAAAAACCCATTTAAGCAATTTGGCAATCATCAGTTGCTCTTATCGACTATACATATAAATGAAGGGATGGCATAGTTGCCATCCCTTCATTTATTTATATTCATTCAGACGGAAGTCCTTATTGTTTTGTTATCCTCCAATGAATGACATTTCGATTTTTTCCTGTTTCTTCAATGTCCCGGCTGCACGCTCATCTGAATAGCGGTCGTCCCTATGGTTCCAAAGCGATATGATGAATCCAGTCAATTCTTCATCTGTCATGCCGGAACGGATTAATGACTTCAAGTCTTGCCCCTTTCCATTGAACAGGCATGTATATAGACTTCCATTAGCAGAAAGGCGTGCACGTGTACAGCTGGAACAAAAAGACTCGGATACGGATGTTATGAAACCCACTTCTGCAGTAGTGCCCTTATAACGAAAGCGTTTTGCCACTTCTCCGTAATAATCTTCTTTAATCGGTTCAAGATCGAATTCGGTTTGGAGCATCTCGAGCAGTTCTTTTTTTGTGATGACATTCTTCAGCTGCCAGCCGTTTGTATGTCCGACATCCATGAATTCTATATAGCGTAATTGAACGTCCTCTTCTTTACAAAAACGGGCCATCGGTAGGATTTGAGATTCATTGGTTTCTTTTTTCACTACCATATTCACTTTAACGCCAAGCCCTGCTTCTTTGGCAGCAGCTATACCTTCAATTACCGGCTTTATCCCGATGTTTCTGCCGTTCATTTTCTTAAAAAGTTCATCATCGAGGCTGTCTAAACTGATATTCACCCTCTGTAAACCAGCTGCCTTCAAATTCGCGGCATGTTTTTTCAGGAACACACCATTCGTGGTCAATCCTATATCTTCAATACCTTCAATTTTATTGAGCTCTGCAATCAGTGTGGCAAGATCTCTCCGGAGTAATGGTTCCCCGCCCGTCAATCTTAGCTTTTTCACTCCTAAGCCTGCAAATATCTTTGAAAGCCTTACAATTTCCTCATAAGATAAAAGCTCACTTTTAGGTAGGAACTGAAAATTCTCATGAAAAATTTCAGCTGGCATGCAATACTGACAGCGAAAGTTACACCGATCTATGACTGAAATTCTTAAATCCCTTAGTGGCCTGTCCAATGAATCTTTTATATGACTGTTCAATTAACCACTCCTAGCCATAAGTATTAGAAAAAAACCAGACCATAAAAAGTGGCTCCATTGAATGGATTCACTATTTTTTGACTGGCTTTATATTTCTATTACAACATGGTTATTATTTGATTCCTAATGCAATTTTAGCATATCTGGACATCATGTCTTTCGACCATGGCGGACTCCAGACGATCTTCACATCCGTTTCCTTCACCTCTGGAATATCTTCCAGAACCAATTTCACTTGATCGACAATCGTCCCAGCTAGCGGACAGCCCATTGAAGTCAATGTCATCGTTACTGTAGTCAGACCTTCCTCATCCATATCCACATCATATACCAAACCTAAATTCACGATATCTATACCAAGCTCAGGGTCAATGACCTGCTCCATAGCCCCAAAAATAATGTCTTTTGTATCTTGATCCACTTCTATCACTCCTTTATGGAAAATATCTTTCTTTTTAGATAGTCGTTGTCCGTTTTAGACTTTAACCTACTCCGTATTAGAATCATAACAGATTTTGAGTGAGCACTTAAGCTTTTTGCACTGTTGTCAGTAAATATTTCGCGAACCAGTCTGCAGTCATAAGCACGCCTTCTCTACTGACCTTATGTCCTGCCTTAGGGTCGAGGATAAAATCAATTTTTTCATTTGCATCATTATCCCCTGCTTTGACCCCTTCATAAAAGCGATATGCATGTTGATAAGGCACAACTGGATCCTTAGCTCCATGCCAAAAAAGAAGCGGGCGGTTGGAAAGCTTATTTTGATTAAGACTCAAATCAAATGGCTTGAGCTGTTCAATCACTTTGGCAACTTCCTCATCAGTAGCGGGGAAATTAACTTTCCTTTTCTTAATCTCCTCCATTTGGAGCTCTGCATACGCGACATATGATGGGTTCCCCATTAAACTTACTCCGGCGGATATCCATTCATAAGCAGCCAGAGCCCCGTTCGTAACTATTCCCCCCATGGAGGTACCCGCTACACCAATTCTGTCAGGATCAATTAATTTTCTGGATAATAAATCATCCTTCATCAAAGATAACTCCTGGATGGTCTGTAAAACCATTCCCCAAAACCGGGGCATCATTTGAGAATCACTCAAACCAGCTCCCCTTTCCCCATGATGAATCACATCAGGAAGAAGAACGCGAAACCCCTTTTCGGCCAATAAATAAGCATAGTGAAGATTGTGTTCCTTTGCACTTTGAAAACCATGTATAAAAATAATAAGCGGCAATTCCTGATGGAAAGTGGTTTGCTCACTTAAGTGTAATACAGGAATATGTCCAATTTGTTCATTTTCAATAATTATCAATTTAACCCCTCCGAATGATTTGTTCCGGTCTTTACCTCAAAGCCCTTTGATCTCCTCGTTCCATTCCTTTAAACCTATACTTCGCTTTAAGTATTATAATCCTGCATATAGTAATATCATACAGGAATGCATAAAGAATGAAAAAGATTTACATTTACTTTAAAATAGCCTTAACAATATTCGCATATAATGAAATAAAAAGAACAGAAGGTGTTTAAATGACTGAGAAACATTTAATCGTATTGGATCTTGATGGAACTTTACTTACAGATAAAAAAACAATATCTCCAAGGACTAAACAAACACTGCTGAAACTAAAAAAAGATGGGCATGAAGTTATGATCGCCACCGGTCGTCCATTTCGCTCAAGTGAACTTTATTACCGGGAATTGGGATTGACTACACCAATCGTTAATTTCAATGGCGCTTTCGTCCATCACCCATTGCTGACAAGCTGGGGGGCGTATCACTCCCCATTGGATATAAGTGTTGCGAAAGAGATTGTTGAAGCGTGCGATCATTTTCAATATCACAACATCATCGCAGAAGTCCGTGATGACGTATATGTCCATTATCATGATGAAAAGTTGATGGACATGTTCAATGTAGGCAACCCAAACATGAAGACGGGTGACTTGCGCAATTACCTTCAGGATTCCCCAACTTCGATGCTAATTCATACAGATAGTGAATTTGTAGGCCAGATTCGCCAGCATTTATCCGATGTCCATGCAGAATTGGTCGATCATCGCCGCTGGGCAGAGCCCTTTCATATCATCGAAATCATTAAGAGCGGGTTAAGTAAAGCCGTGGGTCTAAAACGGGTATCCAACTATCTGGAAATTCCTCAAAACAGGATAATCGCTTTCGGGGATGAAGATAATGATTTGGAAATGCTCGATTACGCGGGTACCGGGGTTGCTATGGGGAATGCAATCTCACCAGTAAAAACGGTAGCAAATACAACTACATTAACGAATGAAGAAGATGGCATAGCAGTCTTCCTCGAAGAAAAATTCAATATAAAACCGTAAAACGACATTTTTTACCTTCATAATATCTCTCTTACAAGTTCAAACTAATATGGACAACAGCTTCCTTTTCGTTGTCGACAACGCTCAGAATCGGAGGAGATAAGTATGGGTAAAAGCAGTAAATCTAAACGATTTGTACAGCAGGGCAAAGAAAGTGTTGCCAGGCATGCCGAAAAAATCCCTTATCACACTACGTTTGAAGAAGCTGAAAAAGACAGGTTGAGAATTATGTCTGAACAAAGCTATGGTGGCTTCTAATGGGAAACAAATTATTCCAGAAAGCTAGAGAATTTGTTGAAGAAGCTCTCCATTCTGAGCATGACGGTGACCAGCATAAGACTGAGGATGTCGCTAAAAACGCTCTTTCATCGGCCTTTGCCAATACGACCGAGGCCGAAAAAGAACAACTGCGAGAACTCCAGGATGAGCTGGAAAACCACTCGAAATAAAGTGAAAGCCTCCAGGATTCCTGGAGGCTTTCATTAATGTTAATATCAATCGTGCCTTCCGCTTTTTTCACTTAAAACTCTTCATCAGAAGTGACTTCCCGCCTATGCGCCCTGCTTTTTGTCCGCTCATTTTTTCTTCGTTAGCCACTTTTATCACTCTTTCATAAGGTTTTGAATTGGCAATAAACTTAAAACCCGATCAACTACCTTAGTAATAATGGCCTTAATTTTCCTGTTAATTTCATTCCCTGCGGAAGGTACCAACGATGCCTGAAGTTTCTATTATGTTTGTGAAAGCGTGTGGATCCACTTCCTTGATGATCTTTTCAAGGTCATAAAGTTCATACCTTGTAATAACAATAAATAACATTTCCTTATTTTCGTTAGTAAACGCCCCTTTTGCGGGAATCCTTGTAATTCCGCGGACTAACTGAGCGTGGATTGCCTGTTTAAGTTCTTCGCTTTTCTTTGTAATGATCATCGCTGTAAGCTTTTCATGACGAGTGTGTATCGCATCTACAACACGGGTCGATGTATAAAGGGTAACAAGTGTATACAAAGCTTTTTCAGGTCCATAAACAGCGCCTGCCGTTACAATGATCACGCCATTCAGCAGAAATAAATAAGTACCTACAGGTTTATCTTTCTTCCGTGATAGAAGCATGGCGATAATATCCATTCCGCCAGTCGATGCACCGTACTTCAAGGTGATCCCCACACCTACTGCAGCTATGACTCCGCCAAACACCGCATTCAATAATATGTCAGGAGACCAGCGTGTAATGGGGATCACTTCCATAAAGAATGACATCAAGACAACGCTGAGAAAACTATAAAAGGTAAAGGACTTTCCAACTTTTCGCCAAGCAATGATCGTTACTGGAACGTTCAATACAAACAATAGAATGCCTGTCGATACATCAAAAGGTGCAAAAGAACCTATCATCCTCGAAAGAAGCTGAGCCACTCCTGTAAAGCCGCTTGCATATACGTTTGCCGGTATTAGAAAAAAGTTCATCGCGATAGCATTCAGTAATGCTCCTACCACAACTATGATAATTTTCTTCATTTCACCACTGTACATCCTAAAAACCTCCATTTCACCCTTATCCTATTATCTTTTTACCCTTAATTATATATTCTATTTACGTAGAGATTGAATTTTTACCGTTACGTGCTACACTAAAAAGTAGAGTCATCACTCATTTTCTAAAAATTGTAAAAAGAAAGCAGGTGTATTATGGCTATCACAATTCTTGCAGATAGTGCATGTGATTTGCCATTGTCTTTCTATAAGGAAAACAATGTATCATTAATCCCTTTACAAGTCCATCTTGATGGGAGAAATTATGAAGATTTACTTACCATTAATTCTCACGAAGTCTATCAGGCAATGATTGAGGGAAAAACCCCGAAAACATCGCAAGCTTCTCCAGAGTACTTTATAGAACTTTTCACACAGTTTGCCAAGGAGAAAAAACAAGGAATATATATAGCCTTTTCCTCTGAGTTATCAGGAACTTATCAAACGGCAGTGATGATTCTTAATCAGGTGAAGGAAGAATACCCTGACCTTGATCTAGAAATCGTCAATACCAAATGCGCTTCGATGGGAGTCGGTTTAATTGTAAAGAAAGCAGCCGATCTAGCAGCAAACGGTGCTTCTAAAGAAGAAATCCTAGCTGACATCGAATTACGCACCCGACATATGGAGCATCTATTCACTGTAGATAATCTTGAATATTTGGCCCGTGGCGGTCGCATCTCCAAGACCGCTGCCCTTGTAGGCGGTTTATTAAACATTAAACCGTTATTGCATGTTGAAGACGGGAAGCTTGTTCCGCTTGAAAAGATACGCGGCAAAAAGAAATTGATTAAACGTGTAATAGAATTAATGCATGAAAGAGGCAAAAATTTAACAACCCAAACGATTGCCATCAGTCACGGTGATGATGAAGCAACAGCCTTGGAATGGAAGGAAGCCATTCAAAAGGAATTCGGGACAACCGATTTCATGATCCATACGATTGGCTCCGTCATCGGTGCCCATGCCGGTCCTGGTACAATTGCCCTCTTCTTCTTAAACGATACCCCTGAGAAATCATAAACATACATACTCCCTTCCATAATTGTGAACAATATATATTGATCATGATTATGGAAGGGAGTTTTCACTTTGTCAAAAACAACTGATAACAATAAAAGGCCAAAGGATAACCAAGCGATAAATGCTGAAAAAAATAGCGCATATCAGGAAAACCTCACTGAAGGCAAGCATTCCTATTCGAAGAAAACGGACCATAAATGAAGCTTGGTGCTAGTCCCCTTGCTTTTTTAATAGTCTGTCACCGCTTTACCATATGATTTATATAGTTGTCTTCCTATCACACTTTCTCTATAATAAAGGAAATAAACCCTGCTGGAGGTAAGTGATGGCAAAGGAAAATTCATTTGATATTGTTTCGAAAGTAGACTTTTCAGAGGTAACGAATGCAGTTACCATGGCTATGAAGGAAATACAGACCCGCTATGATTTTAAAGGGAGCATAAGCAGTATCACCATTGAAAAAGAAGACCTGGTTTTAGTGTCAGACGATGAGTATAAGCTCGACCAGTTGAAGGATGTCCTCATTGGTAAACTCATTAAACGTGACGTACCGATTAAGAATCTGGACTATGGGAAGCTAGAAGGTGCTTCTGGTGGAACCGTCCGCCAACGGGCCAAGTTAATTCAAGGCATCGATAAGGAACAAGCAAAAAAGATCAATACCATCATTAAAAATAGCGGTCTTAAAGTGAAAAGCCAAATCCAGGATGATCAAATCCGGGTTACCGGCAAGAACCGGGATGATCTGCAAGGAATCATTTCCGCGATACGAGGCGCTGATCTCTCGATTGACGTACAATTCTTGAATTACCGCTAATAAACAGAAGGCCTTACCCGTTGGGTGGGTCTTTTTTCGTCCTCACTTATACGCCGTTACCTTCTCCCCCAGAATGAATCTGCTTTATCGAACATGGAAAGACTAAGGATGTTGCATTCTTAAAATTTTAAAAAATTTACGCAAAATTTAGTTGTTGGTTCATTTTACCATGTTTTCTTTTTCCAAGAACAAGGAATAGAAATAGTGTAGATCATTAAACAGGAGGCGTTTTAATCTTGACTAGTCAAAACCAAAATCAAAACAAACAAGGATTTCCACCTCAACACCAGCAACACCAACCTGGCTTGGAAACAAAAATGGAACCGAACCCAGAATCGGTTAAATCCTCATATAAAGGAAGCGGTAAATTAAAAGGGAAAACCGCAATTATAACAGGAGGAGACAGCGGAATAGGTAAATCTGTTGCCATTTATTACGCTAAAGAAGGAGCAAATGTGACAGTTGCATACTTGGATGAACACGAAGATGCTAAAATGACAAAAGAATTGATCGAAAAAGAAGGCCAGAAATGTTTACTAATTTCCGGAGATATCGGTGATGAAGCCTTCTGCCAGGATGTCGTCAATAAAACGGTGGGTGAATTTGGCGGTTTGGACATTCTAGTCAACAATGCTGGAGAACAGCATGTGCAAACAAGTATCCTTGACATTTCTGCTGAACAATTGGAAAAAACGTTCCGCACTAATATTTTCTCGATGTTCCACTTAACAAAAGCTGCATTGAAGCACCTTAATAAAGGAAGCAGCATCATTAATACAACCTCTATCACAGCTTATCAAGGCAACCCAAAACTAATCGATTACTCTTCAACGAAAGGTGCAATACTAGCCTTTACAAGAGCCCTTTCGAATTCCATTTCAAAAGATGGCATCAGAGTGAACGGTGTTGCGCCAGGCCCTATCTGGACACCACTGATTCCTGCCTCATTCGGTGAAGAGGATGTTGCCAAATTCGGTCAGGATACTCCAATGGGCCGCGCAGGGCAGCCAGAGGAATTAGCACCAGCCTATGTATATTTGGCAAGTGATGATTCATCTTATGTCAGCGGACAAGTCATCCATGTAAACGGCGGGACCGTTGTAAACGGATAGTCCTTAACTTCAAAAGCAGTGGATTTCGTACATTGAAATCCACTGCTTTTACTTTTTTCAAGCAGGATATTTCCAGTTCAAACGGAAATATATGTATGAGAAGGAGTGATGTCATTTGAAAAATATTATAGATCCATGGTTCACCGTTCAGGAATTGGCCCCAGAAACGTTCGCAATTAGTGAATATGGTCATTGGGAGAACGTCCACTCCTTTTTACTACTTGGGGAGACCAAGGCTGCGTTAATCGATACAGGGTTAGGCATCGATTCGATTAAGCGGATTACTGACCAGCTTACGGATCTTCCTATTATCGTCCTGACCACACATGTGCATGCGGATCATATTGGCGGTCATGGGGATTTTGATACGATTTATGTTCATGGTAATGATGCCGATTGGCTGATCAATGGCATTAAAGGTTTGTCTTTGGAACAAATAAGAAAAGAAATGGCTCGGGATATCACTATACCCGTACCGGAATCATTCGACCCTATTACATACAAGCCATTCCAAGGGTACCCTGATAAGCTCTTAACAGATGGAGAAAGCATTGATCTTGGGAACCGCAGTTTAGGCATTTATCACACGCCTGGGCATTCACCTGGCCACATCTCTATTTTGGATAATGAAACAGGTTATTTATTTACTGGTGACCTGCTTTATTCAGATACACCAGTTTATGCATTTTACCCATCGACAAGCCCTGAAGACCTTGTGAATTCATTAGAAAAAATCGCTAAGCTCCAGAAAGTCTCCAAAATCTATGGCGGACACAACCAGATCGGCCTCGAACCAAGGATTCTTGAGGAAGTCCTGGAAGCCATTCAATATCTTAGAGAGAATAACTTAGTCAGACACGGAACAGGCGTACATACATTCAAAAGTTTCAGCGTGCAATTCTAGCAAAAGGGCATTACTTTTGCGTAATGCCCTTTTCGTTTAATAAGTCATGGCCATCGCACCTTGCTTGATCGGTCTGCAAGAATGCCTTTCCACGAAATGATGTGGAATGATGGACCCAACAGGAGTACCTCCAGTTTGCAGCATTTGAATGATACCCTTAGCAGCCCGATATCCTAAATCGAAAATATTAATATCTACAGAAGTCAGGGCAGGCAATGAAAGTTCAGAGAAAATAACGTTATTGAAGCTGACGATGGACATTTCTTCTGGAGTGCGAATGCCCATCTCGCGAAGTGAATGCACGATGCCAAGTGCCATAAGATCATCACTGACCACCAAAGCAGTTGGAGGTTCATCGAAGGAAAGCAATCTTTTTGCAGCTGCTTGTCCGCCTTCATGCAAAAAGTCTTCATGCAGGGTATATTCCCTCCTTCGATCGATCCCAGCCCTCTTCAAAGCCCGTTCATATCCTAATAAGCGATCGAGCGTCATCACAAGGGTTACATCACCTCCAATGAACCCAATCCTTTCATGTCCTAGCTGAATGAGATAATCTGTTGCCTGTTCGGCTGCCAAGACATTATCGTTATCAACATATGTTAACTCCTCCAGAAAATCATAGGGTTTCCCAATGATGACAAAAGGAAAATCCCTTGCCCTCAAATAGGTCAGAATGTGATCGTTCATCCTTGAATACATCAGGATTATTCCATCCACCATCCCCCCCTGCACCATGTTTACGACTCCTTCGTAAATTTCATCTTCGGTTTTTCCCGTGCCTAGCAACAGGGAATAATGGTTTTGCTGAGCTCCCTCACTAAGGCCCTGGAGAATCGTTGGAAAAAATGGATTTTGATAATAATCATTTGACGAACTTGGCAGGACCAAGCCAATGATCCTGGTTGATTGATTGGCAAGACTACGTGCAATGAAATTTGGATGGTATCCTAATTTCTTCATCGCCTTACGTACCCTTGCCTTTGTCTTTTCACTTATTCTCGGGTTATTTGCAATCACCCGAGAAACTGTTGAAGGAGCAACATTCGCCAGCTGTGCCACATCTTTTATTGTGATGGCCATGCATTTCCCCTCTCCCCTCTTAGCCTTTATTGACTTCATTCCAAAAAAGGTGAATACCAATAAACACTTCACTAATGGATTCTATAATTATACATTTGTATGTATTCATAATACACTCAGTCCAACAGTTATATCCATACTTTTTTTATCATTCGCTCACATTTCAGAAAATGCTGATTTTTCCGTCTTTTAAACCCTTTTTTAAAATTAAAAAGAAGCTGATTTTGGATCAGCTTCTAAAAAAACGACAAGTCTTTTAGAAGGAAAGAAGTCAGACGACTAACCACGTAAGGTTTTAAGTTAATATACAAGAAGTCTTTTACAGGTCAATAACGATAAATCCTCGTTTCATATGGCCGTAAATCAATAACGGACCCTTCAGGACAATCCACATAATTAGCTAGTAAAAGTTCCATTTTACCCCAATAGGAAAGGTTGATTTGGTGGTGGTTCATACTAAAGTTACATACTACCATCACTGAATGTTCATTCATACTTCTTGTATAAATATAAAGTTCAGGGTGATCTTCCCATAATAATTCATATTCCCCATAAACAAGGACCTGATGTTTTTTTCGAAGTTCAATCATCTTTTTATAGAAATGATAAATGGATGATGGGTCTTTCTTCTGCTGTTCTACATTAATGGCGCGATAATTGGAATTGACCCTCATCCAGGGTGTTCCGTGCGTGAACCCACCATTTTCATTTTCATTCCATTGCATCGGTGTTCGTGAATTATCACGGCCGCTATGCCATATAATGTTCATGATTTCATCATGCGGACGGCCTTTGGAGGTCTCAATCCGGTAAAAGTTTTTCATTCCAACATCATCATAATCCTCAATCGAATCAAATTGGACATTCGTCATGCCTATTTCCTGACCTTGATAAATAAAAGGTGTCCCTTGCATGAAAAAGTATAGAGCCCCAATCATTTTTGCGCTTTCCAACCAATATTGATGATCATTTCCCCATGTCGATACACTTCTCGGCTGGTCATGATTTTCAAAAAACAAAGCATTCCAGCCTTTGTTTTTCATCACTTTTTGCCATTTGGTCAATGTGCGTTTTAACCCCTGAACATCAACATCGTGATTCTGTCCCCTATTCCAAAGGCCAAGATGTTCAAATTGAAATATCATATTGAATTTCCCATTCAATTCCCCAACCCAATCTTCAGCCTCTTCAATCCTGACGCCATTGGCCTCACCGACCGTCATGATATCATACTTAGAGAAAGTCTCTTCTTTCAACTCCTGAAGGTAATCCAGAATCCCATCCTGATTGGTATGCATTTCAAACGCAGGTACATACTGATGCCAATAAGGATTGGACATATCCGGCAAGCCCTCACGCTTATGAATATGAGTGATAGCATCAATCCGGAAGCCATCAATTCCCTTGTCGAGCCACCAATTGATCATTTCATACAATGCCTGTCGTACATCAGTATTCTTCCAGTTTAAATCTGGCTGTTTTTCGGCAAATAAATGTAAATAGTATTGATTGGTCCTTTCATCGAACTTCCAGGCACTTCCGGAAAAGATACTTTCCCAATTATTAGGCTCCCTTCCGTCCTGCCCATCCCTCCATATATACCAATCCCGTTTAGGATTATCGCGGGACGAACGTGACTCAACGAACCATGGGTGCTCATCACTAGTATGGTTCAAAACAAGATCGAGTATCACCTTCATCCCACGTGTGTGAACATCTTTTAATAACAGTTCGATATCATCGATTGAACCGAACTCATCGGAGACTGCCTGATAATCACTAATATCATAGCCATTATCCGCATTAGGCGACTTATAAAATGGACAAATCCAAATAACATCTATCCCTAAATCCTGCAGATAATCGAGCTTTGAAATCAAGCCTTTTATATCTCCAACTCCATCACCATTACTATCCATGAAACTGCGCGGGTAAATTTGATAGCAAACCGCTTCTTTCCACCAGGTCTTATTCATGCTGTACCCTCCCGATCCTGTTTTCCACAAAGCCTTAGGGACAATGTTTGGCAGCTACCGACATCGAGAGGTATATGATTATTTTGGTTGGTTCCTTTTTGAACGCTTAATAACCAAAGCAATGAATATACCAAAAATAAGAAGAACCAATCCTATAACTAACAGGTAAGGAATATTAATAATCGACTTAGGTGACAGAGTGTAGACTTCCGTCGTCTCCCTGTCGATTACGATAGAGTAGCTGTTGTCCTTACTGCGGACCAGATCCCCATTCAGCATACCTCTCAACTCTTTGTTCTTTTCAAGTTCCTTTTCAGTAAGGTTTATCATTTGAGTTTCAGTCGTATTGTTCATGGCGACGACAATCGTTTCATCACCATACACACGCTTGAAAACCGAAGCTCCACCTTTTTCATATAAAAGCTCCATATCCCCTTTTATCAATGCTGGGTACATGTCTCTGAGATCGGAAAGCTTTGTTATATATTCGACCAATTCCTGTTCTGTCTTAAAATTCATCAATTTATGATTATCCGGGGCACTATCCCCATTTAAGGCTATTTCCGATCCATAAAATACGATTGGCACTCCTGGCATCGTATATAGATATGACAGAGCCATTTTCCATCTGGAACCTGGATTTTCGTTATGATCGGCTGCATCCTTTGTAAATCGGGGCATTCCCTGAGTGTCCATGAACAATGCCTGAGGAGCATTCCCCCCAAATTCATCTTCACTTTTCGCAAATTCATTAAAAACGGATTTCAATTCTTGATCAGGTGCAGCAAACGCTTTCCGTAGCTCGGCATTTTGCGGATAATCCATAAAGGCATCGATACCCGTCTTCTTGTAGCTTGAAATCAAATCGGCATCACCTTGTACATCTCCTATTGTATAGAAGTTTGACTTTTCAGATTTGACTGCATCCATAAAATCCTTCCAAAAATCTTTTGCTACGTATTGGACTTTATTTAAACGGTATCCATCAATATCGGTTTCCGTTATCCACCACTTGGCCGCATCAAGTAAATATTTCCGTGTTTCCTCATTGTCTTGATTCAAATCCGGAAGACCATCAACCCAGCCTGTTTCCAAATCATCCTGATTTCCGTCCTTGGAAATCTTTTTTTCTTCATGGAACCAACCTTGTTTTTCAGGGTCGGTCAGCCATGATGATTCAGGACCCACATTATTTGCTTGAAAATCAATAATCACCTTCATATCGCGTTTATGTGCCTCATCCACGAGTTTTTTAAACTCTTTAATTGTCCCATAGTGTTTATCCGTTTTATAAAAATCGGTCACCCAATCGCCATGATAGCCATTTTCATCATTAGCGAAAATCGGTGAAAGGATGATAGCGGTAAAACCCATATCTTTTAAATAATTCAGTTTCTTCGTGACACCTTCAAAATCCCCACCATTAAACGCAGAAGGGTCATTGACATTCGCGTCTCCATTATTTTGTATATTACCATCGAAAAATCGATCGACCAATAATGAATATACGATTTCGTCCTTCCAAGTTCGTTGTTCTTTTTCAGCTGCTCCTACTGGAATGGCGTAAAAAAGAAGCAACGGAATTAAAGCGAGTGATAACACTCTTTTTCTCATATCCGCTCTCCTCCTAGCTATCTCTTTACGCCTTTAAGATTAGCCTTTTGACCCCTTAACGTCAAATCAAAATTATAAAAAACTTTACACTAAAGGGACAAATTGGAGATACTGGTTACCGTAAATGAATGGAATAAGCAGAACACGATTAAAGTTCTTTTTTTATCGTCTTCACCGCTTTATCCAAAGCCCTTTTTGGTTTTGCTTTTTCTGTGGATATATCAACCATGGCAGAATTCATCGGTCCCCATACCTTATTCATTTCCGGAATATTCGGCACAGGTTCAGCGTATTGTATTTGTATGCTTAAGGCTTGTGCCCTTTCATCTTCATTGATTACTCGATTGTGTTTGATTGCCTTATTGGGGGGGATTTCCCCTGTTTTTTCATAACGCTGGATTGCATTATCATCGTTTGTCAAATATTCCACTAATTTCGTAGACCAGTAAGGATGTTTAGTGAATGCAGTTACATGCCAGCCTTTGATTTCCATGAACGTTTTCATTGGCTGACCATTTGGCAATTTGGGCAAAGGGGCAATTCCTGTATCCTTTCTCTTGGAAAATGAGTTACTGTCACTCATGAAAGAAGCCAAATTCCCTTGATCAAACAACTTCTCGATCGCTGCCTCGTCGCCTTTTGGAATCAAATCCGCTTTATACCATTTTTGGATGTACCCAGCCCCTTTTATTGCACTCTTATTATTCAAACCAATGTCCGAAGGGTCCAAATTTCCATCCTTACCTCTAAATACATAACCTCCCATTCCAGCCATCACTCCATACGCATCATGGAAATCATTCCATTTGGCATAGTAACCATACACTTTCCCTTTTCTTGATTTCTTCGCCATTTTATATAGGTCATTCATCGTTTCAGGAGCTTTAGCCATCAATTTTTTATTATAAATAAAAACGGAAGTGTTTACGGATTTCGGCAATCCAAATACCTTATCTTGATACATTTCCCCCCTAATTGAAGATTCAATGAAGGCATTTATTACTTCTTCATTCACTTTCACTTCCTGAATTAGGCCTTCCTTCACGATACGCCCGACTTTTTCATGAGAAAAAGTAACGACATCCGGGGCTTTCCCGTTTCCGATTGGCCCATCACGACGAAGCCGGTCATACATCTCGGTAGCTATTTCCAGCTCCTTATGCTCAACTTTGATTCCATATTCTTTTTCAAATGCCTCAATTACTGGCTTTAGGGCCTCGGCTTTACCTTTTTCCTCCCAAATGATCAATTTTTTCGGCTTCGCTTCATTACTGGATTCTTCGTTTTTCTTATTTTCTTTCGTTACTTTATTTTCCAAATCTGAACTGGATCCACAAGCACTTACAATAACGATCAAGAACATGGACATGAAAAAATGAAAAATCAGCTTCTTCATTTTCATTCTCCTTTTTAAAATGTTTATTCTATCATGTCCAAAAGCACCAAATAATACTGTTTTTCAGTTCAGTCAACCAAATAAAACCCCTGTAATGAAAGCGGTGCCAAAACTATTGTTATCATTATATGAACAGCTTTGGTTTTTACAACATTCTCCTCGACGTATTTATTTCCTTGTAGTGATGAACACTTTTTGTTATTTTTTAGTTAATAAGTGCTTCTTTCAATTAAACTTGGGTATATAACCATATTGAAAAAACACTTAAACTCGGCTAATTATAACTACATAGAGACCCCCTCATAAACAGCCTAAAGTTCCCTTTTTCAATTCACTTCCTCAAATACTTTTAGAATTGGAGTGTTTTCAATGGAATTTTCATCCATACACCATAGAGCTAATGACAATTATAGCTATCCCATCGACACTGAAACCCTACATATCCGACTGCGTACGAAAAAACAAGATATCTCCTCAGCCGGATTGATTTTTGGGGACCCATACATTTCAGATAATGGTCTATGGCAGTTCGAAGAACTTCCCATGTGTTTATCAGGCAGCGATAACCGTTACGATTATTGGCATATTTATGTGAAACCCCCCTACAGAAGAATTCGATATGGGTTCAAGCTCCTCTCAGAAGATGAAAGTGCCATTTACACCGAAAAGGGTTTCTTTAAAGAACCGCCCCGAGATCCCGGGAGCTATTTCGCGATTCCCTATCTACATCAAAATGAAGTATTCGGAGCACCAGAATGGGTCAAAGATACGATTTGGTATCAAATTTTCCCTGAACGATTCGCGAACGGAAACCCTGACAACGATCCGGAAGGTGTGAAACCTTGGGGAAGTGAAGAACCGGCCGTGGATAATTTTTTTGGCGGGGACTTCGAAGGAATCATTGAACATTTAGATTACTTAGAAAAGCTCGGTATCAACGGCATCTATTTCACGCCAATCTTCCATGCTTACTCTAATCACAAATACGATACGATTGATTATCGGAAAATCGATCCGCAATTCGGAACGAAGGAAACATTGAAAACACTAATAAACGAATGCCATAAACGGAATATCCGAGTCATGCTGGATGCCGTTTTTAACCATAGCGGCTACTATTTCCCCCCTTTTCAAGATTTACTTGAAAAAGGAGCGGATTCGAAATATAAGGATTGGTTCCATCCACACAGCTTTCCTCTTAAAGGAGGGGAAAGGCCAAATTATGAAACATTCGGTTTTTTTGAATCGATGCCAAAATTGAATACGGCGAACCCGGAGGTAAAAGAATATCTGCTCGAAGTCTCAGCCTATTGGATCAAGGAATTCGATATAGATGCCTGGCGGCTAGATGTGGCAAATGAAGTCGACCAACCATTCTGGCGTGAATTTCGAACAACAGTGAAAAACATAAAACCTGACATTTACATCCTAGGTGAAATTTGGCACGACTCCATGCCTTGGCTTCGCGGCGATCAGTTCGATGCGGTCATGAATTACCCTTTTACCAACCAAGTATTTCGCCTTGTCGCTTCACAAACCATTAATGCACGCGAGTTCATCGAAGAAATGACAGCCATTTATCAAAGTTACCCGACCAATGTATTTGACGTGACATTCAATCTTCTTGGAAGCCACGATACACCGCGGATTTTCACGGATTGCGGGGAAGATCTAGCTCGAGCCAAGCTCATCCACGCAATCCTGCTGACTTTCAATGGCAGCCCCTGTATATACTATGGAGATGAAATCGGCTTAACCGGAGGTATGGATCCAGGATGCAGAAAATGTATGGTCTGGGAAGAAGGAAAACAAAATACCGAGCTTTTCAATGAAATTAAAGCATTGATCCTCTTACGAAAAGAAGAACGATTACTTGCCAATGACGGAAAGTTCAAATTCCTTGATACAACCGAAAACGAAAATATCGTGGCCTACCAAAAATATAATGGAGAACGTTCCGTCGTGATCCTCATCAATCCGACGGATGTCCAGCAATCCTACACCCTACCTTTTGACTTGAAAGAGCGTACACTAACGGATTTAAGAACAAAAGAAACCACACGGGAAGGCCAATTTGAATTGGGTCGATATCAATATAAAATTCTCTCATACAATCATTGAGACATTGAAAACGGGGCAAAGAAAATCATCCTGCCCCGTTTTTTTAATCGATTATTTGGATATCGTATTCTTTGAACCATACATGGGTTTGTGCCAAATGAGCCAGTAACTGAGGGCCTGACATCAATTGCCCGAACCATGGCACTTTAAAAGAGGCACCTTTGGAATCTACTATATCCGTGAGCTTCTGTTTATCGAAAAACTCATGTAGGACCGAACTTTTGTCCATTAATAAGTCTTTCAGCCACCCTTGAACACGGTCCGTATATATCGGGTTATGGGTTTTAGGATATGGACTTTTTTTACGGTACAAAACCTCATCCGGCAACAACCCTTCCAATGCTTTTCGCAGTATCCCCTTTTCACGGTTTCCAGCCATTTTCATTTCCCAAGGAATGTTCCATGCGTATTCCACAAGGCGATGATCAGCAAACGGCACGCGAACCTCCAGGCTTGCTCCCATACTCATTCGATCCTTCCGATCAAGAAGTGTCGTCATAAACCATAATAAATTTACATAGAAAAGCTCCCTGCGCTTTGCCGCTTCACCACTTTCTCCTTCCAATCTGGGTGTTTCGGCAACAGTTGCTAAATAGGCTTCTTGCGCATATTCTTCCAACTTTAATTTCTCACGCCATCCCGCTTTCAATAAAGATTCCCGTTCATCGGTCGATCTCATCCATGGAAACCCAGCACGATTCAAATCATTTTCACGATGAAACCATGGATAGCCACCGAAAATTTCGTCCGCGCACTCCCCAGATAAGCCCACGACAAAATCCTGCTTAATTTCCTTACAAAACCAAAGCAAAGAAGAATCTACATCTGCCATGCCGGGGAGGTCACGTACATGAACCGCTTCGGTTAGATAATCTGTTAGCTGTTCTTGAGTAATAATCGATGAATGGTGCACCGTATTAAAGGTATCCGACATCTTTTTAATCCAGTGCCCATCAGAGTTAGGCTGGAAGTCATTAGCCTTAAAATATCGTTCATTATCTTCATAATCAATGGAATACGTATGAAGCGGACCTTTACCTTCATTTTGATAGGCATTTGCAGCAATAGCAGTAATGGCGCTTGAGTCCAGTCCTCCTGACAAGAAGGTACATAGTGGAACATCAGATACAAGTTGTCGAGTCACTGCATCTTCAACAAGAAAGCGGACCTTATCAGCCGTCTCATCGATGGTATCTCGGTGTTCTTCACTTTGCACATTCCAATACCTCCAAATTCGGAGCCCTTTTCTAGATAAGGTAAGCGCATGAGCAGGCCTTAACTCCTGGATATTATGAAACACACCTGATCCTGGCTTTCGGGAAGGACCAACGCCAAACACTTCAGATAAGCCTTCTCGGTCAATCTCCGTTTTGACGTCAGGATGTGCAAGGATTGCTTTTAATTCCGAACCAAAAATGAATCCACCGTCTCTTTCCGCATAAAAGAATGGCTTTACGCCCATCCGATCTCTTCCAATGAATAATTTCTGTTCTATTTCATCCCAAATCGCAAACGCAAAAATCCCATTAAACAAGTCGACACAATTTTCTTTCCATTCTATATATGAAGTTAGTAAAACTTCTGTATCAGAATGACCTTTAAAGGAATATCCTTTTAATAATAGCTGTTTTCGAATATCTTCGGTGTTATATAGCTCTCCGTTATAACAAAGCGTATACCTGCCGTTTTCGTGATATTTCGTCATCGGCTGTTTTCCGCCTTCCGCATCGACAACCGTCAACCGTTTATGACCAAAGGCAACATGGGCTTCGCTCCAAACATTTTCTTCGTCTGGCCCCCGCTTTGCCAACGTTTTTGTCATGGTTTCAAGTGTTTTTGTTTCTGTCCGTAAATCTTTTTGAAAATGCACCCAGCCTGTAATCCCACACATCACACTTCATCCTTTCTATCCGGTCAATATAAAAAATATTGCTTCTGTAAAAAGAGATTTACCGTCCCTATATTTCTGAATTTGAACACCAATTGCAAAGAAATCTTAAGTATTTATTAGCATGATTCCGTGGGACTCCCCTACCCTCAACGTTCATGTAGATAATGAATTGTTGAGCAAAGCATCCACTGTTTAAACATAGCCTATGCGAAGTCGGAAAGTTGGTTATTTGTCCATAATATTTTAAAATATACAGTTATATTTTCATTGGATTTTGACTAAAAAGTAGGTGAGGATTCCACTATTGGAGGTATATGTATGAGTCAGCAACAACGAACAAAGTTAATGAACAGGCAAACAAGAGCCTTTACCGAAGGAACAGTGGAAAATATCAATCAACAATGGATTTTTTTTGATGATGAAACCGATGAGGCTTGTTCCATTGAAGACCACATTGACAGTATCATCGAAGTGTACAGAGGCGGGCGTTGGCAGCAAGGAGTGGTAGAAGAAGAGGGGAAAATCCTGCTTCACCGGGAAATCACCTTCTTAAGGGAAAATGAGCCCATTCGGATTCGCAAAAAACTGCTCTACTCTTTTGAAAGATTATTGGAAGAATTGAACGACGATTCCTTTTTCCAATTTGTAACGACCTTGAATTCACTTGATTTTTCGATTTATGATTGTATATATAGCTATAATCAACTCACTTTTTTAAGGGCAGTCCCTAACCAGTCCGGCGTGAATTTCTTCACCTTTGATAACGAGAGCCAAATATGTCTCGTTCAGCACCATTTTTCTTATGGTAAAAAGGATCACGATCGTTTTGAATTCACACTTAACACTGGAAAAAGGATCGTCATTGAGAAAGTGAATTCACAATAGTGGCTAAAAAAAACGGGTAAATGAGGTTTCCTCATTCACCCGTTTTTCAATTCTGTATTAAAAATAGTCCATTCCTTGTGGTAGGGAGAGCCCTAAATAAAGGACGAATATAAACGCAACGATGAACAGTATCCACATGGCACCTGTACTTTTCCCTTTTTTCGTACGGACCAACACCATTTCCATCGCCGCAATCACGATGATTCCGACAATCATTTTTACTGCGTAAGCACCAAAATCCGTAATCAGCATTCCGCCAGTAAGGAAAATCAAAATATAAAATAAACGCGTAATCATATGTAACATTTTTGCTTTCGGATTTCCGCTTTTAAGCATCGAATATGTTACAAAGAAAAGAATGATTCCGATAACCCAAGCTGTTATGTGTATATGAGTCATTTTTTTGCCCCCTCTTTCAATATCCATTTCATCATATCATAGGCTTTTACAAAAAAACAAAACTAAGGGTTCACCTGAATAGGTAAAATCAACAATTTAATGAACATCAATTACATCTCTTCTCATTTAGTCCTCAGCGACGCATAACCGGTTTTTTACCATATGTAGCAAAACGCCATAAATATTCAACCGGTCCGTATTTATACAGACCCATCCACAATGAGGAAAGCAGCATTTGCAGGCAAAACAGGGCTATAAGGAAGACAAATCCTGTTGTGTACGAGACTGATCCATATAAACCAAGACCATATGAATAAAAAATGGAGGTACATACGATCGATTGGAATAAGTAATTACTCATCGACATCCTTCCGATATACGAAAGGGGGCGGAACAGGCGATAAGCCCCAGTTTTTTCAGCCAGAAGCGTGATGGCAGTGATATAAAACATCGTCAGTAGCGGTCCGCCAAAATAATCCTGAACGAATATCGTACCAAAATGGTATACCGTCACATATGGCAGGATCTTAATCGACAAACCCAACAGCAAGCTTACGATCAATATCGCTTTCAACTGTCGTTTATATTGATTAATATTTTGGAGAAAGCCTTGCTTTGCAACGCCTGCTCCAATTAAAAAAAACGGAAAAATCGATAAAAAGAGGATAATAGCATTGAATGGGTTATTCACCATATACCAATCTAGTGCCCTTTGACTCATTATTTCCGTAAATGTACCAGATTGATAAACTTCCATAGACTGTTTCATCATCGCCGAATCAGTCGTCATTTCCATTCCTTCCCTATCAAATATACCCATTATAAGAAATAGTGAACCCAATATAGCAAAAGGCAGAACATAACAAACCGAGCCTAGCAGAATTAAATTCCTGCCCTTCATCTTATAAAAAAACAAAAATGCAAACCCAAATACAGCATAATTAATAAGGATGTCCCCATGCCAGATGAAGAAGGCATGAATGCACCCAAGTGCCAGTAGGAAACCTAGCCTTTTCGTAAATAGTAAAGGAAATGAAATGCCCTTTTCTTCACTCCTAATAGCCAGTATGACAGCCCCGAAACCGAACAGAAACGCAAATAAAGGATAAAAGCTGGCTTGTGCGGCCACATCACTGAGTCTGTACAATATCCCGTCCCATCCTCCAGACCATCGTTCAGCACCATCTATGTATAAGAGCGGGGAGTGAAAAGAAGGCATATTCACTAAAAAAATACCTAAAATGGCTAACCCACGTAAAATATCGATGCTTACAATCCGTTTACTTTCCTGTATGGGTACAAACGTGCCCTTCATAGATTCACCTCTTTCATCCATAACAGATTTAACACCACTTCTATAACCTCATTGCTTCATCTTTAACCACTGTGGCCGATTTTTGCTTTTTTATTAGTATGACAAACAAGCTACCCAATAAGCAAAAGATTCCTGCAAGGAAGAATGCCCATGTATAGGAGTTGAATATTTTGAAGAGAAGCCCCCCGCCATATGCCGCCACTGCTGCACCCGCCTGATGCGCCGCGAATATCCAACCGTATACAATCCCGCTTTTCTCCAATCCAAAGACTTGCCTTGAAATGCTTATGGTCGGAGGCACTGTAGCTATCCAATCCAAGCCGTAAAAAACGGAGAAGATGATCAATAGCGCTATTGAGCCTTCATTTAGCGCATAAGGAAGCAATACGAGGGAAGCACCTCTTAGACCGTAATACCAAAACAACAACCAACGGTTATCAAAACGATCTGATAACCACCCGGATACAGTCGTACCAATCAAATCAAAGATCCCCATGAAAGATAACAGTGACGCTGCCGTAACAACGGGTATTCCAAAACTAATGCAGTAAGAAATGAAATGTGTGCCGATCAAACCGCTCGTTGAAAGTCCACATATAAAAAAGCTTCCTGCCAATAACCAGAATTCCTTTACTCTCACTGCTTCAATTAACGATTGAAAAGCCATACCGATGGGGTTCTTCTTTTGGACTGGGGCAGCCTCTTGGATTTCTTCTACTAATCCATATGGAAGAATGCCAGCTTCCTTCGGATCGTTTTTCATGAATAAAAGGATGATTGCCAGCATGATTAAGCAAAGGACCAAAATTAAACCAATTGCCCATCTAAAAGAGTAATCTTCAATGATGATTGCTAAAACCGGAAGTAAAATGAGCTGACCTGTGGCCGTACTTGCTGTTAGTATCCCGACCGCCAGCCCCCGCCTCCTTTCGAACCAACGATTTGCCACATATGGGCTCAATACCGTTAAAAACACTCCAGACCCCGAGCCAATGATAATCCCCCAAATTAGAATGAGCTGCCACTCATGCTCCATGAAAAAAGTGAGGAAAATCCCTGCCAATAAAGTTGACATGGCCAACACCATCATTTTCTTTAATCCAAGCACTTCAATTAGAGCAGCCATGAACGGACCCGATAAACCATAAAGAAAAAGACTTATAGCGAAGGCTAAAGAAATGACGGACCGGTCCCACCCGAACTCATTTTCAAATGGTACGATGAATACTCCTGATGATGATCTAACGATTCCGGCTACAATAATCGAGAAAAATGTAATGATTAGAATCACCCAGCTATAATGAATACGTTTCAATGTTCCCCCCCACAATCCAAAAACTCTAAAAGTAAACATGATGAAAAAAGAAAAGTTATAATAATTTGAAATATTTTATAATAGTAACATTTTATCGTTAAACAGGAAGTTTTATTTATCGAAACTAATTCCATTCATTATCTTAAAAAGTCAAAATGAATGAATCTGATTATGATGGCCTTTATCAAACAATGGCATGAGTTCCTGTGGCTGTGATTACGAAAGGGGACATTCATCATGGTCAAAGGTCAAAGGGAACCCCCACCTTCATTTCCCGTCAGGATCCATATCACACCAGATTGAATGGCCAAACCGAAAAAACGCTGATCACTTCTGATCAGCGTTAGCGGGCTCAATTGACGAATCTGCCTGTTTTCCCCTTAGATTCCCAGTAATCGTTACGTAGATGGATTTTTTGTATTTTTCCCGATGCCGTTTTTGGAAGCTCATCGACGAACGACACACTGTTGACTGATTTAAAATGGGCCATTTTTTCTCGTGTGAAGGTCTTTATATCATCCTCTGTTAATTCCACACCCATTTTTAGCACAATGAAGGCATGCGGCGTCTCTCCCCACTTTTCATGCGGAACGGCAATGACTGCCGCTTCAAGAATGTCCGGATGTTCATAGAGTATTCCTTCCACTTCTATGGAAGAGATATTTTCTCCGCCACTTATGATTATATCCTTTTTGCGGTCAACGATATCAACATTTCCATTTTCATCGATTGTTGCCATATCCCCAGTATGCAGCCATCCATTTCTCAGTGTCTGGTTGGTCGCTTCTTCATTTTTCCAATAACCTAACATCACACCATGACTGCGGACGATGAGCTCCCCGATGTCCACACCATCATGGACTACTTCCTCACCATTTTCATGTACAACCCTTACCTCACTGCCTATGATGGGATATCCGGCTTTCGCCTTCATTCTATATTTTTCCTTTTCCGAAAGATCATCGAATTCAGAACGAATCAGCGATATCAAAGTTACCGGTGTTGATTCAGTCATTCCATAAATTTGAATGAATTCCCAGCCTAACTCTTTTTCTACCCTTGTAACGAATGCAGGGGGCGGAGCGGAACCCGCAACAACAATTCGGATATCTTGCTCAATCACCGGAACATTCCGCTCATAATATTGAAACAAAGAATTCAGAACCGTTGGTGCCATATGCATAATGGAAACCTTATGCTTCTCAAGTGCATCAAATATTGTTTCGGGTGTGGTTTTCCTCAAACAAACTTGAGTGGCACCATTTGCCGTATAATAAAATGGGGCACCCCAACCATTTACGTGGAACATCGGCAGTACATGCAAATATGTATCGCGGTCATTGACTCTGAAGTGATGCATCGCACCTAGGGCATGCAAGTAATTGTTGCGGTGGGTCAGCATCACCCCTTTGGGATTTCCTGTGGTCCCGCTTGTATAAAGAAGGCTCGAAACATCATTTTCATCCACTGTCTCCCGATTAAAACTCCTGTTATCATAACTTTCCAGCCAATAGTTGTAATCGATTTCATTTATCTCTTCACCTTTATAATGTACAATTATGTGTTCCACCGATTCAAGTTCATCCTTGACAGGATAAATTAGTTGATACAATTCCTGATCTACGAAAAGAACCTTGGATTCACTATGGTTCAAAATGAATAAATAATCGGCAGGCTTCAAGCGGATATTCAATGGAACGATTACGGCCCCAAGTTGAAATACTCCATAAAAGCCTTCAAGCATTTCAATTGAGTTAGGTGCCAAATATGCCACCCTATCACCTTTTTTGACTCCAAGATCCCTTAAACCATTTGAAAGCTGGTTTACACGGCCGTTCAACTCTAAGTAGGATAAAACCTTGTCATCTCCAATAATGGCTTTCTTATCGCCATATAGTAAGGCTGCTCGATCTAAGAAATGCGATAATACTAATGGTACGTTCATTTCCTCACCCCTCATTTTATTTAAAAATTCTGAATTAATAAATATTTTACCATATCTGTTCCCGTTCATTCAATGACATCCTCACCTGTTATACAACAATAAATTGATAGGCAGATGAATCACATCAATCTTGAGTTTACATACAATACATTGATACTCCCTTCAGTGTAGGCTCATTGCCTAAGATTTAAGGGTAAAACCAGAATAAAAAAGGGTGATTTTCTTGCCGGCCATCGTAGGAATCGTTCAAGTCATCAATGCCAGTAACAGTGGAATTGTCCATATTGGTGACGTCTTTAAAATTAGTCCATATTCCGTTGCGAAAACTTTTTCGGGTGCTGGCTCGTTTAATACAGGTGAATCCATATCACTATATAATGCCTATAGCACCACAAATACAAATGATACAGATGGTATTGATCAGCCACTGGTCTTAAATCTCTAATGTTTTTAAGAAAGGAGTCAGCATGATCTTCAATATTCAACAGACCATACAAATCAATATGATAAAAATTCAAAGCATCGCCAATTCATCCGTTTTTCAAATAGGAAGTGCCGGGGTGATTAAACCATATTCCACATTAGCCAATACCGGTGGATTCACTGAGCCTGCTCCCGGAGTTGCAGCTGATGTAACCCCAGTAACCAGTTTCGTCCCATTTAATCGGCCTAATTCATAGGCATTCACCTACATCCAGCTTTTTCATATACTGTCATAAATGAATTTATCTTATTGTGAAGGCGAGGTGTTGAATCGTGAATCAGGATCTATATTCGTACTCCATACAAATGCAGTGTTTTCTTGAAGCCCAGGATAAACGGATCATGAAACTTGAACACGAACTCAAACGCCTGACAGATGAACTTGCCGAACTGAAAAACAAACCGCCAATCCATGTAGATAAAATTGAATATAAATTCGATCAGCTAAAAGTCGAATCTTTAGATGGAACGTTGAATATCGGTTTAAACCCCAATGATCTAAACAACATTGATGAATTTGCCGTCAACAACCAACCCGTTCCACCTGCTCCGAACCTATTTCCAGGCAGAGAAATCGTTGTCCAGGAAATTCACAACGATATACTTTCAGACTTGGAAAATATGATCCACGATGTGGAAACCCAGGTAAAAGTATCATTGGAACCCTCTTATCATGACTTCATTAAGCAGGACGTCGAACGCCAGCTTCATCAACGAATCAATATGTATTTCGATAATCTTAATTATGCGGAACGTGCACCGGAGCAACGGGATAATATCAAGGAAAAAATCAAGGAAAAGGTAAAATCCGATATTCAAGCTGCATTATTTCAATTCATTACCCATTCACAAGCCGAGACAGGAGGAAATCCAAATGGAGTTTAATGTAATCAATCACCAGCTTTGCGTAGGTGAAATTAAAGTTATCGGTGTAGCAAGCTCTGCTTTATTTCTAATAGGGGATGTGCAAACGGTTCAACTATCTTCCGCATTCGATACACCTCCAGAATCCCTTATCATCGGACCAGTCGTCCCATTTGCTCCAAAAGGATAAAAGAGATGTTTTCAAGAATGTCAAAAGTAAAGTCTATATCTACCAAGACAATTCTTTTTAGCTCCACCATGCAGATTGGAGACTGTTCTTATATTGACGGAAAATCATTTGCCTTGGCAATCCAGAAGAAAAGCGAAACTTTCGATTCAGTGGATGTTTACTTCGAAGACTATGACATTTTTAAGAAACCAATTTATATCCCTAGATTGAATGAACCCGTCATATCAAGATTTTCAAATCCGAATCCCTTTATTCGTGTTGGCAACGTCGACATAATCGGGGTATCAACTTCATCTGTTGTCGGTGTGGGGAATGTCGGTCATATACGTATGGAATCCAGAGTGAAACACATTCGGGAGATTTCTAAAAAAACCGAAGAGAAACTAATTGAGGGTTCAACCACCACCGCTTAAATTTTAAAAGGAGGGAATTCATATGCCAGCTATTGTCGGTCCAGTCCAAATATTCAACGTCGCGGAAGGAAACCTGTTATTCGGGGATGCAGCCGTCATTTCGCCGAAATCTTCCAACAAAACTGTCACCGGGTCTGGTTCATCTAACACAGGTGCAATCGTCTTTACGGCCAATGGGCTGAATGGAAGCAATGTCCTTGATGTCAATGGGGTTGACCAACCCATTGCAGGGAATAATTAGTCAAAGAAAAAGCCTCCTATATCCGGGAGGCTTTTAAGTTTGGCCTATTTTACTATCATGTTAAATACTTGCTCCACATCTTTATCACCCCGTCCTGACAAATTAACAATCAGGATGTCATCTCTTGTTAACTCTTTTGCTAACTTCATGGCGTAAGCTAGAGCATGCGAGCTTTCAAGAGCTGGGATGATCCCCTCTGTTTTGGATAACACCTGAAAAGCCTCAAGAGCTTCTTCCCCTTTTACCGTCACATACTCCGCCCGTCCGCTTTCTTTCAAAAAACTATGCTCGGGTCCAACACTTGGGTAATCCAAGCCGGCTGCTATGGAAAATGTCGGTTTTGGCTGCCCATGCTCATCCACTAACGTCAAACTTTTGAATCCGTGCAATACTGCCGGGACACCTTGCGAAATACTTGGGGCTTCAATTGGTTCTACACCAATTAAACGGACATTTTCTTCTTTGATATAATGTGCAAAAGCTCCAATCGCATTGCTTCCCCCTCCTGCGCAAGCAATGATGGCAGTTGGGAGCTTTCCTTCCTTTTCAACGATCTGGCGTTTTGATTCTTCACTTATGATTGCTTGAAAATGCTTAACGATCGTTGGATAGGGATGCGGGCCTACTGCTGAACCAAGCAAGTAAAAAGTATTTTCATAGTTTTGCACCAAATCATTTAATGCCTCATCAACGGCATCCTTTAATCGCCCCTGTCCCTTTTCGACCGCTATAACTTTTGCTCCCAACAATTCCATCCGAAAGACATTCAATGCCTGCCTCTCCGTATCCAGCTTACCCATATAGATTACACACTCTAAGCCAAACATCGCACATGCTGTCGCAGTCGCTACACCATGCTGTCCAGCGCCAGTTTCTGCGATGATGCGGTTAGCACCCATCCGTTTAGCGAGCAGGATCTGTCCGATCGCATTATTAATTTTGTGAGCACCTGTATGATTCAGATCCTCACGCTTCAAATATATTTTTGCCCCTCCAATCTTTTTCGTTAAATTCTGTGCATGAGTCAACGGGTTTTCGCGTCCGACATATTCTTTCAGATAGTATTGAAACTCCTCAATGAATTCCGGGTCATCCTTATATTTCAAGAATTCCGTTTCTAAAATATCCATTACTTCCTGTAGTTCAACCGGTACAAAGCTTCCACCGAACTCACCAAAGTATCCCTTGCTCTTGATCTCACTCGCCATACTCTACTCTACTCCTTTAAAAGGTATTTTTTCTCTCCTAGTATATAGTAACTTTTTATATTTTTTCAAACTATTCTGTTTATTTAACGGAAAAAGAGTGTCCCTCATCAAGGGGACACTCTTTCTCTCTTATACTTCCAATAAATGCGATCCGTCAAAGAAAAACAAGTAACGGCTGGTTACTTTCTTATTCAATATCCCTTCAACAGCCCTCGTATATAGCTGAAGCTGCATCCGGTATCGATCGGCAAGGATCTCTTTTGCCCCTTCATACCCGCTAGCAAAACGGCCGGTGATTGTATCCGTTTTATAATCGAGTAGCACAAGACCTTGTTCATCCTCAAAGATACAATCAATCACACCTTGGATAAGGATCTCCTCTTCGCCAGTTGTCCAATCGCTGTAAGCCTCTTTTGCAGGCACCGACATCATAAATGGCACTTCACGGCGAATACTCAAGGCCTTCTGCATTCTTTGGCCGATTTCACTGTCAAAGAAATCGACAATCGTTTCCGGATCCACAGCTTCTTTCTGTTCCTCCGTCAACAACTCTCGTTGAATCAAGTCTACCATCAGTTCCTGAATCGATTGTATGGTAATCTCTTTAGATAGATCAATATGCTGCATGACTAAATGTGTAATCGTCCCCCTTTCAGCTGGTGTCAGTGACTTTTCTTGCATGAAAGTGGGCCGCTTCGTGATAGGACGCTTAAATTTACGTAACAACTCCGTGGAGCTTTGCTCGTCCTTCAGTTCATATTGACGTTTTAGTTCAGAAACGGATTGTTTGGAACGATACACCGTCGCCTCATGCTCAGGGTACTTCCATTCGAGCTGTTCCTTGATATCATCATAAAACTCGGAAACCATACCGACCTTCTCTGATTTTTGGACATGATCGAGTATTTGCTCCTGTACCAGTGCCTCTTCCTCGTCCAGAACAGCAAGCTCTTCACTCGGAATGACGGAAATGGACCAAGTCGATGGATGCGACTCCATTTCCAAGCCAAGACAAGCAGCACCAAGGGAATGCCGATGACGGACAAGGGATGGACCAATCCAATCAAGATAGCTTTTTGCACCTGCCCGTACATAGTCCTTTAAAAGCCACTCTCCATGTGCCGCATTACTTGCCCAGTTCTGCTGCGTTTTTTCTGCATCATTGATGCTGGCAATTAAATAAAGCTTTTCCTTAGCTCTAGTTAGCGCCACGTAGAGGACCCGCATCTCCTCGGCAATTAATTCAAGCTGCTTTTTTTTCTTAAAAGCCAATTGAGGGAGGGATGGATAAGTTATCCGTAATTCGGAATTCACATACTTAGCCGCAAAGCCATAATCCTTATCCAGTAAATACGGCTTGCGTATATCCATCATATTGAATTGCTTGGAAAGACCGGCAAGAAAAACAATCGGGAACTCAAGACCCTTTGACGAGTGAATCGTCATCAGGCGGACTACATCTTCCTGTTCCCCTAAAGCCCGGGCTGCCCCTAAATCATCTCCACGTTCTTGCATCCTTTCTATGAAACGCAAGAAACGGAACAGACCGCGGAAAGAACTTGCTTCATATTGCCTTGCCCTGTCATACAACGCTCTTAAATTGGCCTGACGCTGTTTCCCCCCCGGCATCCCTCCTGCAAAATCATAAAACTGCGTTTCGCGATATAGAAGCCAGATCAAATCTGATAATGCTTCCTGCCTGGCAAGCTTCCTCCACTTTACTAGCTTTTTATAAAAAGTTGAGGCTTTTTCATAAAGCCCGGGATGTTCTTCCGGGTCACTCTTTCTGTAAAAATCAGCTAATGCTTCGTAGTAGCTCCCTGTATGGAATAAACGCACCTGTGACATTTCTTCTTCATCCAACCCGACGATAGGTGAACGGAGAACGGAAGCCAATGGGATATCCTGCTGCGGATTATCAATCACCTTCAATAAGGAAATCATGATGGCCACTTCGGTCGCTTCAAAATACCCTGTCGACAAATTGGCATAGACTGGAATCCCCTGCTTTTTAAATTCCTCCATGATTTGCGGTGCCCATGGCATCGAACGAAGAAGAATGACCATATCACGATATGTGGCGGATCTGTACTTTTTTGTTTTCGTATCATATATCCGATGCTTTTCGCCTATAGCCTTTTTAATGAGCTTAGCCATTTGCCTTGCTTCAAGCTGCGCTTTTTCAAGTTCCTCAGCCTCAAACCCGCCATCCAATCCTTCCGTTTCCGCATGAGCTTCCGAATCGGCTGTTCCATCAATTAAATGGAGTTCAATTGGATTGGGATCGTCTTCGGGATATGGGGCACCTTTTTTCAATTGGGCATCTTCATCATAATCAATCTCACCGACTGTAATGCCCATCAACTGTTGAAACAAGAAGTTCGTCCCATCGAGAACTTCCTTTCGGCTCCTGAAATTGCGGTTTAAATCTATTTTAAGTCCAGATTCAACACCATCATGGGTAAAACGTGTGTACTTTCCAAGGAAGAGATTCGGTTCCGCAAGCCTGAACCGGTAAATGGACTGCTTGACATCACCTACCATAAACAGATTCCCATTATATTCTCCGTCAGCCGTCACCAGTTTTAAAATGGATTCCTGAACAAGGTTCGTATCCTGATACTCATCTACGAGAACCTCTTTGAACTGATTCCTGTATTCGATGGCCGCCGCTGAAGGTTTTCGTTCACCATCCACAATCTCCCCTGTCAAAATCCGAAGACAATAATGTTCCAAATCAGCAAAGTCAACTAAGTTCTTTTCTGCTTTTGCAGCGAAGAATCTATCGTCAAACTGTTTAACAAGCATTACAAGTGTATCGACATAACCCTTGAGCTCCCTTATATCGCGCAGATAGCTTTCCGGTTTTCGGGAAAATAACTCTTCCTGTAACGATTTGATGATCTTCTTCGCCTTATCGCGATACTTGGTAGCCTCATCAGATACTTCCTTGATAAAATCTTCACCAGTAAGCCGTTTTGCCGTTCCAAATTTCACATTTTGGATTTCTTCATAAAGAGAATTCCAGGATTGGTCTTTCACTTCCGAAAGTTTAGCAACCAGGGCCAAATCGGCTAAATAGTTCTCAGCCCTTGGTGCCGGCCCCCCAGGGACTTTTGTCAACGCAAGCGACCGTTCCAATAAATCCCTGGCAGTGTCCAGTTGTAAACCAATATCGAATTTCAATGAATCGATAAACGAAAGATCATCAATCCCATCATCATCAGCCAACTCATACATGTTAGCTGCACCATTGAGCCATCTGTCCGGATCAGGATTCGATTGCGAGAAATCATACAGCGATCGAACTATATTCTGAAGTGCATCATCATTTCGATCGCTTGTAAAAGCATCAACCAAATTAAAGAACTCATCATTATCACTTAGGCCATACTGTTCCTCGAAAAGTTCTTCCATCACTTCATCACGAAGTAGCTGAATTTCTGTAGAATCTGCAATCCGGAAGCCCGGGTCGATTTCCGTCAGGTAATAATACTTCCGGATCACCTCTAAACAAAAGGAATGAAGTGTGGAAATTGAAGCTCGATTAATCAAGCTCAGCTGCTTACGCAGATGCTGTGAATGCGGATTTTCATTAATCGCTTTTTCTAATGCCTCGCTTACCCTATGGCGCATCTCGGCAGCCGAAGCATTTGTAAATGTAACGACGAGCAGTTCATCAACATCGATTGGATCTTCTTCTGAAATGACTTTTTGGATGATCCGATTGACCAGCACCGCTGTTTTCCCTGAACCTGCAGCCGCCGCAACCAGAATGTCCTGATCTTTAGCCCATATCGCCTTCCACTGATCTTCCGTCCAGGTCACGTCTCCTGGCAGAGCAGGGATTTTCGTTTTACTCATCGCTCTCCCCCTCCCCTCTTAATAGCTCAAGAACATCATTTTGTTTCTTCTGTGCTAAATTTCTAAATTGATTCTCCTCCAGTGACTGGTCGAATTGACATACCGATTTAAAGGAACAGAAGGTGCACGGCGTTTTTTCCTTCAATTTATATGGCGTTATATCCACATCACCATCGACCATTCGATCACCAGCCTCCTGATAAACGCGGCGCACATGATGATTCAGAAGCGAAAACTCTTCCCTGCTGGCTACTTTGGAAGCCGCGAGGAGCGAACCATCCTTTTTAAATCCAGCTGGAATGATAACCGACTTACCTGAATTTTCAATATCAAGCGAAGTATCCATCATCTGAATGACATTTGAATGATCCAGTACAAGTCCATTCATTTTAAAACTTTTATAAATTTCTTCTTCAATTTTATCCAAACTGAGCATTCCCTTTGATTTGACAACAGGATTATGCACATGAAAATACAAAACGCCGGCTGGAATAGCTTCCTTTCCTATTAGCGACTTCGAATGGGTGACGACGATATCAAGGTATGTCAACATTTGCAGCGCAAGTCCATAATATACTTCACTCATGTTCAGTTCCTTTTCACTCGACTTATAATCGAGCACACGCAAATAGACACCCTCACCTTCTTCCGCTTTATCCACACGGTCGATCCGCCCGATCAATTCCATCTTCGTACCGTTTTTCAATGTGAAAGAAAGTGGCGGCAGCTCTCCATTTTTTCCGAATCCGAGTTCTAACCCAATTGGAGCAAAGCCGCTCACCTTTGCATGTTCACTTAATACGATTGAGGCCCGTCCAATCACGTGTTCCAGTTTCCTGCGTAAATAGTGATGGCGGTTCGTACTTAACAAAATCTGATTTTGAAGTTTAGGAGCAAGTTTCTCCACAGCAATTCTTGCCAACTCCAAGCATTGTTCCTTCGTCAATGCAGACCAAGGAATCTCATGTTCCTTTAAGTAATCCGAAATCATTTTCAACGCTCCGTGGAACATCTCACCAATATCCGGTGCATCCAAACGGAAAATTTGCCTTTCCCTCAATTTCAAGCCATGAGCGGCATAATGGGAAAACGGACAGCTATTGAACATTTCCATGCGGGATACACTCGTAAGAATGCTCTCACCATATAATTGCTTGCTTGTTTCCTCTGATAATTTCTTTGTTCCATTTTGATAAAAAAGGCTCGATAAAACCTTGGTTGCTGAAGGACCGGCCTTTTCATCCTCCAAAATGGAATTATAAACATCCCACCAAAGTGAATGGATTGGATAGTTCCTTTTTTTCAGCTGCAATTGGGCAGCCAGGTACGATAGTGCCACATCATAATTCGCCGCATATTTCACCTGTTCCTCAGCAGATAAATCGGATGGATCGTTCATATAATACACATCGGAAACGTTAGGCAATACGTCCCTTACCCTTTTCAAATAGGATGAGGGTAAAAGTGCCTTTCCTTCCTCATCGGCAAGCGGATATGATAAATAAAGTGCCTCAGCAGGTGTAGTAAAAGCTTTATACGCAGTAAACTCCTCATCAAGGAGGCGCACCTTTGAACTTGGAGCAACATCAAGTCCACCAGACAGCAGCACCTCACGATCACTATCTGAAAATATTCCGTCAGATAAAGCCTTACCTGGCAAAACCCCTTCATTCAAGCCGATGACAAAAGCTGTCTTCACATCATCCAGGCGCGATAAATCGAGATTAGCGACTAGGACTTGGTCAATTGCCGGCGGTACCAAAGAAAATTCAAGGGACTCCAGACCAGCTTCAATGATTACCGCAAACTGTTTCATTGAAAGCTCTTCCCCGCTCAGCAGTTCAACGAATTGGTCTAGTAAGTCGACAACCGCATTCCACGTTTGCTCATGCTCTCTAGCCGATACCAAATCACCCGCTTCTTCTGCCTCCTGTTTCAGTTTTTCCAATTTTTCAGGTACATGCAATTCCTCAAGATATAGATAAAGGGCCTCACACAATTCCCTGCCATTAGCAGCCTTTTTAACACGTTTTGATAGCTTTAAGATGGGTTCGGTAAATAATTGCTTCATCTCATTCAGCTCTTGCTCAAGCTTCATTTCCTTATCCGTCTGGTTCCGGTCCTCCAGTTCCAGTCCGCGGAAACGCCGGTAGGTCCAACGATCTTTGGACGTCCACCTGCTTCCTTTAATTCCACGGGCCAGCACATAGTTTTCTAGCTTATCAACCTGTTCGCGCATCCTTTCGTTATTTTTTTGCAGCGGAAATAGGAGCTCCGTCTTGATTGCACGAAATACCGGCTCATAACGCCAATATCCATTGATGATCTCCAAAGTGGAACGAATCAGTTCGATCAGAGGATGATTCAGCATGGTCCGTTTGGAATCGACGAACAAGGGGATTTGATAATCCCGAAAAACGGTTTGTAAAATATCTGCGTATGCCTCTCCATTACGGACTAAAATCGCAATATCACGGAAACGGTGCTGTTTCTGTCTGACGAGCGTCAAGATGTCCCGGGCAACTCCTTCAATCTCAGCTCTGCGGTTAACTGCCTGGGCAATCGTTACATCAGGTGACTGCCCAAACGTCCGTGCAGGACGAATGTCAAAGTTAGTTTCCAGATGATTCAGCCCCGCACTCTTTCCAAACCTTTCCGTCCCTTTTAAAACTCGATCTTCTGAAATGGGTATACCGTTCCTCAATCCAGCCTGATAAAGGTTATGGTACAGATTTCCCGTTTGCCTGAACAATTGCAAATCATCCGGAGCATATTGTCTGTAGGGCTGATCTAACGTCAGCGAGACCGTTACGCTCCTGCACAGCTTCATCATTTCCTCCACAATCAACAATTCCTGTGGCGTCAAGCTATAAAAACCATCGATATAAATATCCGCATTCCTTATATATGAAGACTCAGACATTTTCTCGATAAGCAAAGTGAAATAGTCTTCGGAATCTAAGTATTTGCCAACCATTTCATCCTCAAATGCCTGATAGACCAATTCAAGGTCATGCAGTTTATCCTGAATGCCGCTGCCGGAGGGTGATGTTTCGGTCAAATAGTTTTGAATGTCATCCGGTTTGATGCAATACTGCTTGAACTCAGCCAGCATTAGCTCCATCTGTGCAATAAATCCCTGCTTATCAGCAGATCGACGAAACATCTTTAACTCTTCTTTTTTATCCTCCATGATTTTCCGTATTAACATATTAACGCCAACGCTGTCCAAATGGAGCCGGCTCATACCCCCAGTTTCCTGAAGAACACGCCAAGCAAGCCTGCTAAAACTGAAAACCTGCGTCCGGATCATTCCGGCAAGGCCTGGTGTTTTAATTAATTTATATTCAGATAGAAACGTCATCTGATCAGGAACGAGGTAGATAATTGGATTGCCTTCGGGATTTTCTGCCAATTTGGTGCGGATTTCGCCCAATATATTCGAAGTTTTCCCTGCACCCGATCTTCCCAGTAAAAAACGGAGTGACATCTCTTTTTCCCCCTTATACAACATAATATCTAGATCCATCATACCAGAAATACCTTCGTCCTTTTGACTAGGTTTCTGTTTCCAATTAGATTTACATTCTATTATTTTACCGTTTCCCTTTAAAAAACACCAATCGTACGTTCGTGTTTCCCCAAAAAGAAAAAGCCCTGATAATTTTCGGGCTTCCGCAATCATTCACCTGTAAATTTATTATTGAATTCTTTGATCGGCCAATATCGAACATCGACTTTACCGACAACATTTTCAACTGGAATGTAACCAAAGTGACGGCTGTCCGCACTTTCAAGGCGATTGTCACCCATGACAAAAAGCTTGCCCTCCGGGACGGTGGTCATATCCGTCAATTCTTTTAATGTAAAATCGCCCGTAAAATCCTGTCCCGGGAAACCTTCCTTGTATTTCTCAAGATAAGGCTCATCCACTTTCTTACCATTTACGTAAAGCCAATCATCTTTATAACGAATGCGGTCACCTGCAATCCCTATAACTCGCTTTACATAATCTTCCTGTGAATTCGCATGAAAAACTACAATGTCAAAACGGTCGATATCCTGAATCTGGTAATTGATTTTATTCACGACAAGTTTATTGCCGTCTTCAAGGGTCGGCTGCATCGAATCCCCTTCAACATCATAGCTTGAAAAGAAAAATGTACGGATTAAGATGTAAATAACAAAAGCTATCATGGCTGCTTTTATCCAATCGGATAAAGAATTCTTGTTTGTTTTTTCCATCTGATTCAACCCCTACTACATTTATATACTAATTTATTGTCCTTCTTCTCTCTTCATACTTTTATTTAATCGGACTTCCAGTCTTTTTCCCACATACCATAGGATAAAGATGACAATCCCGATAATGATCGTACGTACAGGCTTATGTATTAAGGATACCAAATCGTAACCTACGAAGCTGATCGTAAAAATCATCACCGCTTTCCCTCCAATGACTGCAAGTCCATATTGCAAGGGACTTACCTTTGAAAGTCCTGCCACAATATTCACGATGGCCGACGGTGTAAAGGGGAAGCAGAGCAGTATGAACAAAGGACCGAATCCATGGCTTTCCACCCAAACCATCAACCTCTGCACCTGCTTATGTTTTTGCAAAAATCGAAAAAACCTCATTTGACCATATCTTCTAATAACTAAAAAGACCAAAAAAGACCCCGCTACTGCACCAATCCAAGAAAATAAAAATCCCCACCAAAGACCGAAAGCCGTTGCATTTGCAAGCACGAACACCACTAAGGGTAAAAAGGGCAAAAAAGCTTCCAGCATCGGCAGTAAGATTCCGGGAATTGGACCGAATGAGCGATATTGCTGAATAAGCTCCGATATATTATCAAGTGTAAACCACTCACGTATAGTATCCAAATCCATAATTATCTCCCTCGGCATGCTACTATCAAAGCAGCATAAACTTATTAAAAACCGTTTATTTTAGATATATCACTTTCCCCTGAAATTGCAAGAATTATTATCCATATATCTTCATACTTTCCCTATCTCAGGAAAACATAATCTTGTTAACTAAAATTTCATCATTTATCAAAACTTCTTGCATATAAACTGAAAATACATTAGGATAAACAAACAGGAACAAGTGTTCTTGTTTTAACAAAGTATACATATTAATATTAAAAACGTGCTTTTTTAGAAAGGAGCGGTCATGATGACCCGCATTCCAGAAGATGACCGAAATATGATTGAAAAAGCCATCTACCTCCCTATGGTTATTACAGTCTTAAACCGGGATCTCAAGGTCATCGAAATTAGTCCGTTTAAGTTAAAAAGGCCCTATTCGGAACTAGTCGAGCATATATTAAAAGTCGTTCAGGACGATCTTGCCGAGGTACGGCGCTATTTGCGCAAAGAGAATATTAAAGTTAGTGAAATCAAACGCGATGAACCCTTCACGATGTATTGTTTTTTATATAAAGGATATGAAGAACATCATAATTATTTCAATCCCCGCCTTCGGAACAAAACCGAAGACTTGTTATGTTATTACTTTTTAGAAAGAAGTCATCGTCCCAAGAAAATTTAGCGGAATTAGCTTAGTTCAGACATCCTCCTAAACATAAAGGGAATGATAGATGATTTCCTTCACTGCCTTTAAGAAATGTCTGCCACGGATTTCAGATAGTTAATATCTTCTTCTGAGAACACCTTTTCCTCTCTATACATTACACAAAGAGTTCCGAATACTTCCCTTTCAAATCTTATAACGTCACTCCTAAAAAGCCTCTTACGTTTAACTGATTTGTTACTTCTAATTCTCTTGTTACGACACCCATCCTTCATTTAATATATCTTTTTCCAATATTATTATTTTAGGGTTAGCTCGACATTTTTGCAAAATTGTTATATGCCTACATTTGAATAAATGAATATGTTATCCATGTTCTATATTTAACTTGGTCATTATTACAGGCCTTTTATATAATGGGAAGATGAATAAAACGGCAAATTAATGGAATCTCTTATAACCACTATCATTATGTATAAAAAACCTTTGTGAACACTTTGTGAAACATTGAATATAACAGTTGGAATAAAGAGGTTATCTATTATATTATGAAGTGAATCACTAACAAACTTATACCCCTTTGTTTGATCGTGAAAAGTTTCTCCAATCCCCTTATTTCTTATTAAAAAATCATGCAAATGTATTATTTTCATGGTTTCAGACTGTAGACAAACTCGATGAAAATCGAGTTTGTCTACAGTTTTTTTATGGCTTGTACAATTTGAACGTTGATTGGAACGTAGGGCACTCGCTTTCCGCGGGCGGTCCGCCCTCGACTTGCTCCTGCGGGGTCTCCCTTAGACGCGCTTTTCCCGCAGGAGTCTCGCACCTTCCGCTCCAATCAACTTTGTTATAAAATTTAGATAGAACATCTTTTGCCTACAGTCTTTTTTAAATTACTACCTTGATTAGCAATACCCTTACTACTAATTTCTGACTCCACTTTCGCCATTGAAATTAGCTGTTCCTTTAACCCAGCACTATTAACCGTATTATAAGGTACTTCCCCTGCCAACAACAGTTGGTTTTTAGGTTTGTATGGCATAGGTTAGGGATAGAGGCTAATTCTTTTGCCTTCGAAACACCTTTAACTGCAGCTGCTTTTGTAGTCGCTACCCCTGTCTTCGTTACGGCTCCTGCCCCTTTTGTTCCTACTACTGATGTGACGACTGTTCCAAGCGCATAAGAAACCCAGTGTGCCCGAGAAGAGGCATCACCATTTACCATATCCGTTCATATGAATCCGAAATGGAATTTGAAATATATTTATAGGTTTTAATAGGGTGAATGGTCGAATTGACCACACCTTCAATGGTTTCCCCAGGGTCTGTGACAAAATCCCAAACTTAGTTTCTATATTTATTCAGGAAAGGAAGGGGATTCACCAAACAATCAATCATATATACCTAGGAATATTTAACTATTTTTTTGTTAAGTTGCTAAATTTCGATACTTACAATTCCTATTCTTATTATGTAATGAAGTGTTTGTTCCCAAAAAAATTATTTCAAAATCCCCATTTCCCTCCTTTCTCATGATAAATTAATACTCGGAGGCGAAAAAATGAAAAAACTTAATATTCTACTAGTAGCTGTTCTTATTTTATCATTCTTTACAGGGATCAAAACAACTGAGGCAGCATCAAATGTGAAGGTACACTTTATCAACGTTGGACAAGGAGATTCCATCCTTATTCAAACCGGTAATGAAAACGTTTTAATCGATGGTGGCGGTAAAGGCAAGGGCGACGAGATTGTTGCCTACCTAAAAAAACAGAATGTGAAAACTCTTAATGCCGTAGTTTCAACTCATCCAGACGCTGATCATGTGGGTGGATTAGCTTATGTAATTAAATCGCTTAATGTAAAATCTGTGTATGCACCTAAAGTTTCTCACACTACGCAAGCATACAAAGACTTTTTAACAGCTGTTAAGAAGAAGAAACTTACAATAAAAAAAGCGACGACTGGCGTAGAAATTACAACGAAGGCAAAGAATACTTCATTAAAATTCATTGCACCTGTTAAAGACTATGCTAAGTCTGATTTAAATAACTGGAGTGCTGTTCTTTTACTTAAACACGACAAAAAGACATTCTTGTTTACTGGTGACGCTGAAGAGAAGTCTGAAAAAGATATGCTGGCTAAAAAGCTAGTACCTAGTGTGGATGTGCTTAAAGTTGGCCATCATGGCGCAAAAACATCATCAAGCTCTGCTTTTATTAAGAAAACAAAACCGAAATACGCAATAATCAGTGTAGGGAAAAATGGATACGGGCACCCTACTTCTACAGTAGTAAACCGATTAAATTCGGTGAAAGCTAAAATATATCGTACAGATAAATCAGGTAACATTATTTTTACTTCTACAGGTCAGAAAATTACTGTAAAGACGGTGAAATAAATGGTACAAGGAATTATTGATCGCTTCGAAGGAAAGATTGCGGTCGTTGAAATCGATGGTGGAGATATGAAGGATTTTCCTAAAAGTTCTCTTCCTAAGGGAGCCAAAGTAGGAGATATGCTGATTATCGATGGTGATAACATAACCATTTCCAAAGAAGGCACTGAAAAATTAAGAAAAGAAATTGACGATTTAATGGATGAGTTATTTGAAGATTAATTCTGGAGCCCTTCTCAAATGAGAAGGGCTGTATTTGTACAATAATCCCTTTTGCTAGAGCAAGCATTTTTCATTATATCTTCTGATATGTATGATCGTATAGAAAGTATAATACTTGACATACCATTAAGATATACATTCATGGTACCTTTATCAAATACTCTACCCTTTCTTCTCTACCGCGGATTATACTTTGACATCATCTCTGAAGCTTTTCCCCCATTTGCATCGGTGAACAAATAGAAAGACTTTCTCTTTGTTTCCTCAATCCTCTGGATCAGTTTCGTTTTTAAAAAAGATGTCCGGTGCAGCTGGTTTTCGAAAGAACTGCATGATACTTCTATATCGATGGTTTGTCTATTCCTGAATGTGATGGTTGTATGTTTGGAATCCAGGCGATCATAGGATACCACATGCTCATGTGATAACCAGATGCATTGAGGACGCAACGGAGATGTAGTTGGAAAGAAGAAGATTGAACTGGTCGGATCAATTGCGATCGGTGCTTTATGTGTGATGTTTATGAGCTGTTTCGTGCCTTGTTTGCGTCCTTCATAACTTGATCCGAAAAACTCACAGCTTTTCTTTACAATTTCCAAAGGTTTAAAGGGGGAGATGAACTCGTCCTCCATTTCAACGATACGGGCATATATTTTACTTCCATAATTGATTGGTGAAACCATTAATGTATAGGGCGTGATTTCATATTCTTCGATGATTCCCTGACTGTTTTCCTTCATTTTCAATCCACCTCTTCCTCATTGCATTAAAAAGTAAAACTATAAACACCCTTTTACTTTACCAAATCTTATACTCTAATCGCTTCTACCCTACCATTCCCCATTGTACAAAAAGTTGAAAGGAGGTAGTAAATATATGCTAAATTCCTCACTATAATAGCACAACCTGTAAAGATAAAAAGCAAGTTCACAAAAAATTAAAAATTCTTTTAAAAAGTGATCATTTCGTCATCTAACCGACACATTCTCTATTAAGTTTAAATTTATTTGAATTTTCTGTTGATTTTATCCGTTCAAATCCATATACTAATAAAAAGGGTCAGGGGTGGTAACTTTGAAAAATGAAAAATCTTATTCAGAGTCAGTGAAGTCCTTATCAATGAGCGAAATGAAAAACGATGCTGTGGTTCAGGAAATGTTAATTGATATGATTATTCTGGAATCCGTCCTTACTACCAAAAAGAATATCCTTGCGAAACAGATTGATGAAGCCCTGGATATGAAAGACAAACCTTTATTCCTAAAACTAAGTTCTGAAATGAACGTTTTACTGAAACAGTTTGGAAATTAAAATGAATGACTAAAAAACTGCCCGATAATCAAAAAAGCCTCCCATAAAATTGGGAGGCTTTTCTAATTATCACTCTTTATGAAACATTCCCATGACCTCGGCTGTTTCCGTTATATTGACAAAAGCATTTGGATCCACTTCTTTTATCATCGCTTTTACATCGGTTAATTGATAACGGGTAATGACTGTCATCATTACTTTACTCTTTTCTCCAGAGTATGCACCTTCACCATCCATGACTGTAATTCCTCGATATAGGTTGGTCAGGAGCTTCGTTTTCATTTCGTCACTCTTTTTCGTAACGATCATTAATGTTAATTTAATATGATTGGAATGAATCGTGTCAATCACCTTTCCTGCTGCATATATGGAAATCAGCGTATATAATGCGGCATCCCAACCAAAGATGAAGCCTGAGATAACCACCACTACTGCATTCATCACCGAAAGCAATGTACCAAGTGGAAAGTCGCTCTTCTTAGCCAAAAGCATGGCAATGATATCAAAACCTCCGGAAGACCCTGAAGCGCGAAAGATGATGCCTATTCCGAATCCCGATATGATTCCGCCAAATAAAGAAGACAAAATCGGTTCAGTGGATATTCTATGAACCGGAATGAAATATAAACTGACAGATATAACGACAACTGAAAATATCGTATAGGTGATAAAGCGTCTTCCTAATTTCAGGTATCCCAGAATCAACAATGGCAGGTTCAATAGAAAATTCAATATTCCTGTGTTGACTGGGTAAATGATTCCGAACATAATCGCAAGTCCACTAAGTCCGCTGCTTAAAATTAAATGAGGTATCAAAAATAAGTTGTAGGCTACTGCAACAAGCACTGAGCCTATAGTGATGAAAAGTACATTATACATAACTGATCTCCTTAAAACGAACTGGGAATTTAATTTATTATAGTAGAGAACCTAAGATTTTTTTAAATAATAGTTTTTTCTGAAAATGAGATTTATACTTCCACTTTCCCGATATTAGGGAAGGAAAAAAGCCAGCTAATTTTCAGCTGGCTTTCAGTCCCTCTTTGTATCTGCATTTTCAACCGTGGAAATCCGCTCGAGCATGGGTGGATGGGAATATCGCAGCCACTTTACCAGGAATGGCGGGTTGACCTGGCTCAACCCCGACCTCGTGAGTTCCTGGAACGTGGTGATTGCTGATTCTTTATCCCCGGTCATTTCAATGGCATAACGGTCAGCCCTCGTTTCTTGATATCTGGAAACATAATTGGACAGCGGACTTGCAGCAAACAGCAGCACAGACGTTATTAAAAGAAATAATGGAAGAGAAGAGATGCTATAAACCGTACGCACCTTTAACTGGTGGCCCCAGCGCCTTATGATATAATTCATGATTTTCGATGTCAGCCATAGACCGATTAAAGTCATTCCTAAATAACCTGCAATCCCTATATAAATATGCTTTTCGACATAATGGGCCATTTCATGCGCCATGATGAAAAGGATTTCATCTTCCTTTAGCTTGTTCAGGGTCGTATCCCAAAGGACTATCCTAGAGTTGGAACCTATACCGTTCACGTATGCGTTCAAGGCATTTGTCTTTTCCGCCATATTTACTTCAAATACGTGTTCAGCCGGAATTTCAGCCTGTGAGGCAAGTGCCAATATTTCTGTTTCCAGCTCTTTATTTTTGAGCGGATAGAATTCATTATACAGCGGATCAATCAATACAGGCTGAACAAACATCAAGAACAAGGTAAATGGAATGGACAACATCCAAGCATAAAGCCACCACCTCTTCACACTTTTCTTCATTAACCAATATAAGACGGAAACGATGATGAACATCGTTCCAAAATTCACCCAGAATTCGATAACTCCATCCTTCATCCACGAGGTGAAACTTTGTGTACTGATATGGTAACTTTTACTCATCCGATAACCAATGAAGCGGATTGGAAATAGTGCCAGGTAGGAAATCACAGAAAGCCAGAATAAGTAAATGCCCGTTTGGATCACTTTCCGTTTCGAGACCGCCAAAGACGACTTTTCAAAAGCTTTTGAAAAACCAAATAATAAAATGAAGAAATACAGCAGCCATTCATATGGCGTAGAAACGAAAAAAATAAAATTCCGCAGGTCTGAATATTCTTCGCTAAGCTTTAGTTCTCTAGCATTCAAAAATGTTGCAGGGTCTGCTGCAGTACCACGCAATGCTTCGGGAATGGAAGTATCTGCCCCGTAAAAAATATACCAATACATCACTGCTGCATAAAAGATAAATAATAGAATCGCTCTTCCTGCCCATTTTCTAACCATGATGCCCCTCCTTAAACGAATCTCCCTCTTATTAGTTTAATCCAAAATGGACAGGTTAGAACCCCATTTTCCTTCTATAATTATTTATTCCATAAATGTTCAAATAATCTTGATCATTAAATGCACTTCAACGATGGTATGGTCATGGAAATACAAGGAGGCGGAACATATAGCTTGTACCAGAGACATTTAAGATATATAAAATGGAGGGATGGGAGGTATTACAAGGTATAGGTGAAGATATAAAAAAGATCACAGACCCGTTTGATTTTCTTTTTCGAGATTAGGCATGAAATAAAGATAAAATCAAAATTTAAACTGTAAAAAGGCTATCACCCGTTTGCCTTCAGGATGGTAGCCTTTTTCTTTGTTCCTCATCAATGAGCGTATCAAGTTTCATGATGCTTTCCTTTGCCCGGAGGAAATCAATTTTACGGTAATGGTGTTTTCCACCTTCTTCTTCATCTTTTTCGTCCGCCCATTTGACGACCTGCTGAAGCGGTGTTCGAATAATATCATTTGAAGGTAAAAACGAATCGGTGTGAAATAAAATGGCGAGGGAAATGGTCTTTGCCTTTATCGGGTTCTCTCCCAAACGGATTAACAGTTTATGTGCTCGTTCTGCACCTTTAATTGGATGGATATCATTTTGTTTGTACAGATCATAATCCCACTTACCATTGCGATACCAGGTGAAATGTCCCATATCATGTAGAAGTCCTGCTTTAGCTGCAATATCAGGGTCTATCTTATATTCGTTTGCTAGGTGAAACGAATGGTAGGCTACCGCAATCGCATGAGCCAGACCTGAACGGTTCAAGTATTTTTGAGCAATCGGATGTGTAAAAATATCTAAAAGCTTTACATCTCTCATCTAAACCCTCCTTACAATTATGTGGAAATTTTTAATGACAATCATAACTCTTTTCGAAACAAGAATCAAGGCTTTAAGCTACCCCGATATATTTTATGCAGCGTGATGCACATTGGCTGTACAAAAAAAGGACCATTGCAGGTTATAGGCAATGGTCTCCCTTTGATCAACCAAATTCAGTTTTGTATTACATGGGTTTTTAAGGAACGCCGTAAAATTTTACCGGTTGTGTTTTTTGGTAGTTCATCCAAAAACTCAATTTTTGCCGGAACCTTATATTTAGCCAAGTGTTCCATGCAATAGGCAAGCAGTTCTTCCTCGGTCAGTGCACTGTTATTCTTTACCACGAAACATTGAACAACTTCTCCCTGATTTGGATCCGGCACCCCTATAGCCGCTGCCTCAACTACTTCAGGATGGCCATACAGAATCTCTTCCACTTCACGTGGATAGACATTATAGCCACCGACGATGATTAGTTCCTTCTTACGGTCTACAATGAAAAGATACCCTTCATTATCCATCCTGGCTAAATCGCCTGTATATAACCAGCCATCTTTCAAGACAGCCGCCGTTTCTTCAGGCATTTTATAATACCCCTTCATTACATTGGGACCTTTGACAATCAATTCTCCTACACCATTGATCGGCACTTCTTCTCCAAGCTCATTGACGACTTTGTTTTCAACCCGGAGGATGGAGGTTCCGATGGATCCTGCCTTCCTTGGACGATCCAAAGGATTGAAGCAAGTAACAGGAGATGCTTCTGATAAGCCATACCCTTCTGATACCCTGACATTAAATTTTCGCTCGAATGATTCAAGCAGTGAAACGGGCATTGCGGATCCACCTGATATACATAATCGCAATGACTTCAAAGCGTCTTCTTTTACATCTGGATATTGGAAAAGAAAATTATACATAGTAGGCACTCCAGCAAAAACGGTTGCATCATATTTTTTGATTTGCCTGAATATTTCCCTTGGACTGAATTGCGGGACAATTAAAAGCATACCTCCACTCAACAATGGGGCATTAACAACTACCGTTAAACTGAAAACATGGAACATTGGCAATGTCGTAATGACACGGTCATTTTCCGTAATTTTCAAATATTCTCCCACATCATGTGCATTGGAGAATATATTGGTATGTGTGAGCATGGCCCCCTTTGGTTTTCCCGTTGTCCCGGAAGTATAGAGTATGATTGCCGTATCTTCAGGATCCAGTTCTGGTCCTTTAAAGCCCGCATCTCCCTTCTCGACCATTTTTGTAAACGATTTCATTTTTGGGTAGATGTTCAATTTGCTAATTTCCCCATTATCCGGCTGTGTTTCACAAATTACATACTTATCTACACTTGAGAGGATCGGGCTCATTTTCTCGAATAAGGGTACAAGCTTATCTAATGCTACAACAACCTTTACATCTCCGTTATTCAGGATGTATCCAATCTCGTCAGGTGTGTAGATTGGATTTACGGGAATTACGGTCGCCCCTGTACGTAAAGCACCATACAACGAAATAATGAAATGTGGAGAATTCCCTAAAACCAGCGCAACATTATCACCTTTTGAAACACCCAGCTTATGTAATTCGTCTGCAAACTTCGTAACGGCTATATCCAATTCCCCATATGAGGTGGATTGATCCATAAAATAAAAAGCTGGTTTGTCCGCCTTACTTAAAGCCGTTTGATGAAGCTGTTCAGATAAATTCATCGTTCTCCCTCCTCTGCAAATAACATGAATGAATGAGTAATCATTCATTTTTATTATATTAAAAGAAAATGATTACAGCAACAATTTTATCCATATTCAAGCAATTCCTGCCATAATTAGACACAAAAACCGTCCTAATAAGTCAGGACGGCATTTCAGGCTTAATATATTAAGGCCAATATTTCTTCTTTTGTTACATTGCCAAAATAATGTGGAACATCTATCTCATCTAGTACATGGCTGATCGCTTTCTTTTCATAGCGCAATCCAGTAAGCTTCTGTTCAATATCCGCAACCTCTCCAACCCCGAAAAAGTCACCGTAGATTTTACAATTCTCAATGTTTCCCCTGTTCACTTCAAGACGGATATCAACAGATCCCACTGCAAATCTATGTGAGTTTTGTAAGTTGAATTTAGGAGATTTTCCGTAGTTCCACTCCCAGTTTTGATACCTTTCTTCCGAGATTTTGTGAATTTTCTCCCAATCCGCCTCGGTTAAAACATACTCAGTGACCTCACCGCTTTCTTTAAAAATATTTTGCAGAAGGAATGAGCGGAATTCTTCAACAGACATCGGTTCCTTTAAGAAATCAGCGATATTACCAACGCGGCTTCTTATCGATTTAATTCCTTTAGACTCGATTTTATCTTTTTTCACTTTTAAAGCGGATACAATGTGATCCATTTCTGATTGAAACAACAATGTCCCATGACTGAACATTCTGCCCTTCGTTGAAAACATCGCGTTTCCGGAAATTTTCTTTCCTTCAGCCATGATATCGTTACGTCCGCTTAATTCAGCATGTATTCCTAGTTTTTCAAGCGTTTCCACGACTGGCTGGGTGAATTTCTTAAAATTATGGAAGCTATCCCCATCATCTTTCGTAATGAAACTGAAATTGAGATTCCCTAAATCATGATAAACCGCTCCACCCCCGGAAAGGCGACGAACAACGGTAATGCCATTTCCATCTACATAATCGGAATTGATTTCTTCAATCGTGTTTTGATTCCTTCCTATGATGATTGAAGGACGATTAATGTAGAATAGAAGATAGGTCTCCTCTATATTTAAATGTTTAAGCGCATATTCTTCGATGGCCAGATTAATCCTTGGATCCGTTATTCCTTTATTATCAATAAAAAGCACAGTTGTTCCTCCTTGTAGACTTCATTCATACCACTCATATTTCATTTATAGTTGGAATTCGAGATTGGTTTTAGCTATAGCTATTTCCCTTTTGAACACCTCGGATGCTTCTTTTTTCAGTTGATTAAGATCCCCATAATGAGGGAGATGAGTTAACAGCAAAAGCTGGACGTCAGCCTTTTCAGCTAGCATGCCAGCTTCTCTAGCCGTCATATGCCCTGCCTTTGAACCATCCATATCGCTGTAAAAGTTACTTTCACATAATAAAACATTTGCGTCTTTAGCGAAATCTGCAAGCTCATCCATATATGAACTGTCACCTGTGTAAACAATCGAATGATTTTCAGCTTCAATCCTCATAGCAAAACAAGGTACTGGATGTTTCGTTTTCATGAACGTAAATTTACACGGTCCAATGCTTAAGGGTTCATCAGCCGAGTAGGCTATTCCCTTTGTCACCTCTTTATAAGTTAACTTTCCAAATTCGGCTTCGTCTAAATCATGGCCATAAATAGGAATGGTCCTTTTCTCACTGCCCAATATCTGCTGTATGAGCGCGGCGTGTTGCAGGACACCAACATCCGCTACATGATCCGGATGATAGTGGGATAATACAACTGCACTAAGATCCTCCGGTTTCATATGATTTTGTAACTGTGATAGTACACCGCTGCCACAATCAAGCAGAATGCGAAAATCTTCATATTCAAGCAAATAGCCAGAACTTGCCTCATTTTTAGCTGGATATCCGCCCCAGCAGCCAATTACGGTGATTTTCATACTTAGGCACTCCTTTTTTTCTCAATGACTTCCCCATTAATATAAACTATTCTTGCCCTTATTTCACCTTTTTCACTTATGTTATAAAACATATATTGACACAGCAATTCTGTTATAATACAATGAAATCATAGAAAAGCGAATAATAAAAATACAGGAGATGATGTTCATGATTCAAAGTAGCATTGAGTTCTTTAAAAACCTGCCTCCGAAACAATGCATGGAATGCGGAAAAAAAATCGAAGAACAGCACGAATGTTATGGAAACCACTGTGATCATTGCCTTTCTGGAGAGTAGTGTTTTGTATTTCACCATCCGCTTCCCAATTAGCAGGATGATCTCATATTAAATTCAGTTTCGCAGCTGAAAACCATCCCCCATATAAAGAGGAGATACCTATGATCGGTTTCTCTTCTTTATATTTTTTTGATTCATTGCATTTTAAGCCAAAAAAATAGAATTATCACGGAGTGGATAATCCTTTGAATAAATATATTTTAAATAGTTCAGCAATTTTCTCTTTCCCTAATGGGTCATGATTCCTCTCCCAATCAAAAATAAGGGCAAGGTACATCTTTAGCATCAGGAAAGCTGTTATCTCTGGATCACAAGGCTGTATATAGCCTTTATTAATCGCTATTTTAAGTTTTTCCTTAATGTAAGATACAATGGCTTCTTCCATTTCATTTATCATTTCCTGAACGGCCGGAGTACCAATTTCCCGCTCTTCCTGAAGAAGTTTTAAAGATAATTGATGTTCCTGCCTGAACTCCAGGATTCGATAAACAGCCCGATGCAGATTTTCAAAAAAGGAGAGTTGTTCGTCCAAAGATTGTTCCGCCTCATATTTCATTTCCTCTATCATCCGCTGAACGATTTCTTTAAAAAGCTCTTCTTTATTTTTATAAAAGGTATAAATGGTACCTTTCCCCACATTGGCAATTTTAGCGACTTGATCCATCGTCGTTGCCTTATATCCAAAAAGTGAAAACGACTTGGTCGCAGCTTCTAAAATTAATTTTTTACGATTAACAGACATTTCCCACCTCAATTCTGACCAAACGGACAAAACAGTCATAAAGTTCAACAACATCATACCAAAAATATTCAGTCTTTTCAATTAAATTTTCAATTATCCAGAGAAATAATGGCCATCCTCATTACTGGACAGCCACTTTCCTAAAACAAGGTATAAAATTCATCACCAAGATACGCTTTTTCAGATGTAGTGCGTCTTTCAACTTCATTTAAAAATATGTAAGGTCATCGCAATCATGGATGAACTGTATATCCCATATTAACCAATCACTTTTCCTGTAATCTGTTTAAAATGATTGTGGCCAATGCATCGATGAATTCAGGTTTAACATTGGGCATATCCGGCCGGTAGTAACCTGCACCAATATCTTCCGTTACAACCTTACATTCATAATCGTTATCATAAAGGACTTCAAGATGCTCAGCAACAAAACCAACAGGTATATAAATGAAAGCTTTATAACCTTTTGCTTGATGAAGATCTCTAGTTAAATCCTGTACATCCGGTCCTAACCATGGTTCAGGTGTTTGTCCAGCGCTTTGCCAGCCTACTGCATAATTGGTAACCCCTGCGCCTTTTGCAATCATGTCTGCAGTTTCTTTCAGTTGATTTGGGTATGGATCTCCTAATTGCAATATCTTTTCAGGAAGGCTATGTGCAGACACAATCAAAGCGAAATTATCGCGCTCTTCCGAGGTCATTTTCCCTTTTACTTCTTTTAATTGGTCTACCCAATATTGAATGAATTTTGGCTCATCATACCAGCTTTCAACAGAAGTGATAGTCAAATCACCCAATTTAGCGGCTTCATCCTGAGCACGACCATTATAAGACTTCACGCTGAATGTTGAAAAATGCGGTGCCAATACAATACTTACCGCTTCTTTGATACCATCATCATGCATTTGTTTCACTGCGTCTTCAACAAAAGGTTCAATATGCTTCAGTCCTAAATATGCCTTGAATTCAATTTCTTCCTGAACGGAATTCAATTGCTTTTCAAGCGTTTCAGCTTGTGCTGCCGTTATTTTTGCAAGCGGGGATAACCCACCGATCGCTTCATATCTGCCTTTTAGATCAGCAATCAATTCGTCGCTTGGTCGTCTCCCATGACGAATATGTGTATAATATCTTTCAATATCCTCTTCAGTGTACGGAGTACCATAAGCCATGACTAGAAGGCCCATTTTTTTTCTTGACATCAAATTACACCTCTTTTAAGAATTTCGTTCTTTTATTGTGCATCCATTTAAGCATTCTTAGCAAATGGTTAGCACACCTTACTTCATTTTTGATGAATATTCATGAATGAAAGCGGTCAGCCTCTTCAGTGTTTCCGGGTTTACGGAAGGGAAAACCCCATGTCCAAGATTAAAGATGTAGCCATCCTGTTCCATGCCCTGATCCAGGATCCTTTTCGTCCGATCTTCTATAACATCCCATGATGATAATAGCAGGGCAGGATCAAGGTTACCTTGAACAGTTTTCTGTATTCCCATTTGTCTTGCTTCTGTAATTGGAAGTCTCCAATCAAGCCCGACCACATCAATTGGAAGATCATTCCATTCAAGTGCCAGGTGACTTGCACCGACCCCGAACATGATTAGCGGTACATTTTCTTCACGTAATGAAGAAAAAATACGATTCATGATTGGCTTGATGAATACGCGGTAATCTTCAACGTTCAATGCACCCACCCATGAATCAAAGATTTGGATAGCTTTAACGCCAGCTTTAATTTGTGACTTGACATAGATGATGATCATATCGGCTAACTTATCCATTAACGCAAACCAGGCCACTGGCTCGGAATACATGAAAGCTTTCGTCTTATTGTAGTTTTTGGAAGGGCCGCCTTCAATCATGTATGAAGCAATGGTGAATGGTGCACCGGAAAAACCGATCAAAGGTACAGACAATTGCTCAGTGGTCAATAATTTAATCGTGTCCAACACATATGGGATGTCTTTCTCTGGGTTCAATTCACCCAACTTTTCAACATCTGTCAACGATTGGATCGGATTGGATATGACTGGACCGATTCCCGACTTTATCTCAACATCCACACCAATGGCTGGTAGCGGTGTCATTATATCTTTATATAAAATTGCAGCGTCTACATCATATTGCTCAACTGGCAATCTAGTCACATAAGCGCATAATTCCGGCTGATGAGTAATCTCAAAAAGGGAGTACTTCTCTTTCAATTTACGGTATTCCGGCTGTGAACGACCAGCCTGACGCATATACCAAACAGGCACATGATCCGTTTTCTCTCCTCTCGCAGCTTTTAAAAATGTATCATTCGTAATTTCCTTAGACATTTATATCCACCTTTCAAGCAATCACGTTTCTATTTTTATTCATTACTTACATAGAATATCAGAAGGATGTTGAATTTCAAATCGAATCTCCTTAAACTATAGCTTTTTCTATAATAGAAGTATAGCCAACTTATTTATTTGTCAGGAAATCGACGTTTTTATAAAGATCTCACCGATTTCCAAGCCTTTTGGTTTGATTGGAAATGGTAAAAGCACTATTCATTGGGTAAAATGGGTATACAATTACTATATAGAAATTGGAGGGGAATTTATGAATGTATTCATCACTACAGGTACCTACGATTTTTTGAAAATCAAAAAAGATAAACACCCGAATGAAAAAATATTACTTATGCAAAATTCTGACACTACAGTTCTTTTACATGAAACATCAGGTAAAACGATCTTCAGCTCGCCACGTAAATATGAAGTAGTGGATGGGAAAGGAAACCTTCAAGATCATGGATATGTAGTCATGAACAATATCCCTGTCAGTGAAGAAGGACGGCCGGTATTCGAACATCGTTTTAAAAAAAGGACCGGTTTAATTGAAAATGAACCAGGTTTCGTCGCCCTCCGTATCCTGAGGCCAATCAGCTCTGAAACTTATGTAATCTTAACGATTTGGGAGAAACAAGCTGACCTTATGAATTGGCAGAAATCCAGTTCCTTTCAGGAGGCCCATAACAGCGACAAAGCTACTATAACGAATTCCAGTCAGAAGATGTTTTCTGGTGAAGCTTATGTAACACAGTATACATTGGTGAAGGATCCCCAAGAATAATCTTTTCCTGATCAATAAGAGTCCCATCCTCTCAAGGATGGGACTCATTGATTTCAGAGTGGTATTTCGGACGTCCAAATTATGAAAAGAAGGTAGTAAGCCAATAAACAATCCGACAAATTCCTTCTTTATTTCCGGGGAAATGTAACGGATATATACAAAGATTTCATGTTTTTTCAAATGCTCCTCCGTCCCAGGAACTTATACACATTAATCAAGGTTAAACTGTATGCAGCTCCTAATGCATAACCAGCCAAAATATCAGTTGGAAAATGAACGTTCATGGCGATCCGGCTGATTCCGTTTAGCAGAACCAGACAAACGAAACCGATTCCTACTACCCATTTCACTGAGTTTCCTTTAACTTCTTTTAGGAAGAAATAAGCAACCATACTAAAGAAAATAAGGCCTACCATTGCGTGGCCACTTGGAAAACTGTAGCCACCTGTCTCCATCAAATGTTTCTCAGGACGCACCCTTTGAATCTGATTTTTTATCCACTCGTTTAAAACATCGCCGCCAGCCATTCCGATAGAAAAGACGGCCACGGTGAAATAATTCTTCTTTATTATCCATAAATACAGGACACATAGTAAGCTTACAATTCCAATGACCTTGGATTTGCCAAGATAGGTAATGGACTTAAAGAAAGTGAACGGAAAAGTATTCTCACCCACGGCAAAAAGTTCTGCAATATATGTATCGAACGCTAAAGTTTTCTCACTCTGGACTTCATGCATCAAAAAAAAGAATAGCAACAAGCAAAGCAAAACCACAGCCATCCAAGAATATTTAATCATTCATATAACTCTCCTCAAGGTATTTAATTCACTTTGGATTATTCAGAATATGATATACTATTTACAATTAAACCAATCATTAGGAGGTGCAAAATGATACATCGATTACACGATCTTATAAATGGTTCTTATGAAGAAATGGTTTCCATCAGGCGTTATCTTCACCAACATCCTGAGCTTTCTTTTCAAGAAACCGAAACGGCTGCCTTCATCGCTGAATATTATGAAAAACTTGGAATCGAGCACCAGAAAAATGTAGGCGGTAATGGTGTGATTGCTAAGATTACCGGCAGTAAGCCTGGTAAAACGGTAGCATTGCGCGCTGATTTCGACGCCTTACCGATTCAAGATGAAAAAGAGGTTCCCTATAAATCAACCGTATCCGGGGTCATGCATGCGTGCGGACATGATGGCCATACAGCGTCTCTCCTGGTCCTAGCAAAAAATCTGAATGCCCTGAAGGATGAGCTCGAAGGCCAATATATATTTATCCACCAGCATGCTGAAGAATATGCTCCAGGAGGCGCCAAACCGATGATTGATGCGGGCTGCCTTGATGGAGTGGATGTAATTTTCGGCACCCATTTATGGGCTACGGTCCCTACTGGAACAGTCCAATACGCTTATGGACCTCTAATGGCTGCTGCTGACCGATTTGAGATCATCATTCAAGGGCAGGGTGGACATGGAGCACAGCCTCATAAAACCCGCGATGCAATCGTAGTCGGCTCTCAGCTAGTCATGGCCCTACAGCAAATCGTAAGCCGCCGCCTTAACCCAATAGATTCTGCAGTCATTACCGTTGGTTCCTTTGTAGCCGATAATGCCTTTAACGTCATTGCAGATAGGGCAAAAATTATCGGGACCGTCCGTACTTTCAAGGGAGATGTCCGCTCATTTATAAGCGAAGAAATAGAGCGGATTGTTAAAGGAACCTGCCTAGCTGCGGATTGCACCTATGAATATCGATACGTTCAAGGCTATCCAGCTGTCATCCCACACGATGAGGAAACTAAATTCCTGATCGAAAGCACTGAGTCCATCAAGGAAGTTTTGGTTACAGAGGAAATTGACCCGGATATGACAGGTGAAGATTTTTCTTATTATTTACAAAATGTGAAAGGTACATTCTTCTTTACAGGAGCCAGGCCAAAAAATGAACATACATACCCGCATCATCATCCTTTGTTCGATATCGATGAAAAAGCGATGCTCATTGCAGCCAAAATATTAGGCACTGCTGCTGTAACCTATCATAATAAGGAACAATCATCCCCAAGCGTGAATGAATCTTTATTGCGGTAACGGTAAAGGGACGGGTTTTCCCCGTCCCTTCACTCTTTAAGAAGCCTGATTCGGTAACAATTGATAGCCGTCTCCCCAAGCTGTTCCAGTAAATGATGATTTGCATATGCACCGACAGCTGCCCCAAATCCCGGGACGAGCTGGAAGATTTTGATGACATCGATGTGATCGCGATATTCCTGCTGAAATTCTTGCCAGTCCATTTCCGGCAAATTCCCTGAATCCCATTCTTCTATTATCCCTAACGTTTCCAGCCTTTTTTCCTCGCTTGAAAACGCCATCTGGAAGATATGGAGAATGAACATGCGTTCCTCATAACTATTTGGATCGAAACCGTATAAACTGGATATTTCAAATAATAACTTCATCTTGATGCTTAGCAGTAAAGGGAAATCAGCCAATCCGATAAAAAGCCCTGCTGCCCCGGTTCCCACACCTTCTATAACGGCCGTTTTCCGATATGCCGTTACAGTTTCCGCAACCCATTCTTCTTTTTGCTGCAAGGATAGAAGTACTACATTCTTTTCTTTAGACATATATTTCGAACCAGATAATACCGCCTCTATCATCCCTTTAATACTATCAGTAATCATTTTATGCACTCGGTCTGGAATATAACTGTTCATTTTGATTTGCGCCTTTTTGGACATCCGCTCAAGCCTGCCCGATTTCTTGGCTACTTTCTTTTTCCATGAAGCCAGTTCCGATAATGCCTTTTGCTCATATTCATCCATCTTTTTAACACCTCCATTAAATATGTATATACCCCCTTCAAGGCTTTTATTTTCAATTTTCATTTCTTAAAAGAAAAAGCTGATTTTATGAAAATCAGCTCCACTTAAAAGTTTTTAATTTTCTTTGTTGCATAATTTTTAAAACCGAATAAGAAAACAAGTCCCATTGCCAGAGCAGCTAAGGCGGACATCCATTCCCCTTTCACTAGCAGGACCAAGCAGAAGACAAGGTCCTCAAATAATAGGAAATAGGAAATTAGCATTATAACTGCAGATTCTCTCATTTTTGCTGGCAATGGATACAGAGAGACCCACACTTTCCATTCATGAGCCTTCCAAACAGGTAGCAATTGCAGGGCTGTCATAAATAGGAACATAAAAGTTACAATTAAATGTGCCCATATGTTAGTGAATACACTTAAAATAACTGAGCCGATGATAGTTAAACGAAAACAAAGTCCCACATAATCATTGGATCGCAACAAAGTTCGAGCGTAAAGGTAGGTATACGTTGATTTTTCACCATATGGAATGAATGATAAAAGCCAGTCCATCCATTTCCTTCTTGCTACCTTCCCTTTCAAATGGGGAACATCAGTAAACATGTTCGCTATTCGATAAAAAGAATTCATCCGCTTATTTTCCAGTTCCACCAGACGCTCCCACTTCAATACAAAATCTTTAGTTGCGCTCCGGTAATACATGTAAAGCCCAAACAATAATAAAATGGTTATAAGTGCAAACAGTATATTTGCCCTTGAACAGATGAAATAGAGCATCACTCCATTAAGTAAAAAGCGGATTAGAGAGTCCCAATTGCTCACTGATGTATCTTGATATTTCAATACTTGCCAACGCATAGTTAAATTCAAAAACTTCAAAATAAGCAATACAACCAGAATGATTCCAAAGTCTATACCTCCTGCACCCGTAACCTTCGTATACATCGGAATAAATGCAATTAGGACAACCAGAAGGATAAAGCCCTGCATGACCCAACTTAATACCAGAGAATTCTTGAAATAGCTTTTCAACTTCGTTTCAAGCGGAAGCAAGAATACCGTATCAGGTTCTTTCAAAAAGGTATTTATCGGGCTTCTGGTTACAATGATCGATAAAACAAAGGCCATGATCATTTCAGCCGGGAAATCACTTTTTAACGTCTTCACCCAATCGCTGTAATAATAAGCTAAACCACCAAGAACCAATACCATAACAAAAACCAGGTGGCCGTTAAAAATGTAGCGAAGATATTTTTGCGTTTCATTTATATAGCCTAAATATCTTTCCTTCCAGAGATTTTGACTATTCATGACCGATTTCTTCTTTCGTCAATTGAACATATAAATCGTCAAGAGTTGCCCCCGGCATGGAAAATTGTTCACGAAGCTGCTCAAGATTGCCTTTTGCACGGATCTCCCCATTATGCAGGATGATGAAAGAATCACAATACCGCTCGGCTGTAGCCAGTATGTGTGTTGACATTAAAATTCCCGCTCCGCTCTCTTTCATTTTCCTCATCAAATCAAGCAGGGATTGAATGCCTAATGGATCAAGACCTACGAAGGGTTCGTCGACGATATATAAAGACGGCTGGACTAAAAAGGCGCACATTATCATGACCTTTTGCTTCATTCCTTTTGAAAAATGCGCCGGAAACCATTTAAGTCTTTTCTCCATATGAAATTCCTTTAATAGTACGTCCATCCTTTCTTTATATGTGGATTCCTCCAAACCATGCGCCATGGCCGTCAGCTTTAAATGCTCCTCAAGTGTAAGCTCATCATACAAGATTGGCGTTTCTGGAACATAAGTGAATTGCTTACGATATGTATCCGGGTCCTGGCCAAGTGTTTTGCCATGAATCGAAACACTTCCGCCTTTCGGCTCCATGAGTCCGATGATATGTTTAATCGTCGTACTTTTCCCAGCCCCGTTGAGCCCGATTAACCCTACTAATTCATTTGGTTGAATGTCAAAACTAATTCCCTTTAAAACGGGCGTTTTCGTGTAACCACCCACTAATTGCTTGATTTCCAATAAGGACATATAAACGATCCTTTCTATATAGAGGTTCTTATTTCCATTTTATCAAATTATCCTGCTTTTATATAGTCGAGTGTTCCCGGAACAAGATTTCCATAAATAACTAATTATATTTTTCCTGCTTGGTGGTCATCATAAATAAGGAAGAAGGGGTTAGTCATTACGTGTGATTCACATCATATTGTAAATGAGGTGTCAGTTAAAGACGTATTACACTGAAATACCCAAATGTTTTATTACAATTGATTCACATCATATTGTAAATGAGGTGTCAGTTAAAGACGTATAACTGAATTAAACCAGAAACTTCATTTAAAAAAATCGTTTCGAGCAAGGAGATGGTTCTCTTGCACGTAAAAGCAGAAAAATCATTCAATAATTATCAATTATGCTTTGTAAGTTGATGAAACTTTAAAGATATAGGAGATGGTTGCTTTGAATGGAAAATCTCTAATCAGATAAATAACCATATTTTACTAAAATGTAGATGAGGTGTTTGTCGCAGAGAATTTATGCTAATGCGAATTTTGAAGTTAACCCCCTTTTTCAAACAAGCAGGGTGCAACTTAATGTTGCATCCTGTTTTTATGATTTTTCCTTTTCCCAAGGATTCATGCTATGGTACGATTAACCAAATACATTAACTTCTAAAGGAGCGTTTTTTAATGAGTGATTGCATTTTTTGCAAAATAATCGATGGAGAAATACCAAGTACCAAAGTCTTCGAAAATGAACATGTACTGGCCTTTCTCGATATCAGTCAAGTAACAAAAGGCCATACCCTGGTAATCCCTAAAGTACATAAGGAAAATCTATATGAGTTGACACCTGAAATTGCCAAGAATCTTTTTGAGGTGGTACCTGAAATTGCCCGCGCTATGAAACAGGAATTCCAACCTGTAGGCCTGAACCTTTTAAATAATAACGGGGAAGCCGCAGGACAGTCCGTTTTCCATTTTCATATGCATTTAATTCCTCGGCATGGGGAAGGTGACGGCTTTGGGGCTGTATGGAAAACGAATACACGCGACTATACACCCGATGACCTAAAACAAATCGCTGACTCCATCGCACAGCATATTAAGTGAAATTTATGCTACCTGTAAAGGGTTACTACCCACCTCCCAGCTAATGAAAGATTACAACTTACGTTCAACAATTACTCTAAAATAGTTCAGTTATACGTGACAAAAAATGCCCTAAATAGGTCCTCACTTATAGTGAAGGACCTATTTATTCCCTCCCCTTCTATTAATTCCTATTTCAATTTTTTATCTACTTAAAATTCTAAATTTTCCTCCTATTGAATTTAGTTTTCTGGTAGGATATATGAATAGTCTCAAATACTTTATCACATAGTCGCATAGGAGGAAAAAAATTGAAACGTGCACGCAATTTTAACGCTGGGCCAGCCGCCCTTCCCTTAGAGGTTTTACAAAGAGCCCAAAACGAATGGCTTAATATTGAGGATTCCGGAATGTCCGTCATGGAACTAAGCCATAGAAGTTCGGAATTCGAAAAAATTCATAACCATGCCATTCAATCATTAAAAGACCTTATGGAAATTCCTGAAAATTATGAAGTTCTTCTGCTGCAAGGAGGAGCAAGTCTACAATTTTCCATGATTCCCATGAACATTTTGAATGATGGAAAAAGGGCAGATTATGTCCTTACTGGTTCTTGGTCGGAAAAAGCATTAAAAGAAGCCAAAAAGGTTGGTAAAACGGCAGTAGCAGCTTCATCCAAAGATGAAAAATATACATTCATCCCTAAAGTTGAAGACATCGATTTGAATGATGATGCTGCATATCTTCATATCACAAGCAATAATACGATTTACGGAACGCAATGGAAGGATTTTCCGGAAACAGGCGACGTTCCTTTAGTAGCTGATATGTCAAGTGATATTCTTAGCAAAAAAATTGATGTTAGTAAATTCGGAATCATATATGCAGGTGCACAAAAGAATCTAGGTCCGTCGGGAATCACAGTCGTTATCATCCGTAAAGATTTAATAACGGATAATGAAAAAATCCCATCCATGATGAACTATTCTATCCATTCGAAAAATGATTCGTTATATAACACTCCTCCGACATTGGCAATTTACTTATTGTCCCTTGTGCTGGATTGGGCAAAAGAACAGGGTGGCGTGGAAAAGATTGCTGAAATCAATGAGGAAAAAGCAAAAGTCATTTACGATGCCATCGACGGCAGCAATGGCTTTTATAAAGGCCATGCCCTACCAGACAGCCGTTCATTCATGAATGTAACCTTCACGCTTCCATCTGAAGAAGCTGAAGTTCAATTCCTTAAAGAAGTGAAGCAAGCCGGATTCGTAGGACTGAACGGTCACCGTTCCATCGGTGGCTGCAGAGCATCCATCTATAATGCTGTCCCTTTATCCCATTGTCAGGAGCTTGCGGATTTCATGAAGAAATTCCAGGAATCGTATAAAGCTAAGGAAGCTCAAACTCTTTAATTCAAACAAATATAACTTCTAAAAAAATAGGTCTTATGATATACTATTTTAAACTTCTTGCAACAGGCAATAGTGCATTGTTGAAGAAAAGATGTTAGTTGAGATGAGAATAGGAGAGATGAGTAAATGAAAACAAAAACCCTTGTGTCACTGTCCCTATTTATCGGGATTGGGGCTGCCCTGCATTTTATCGTTCCTGGATTCTTCCTTGGAATGAAACCGGATATGATGCTGTTGATGATGTTTTTGGCGATCACGCTGTTTCCCGCGAAGAAGAATGTATTCATTGTCGCCTTGGCTGCTGGAGCCATCTCTGCCATGACAACTACATTTCCTGGAGGACAGATTCCAAATATCATAGACAAATTGGCAACAGCCTTTCTGTTTTACCTTTTATTCATCAGTATTAAGAAGTTTTCAACATCCGTTGTCACAGTTAGTGTCTTGACTGCCGTAGGAACAATAATTTCCGGTGCTGTCTTTCTTGGTTCGGCTTATTATATCGTTTCCCTTCCAGGGCCTTTCGTTGCACTTTTCGGCGCTGTTGTGCTTCCTGCCGTACTGCTAAATACAGTTGCGATGGTCATCATTTATCCAATTGTGAACGGCATCGTAAGAAAATCTAATACACCCATTAATGCTTAAACAGCAGGATCATCATACTTAAAAAAGCACCGGAAATGTCCGGTGCTTTTTTTCCAATCTTATGAATCTGGGAGTCTAGTCAGAATCATCCTTCTAGGGTCAATGAATCAATATCCACATAAACCAAATCAAAAGCAGCACCCCTCCGGGAAGACCCATAGCGAAGGCTCTGGCCTGGAGCACCCTCTTAGGCGGATAGATGCCAGGAGTTTTTGCTTTTCGTAGAAAATACCCCATCCCGCACAGGCATATCAGGCCTAATAAAAAAATGATTTTCATTATTAACCCACCAGTGCCATCCATGTTCAGACAGCTTGTTTTTACTATCTATATGCTGTTATTTCCTTTATATGAAGCATTTTTAATAAAGCTTCAAGTTATTTTTAAATATTATATATTTACTATCTAAGTTTAAAAAAATATTTTTGTGATATAAAGATAAAATGGTCGATACTCTTCCATAAGAATGAAAATTATGGTATTTTGATATCAATAGTATTTCTATCCCTATTTATCATAATTTCCAATTGATGCTTTTTTCAGCAGGGATTTAGACCATGTAAAGCGAAAACAATATTATAAAATGAGGTGATCCTAATGAAAGCAAAATCATTACTAATTGGCTTTTTAACCGGAACAGTCGTAGCGGGTGCAGCAACCTTACTTTCTACTCCAAGTTCAGGTAAAGACTTACGGACCCGCATCAAAACGAATACGGAAGAAATTAAGAATACAATTGATGAGTTAAAGGTAAAAATGCTAAATATTAAAGATGACACGATGGAAGCTACACAAATCAGCAAAGAAACGGTAAAAACCTTCATTTCGGATGTTCAGGTCGTCATCGAGAACTGGAAGCAGGAAATCGAACCAAATAAGAGTGAATTATTGAAGAACGTTCAAGAAATTGAAAATTCTTTAAAAGAATTGGAAACAGCAATCCCTGCTTCCAAAAATTAATACACACAAGCTTGGTTCTCCATTTTTACCAATAAATTACATGGTTTATTGGAGAAAAATGGAGAATCCATTGAAAAAACTAAAATTTTCTAAAAATTTCGCAAATATTTTCTTTATTAATTTTTATTTTATTGTCATAATAAATATACAGAATCTTAAAAGTAGGTGAGCCCATAATATGCAGAATAAAAATTATTCTATGAAAGAAGCAATGATTTTTAGTCAACGAATTGCACAATTAAGCAAAGCATTATGGAAATCGATTGAAAAAGATTGGCAGCAATGGATTAAGCCCTATGATTTAAATATCAATGAGCACCATATTCTTTGGATTGCCTACCATCTTAATGGCTCTTCCATTTCAGATGTTGCAAAATTTGGGGTCATGCATGTTTCTACGGCATTTAACTTTTCGAAAAAATTGGAAGAACGCGGGTTTTTAACATTTTCAAAGAAAGAAAATGACAAAAGGAATACGTATATAGAGATCACCCCAGAAGGTGAAAAGATTCTACTTGATTTAATGGAGACATATGATCCAAGTAAGAACTCTGCTTTCACAGGTGCACTTCCACTGCGTGAGCTTTATGGGAAGTTTCCGGATATGATTGAAATGATGGCTGTCATACGTAATATATACGGTGAAGATTTCATGCAAATTTTTGAACGATCCTTCGATAACATTGATCAAGAATTTACTGACGTGGAGGGTAAAATCGCAAAAAAAAAGATAGAGAAAGAAACTGAACCAGTTTAATCTCACACTCTATCCATTTCCTTCATGAATGATACATATAAACCTTGTGAGAGGCACGCATCAATGCATTCCTTTATGGTTATTTTTGGATTAACCTTTCTTTCAAATTGATTAAAAAGCGGTCGAAAGTTCATGTAACCTTCCGCTTTTTCTATTTCGTAGCGCTTGCTCAATGTATCACATGTTTCTAATAACTCTTCCGCTTCCTTCTTCGTGAAATTTTTTTCCACAAACAGAAAGTCCAACTTGGCCTCCGGATTACGTATCATATTTAATAAAAGCCGTTGATGAAACCGGAGTATTTCTATTTCTTCATTTATATTTTTCATACATTTTTAATCCCCAATCAATCATTCAATTTTATCATAAAAGACTTAAAACCAATTAGGTTTTCATGTTCAAAACCCGGCCTTAAACGTCTTTAGTATTCATCCACTCTAAAATGATTATTATCATAAAACTTAATCCAAGAATTCTATTGCTTTTTCCACGCATTCATCGTAATGTATGTAAGTAAATTCAACGGTCTTTGGAGGGCTGATTCGAAATGAATTCGTGGAAAACAATTGACGTGGCAAAACAATATGGGAATTGCCGTCTGATCTTATTTTCAGTTTTTACTATATTGATGTCTTTTGTTCTGATCTATACATTATTAAGTGTCTTTTCATCCCATGTTGTTTTGTATGACGATCAAACAATGGTATTTTTTAGCCTATTGCTCTTATTATATCCTGTTCACAAACTATTACACTATTTACCTTTACGATTATTATGTAAAAAAGTAAAAACTTCTTGGTCCTTGAAGTGGAAACTTGTGCTTACATGCAGGGTCAATGTGCATTATCCGATTCGAAAGCACCTATATCTCTTGACACTTGTGTTGCCTTTCTTCATTATGTCTGTCATATTGATTGGTTGTGCCCTTAGTTTTCCACATTACATCCATTATTTCACTATTTTATTATCCCTGCACACTGGATTATGCGTATCGGATTTTATTTATATAAAAAACCTGGTTGGTTCCCCAGGACATTCATTTATCGAAGAACATTTAGAAGGATACGATATACTTGTTCAAAAGTGATTTCTTATCTATTCATAAAGATGCCTGATAAGATTTTTAGGTATCTTTTTTCATTATAATTTGGTATCGTTATTTATACATGATGTTTTGCAAGGAGGGATTTTAGGTTTTGATCTCGTTCTGGTTTATTATTTTTGCTATTTTGATTCTTTATAATATTAATAGAATGACAAACTCTTTATGCATTCAAAAAGAAATTGCTGAAGACCGGCAGCCTAAAGTATTCAGGATCATTAATGTTTTAATTACTATTATGTTATTATCCTCCTATATTGAAATTTTGTATACGTAGAGATAAGCAACAAATGATGGCCATCATTTGTTACATACATTGGTGATAACCGGCGCATTATCCAACATAAAGAAAAAGGGCGAAGCTATCAGCTTCGCCTTTTGTTTATGAGTCTATAACCATGAAGCTCCAATGATGACTAACAGGATGAAAAGAACGACAATTAGAGCAAAGCCTCCACCTATTCCCCCAGACATTGATCTTCCTCCCTTCCATTCTTAAGTAATAGCATTTTCATGCACACACTTATATCCGCCAAAAGGAATCCATTCCTTTCATAGCTTGATAATCAATTCAATCTTTTTTGTAGCGGCTACCCTATCCTATTCAACTCCATGGCAAAAGGAGTGGGCTCTTTCCATTATTAATATTGCGAACTATTAGCAAAAGGATGCTCCTACAATAATTAATAAAATGAATAACACCACTAACAAAGCGAAACCTCCGTTAAATCCATTACCCATTATGCTACCTCCTTTTGATGTCCTCGATTTATCATATGTAATGGTTTACTATCTGGGTAGGCGTCCACCCATTTTCCAAAAATTCTTATTCATACACCAATATATTATTTTTTGTAAAGTAACCAGAATATGTTATAGTTAATTTTGTGGAAATACTAAGAAGAATAGCAAACCAGAAACTTAAAACTAGGAGTTGTTTTTATGAAGAAATGGGCATTATCGATTGCTGTTACTGCAGGGCTGATCGGACTTACAGCATGCAACAGCGACAAGGAAGCAGTCGTGGAAACTAAAGCGGGAGATATATCTAAAGATGAATTTTACAATACAATGAAAGACCGTTATGGTGAAACCGTCCTTCAAGAACTTATTTATGAAAAAGTTCTTTCTGAAAAATATACAGTAACGGATAAGGAAGTAAAAGCTAAAACGGACGAGCTTAAAGAACAAATGGGTGAAAATTTCCAAACTGCTCTGGCCTCTTCCGGATATAAGAGCGAAGATGATCTTAAACGTGCACTAAAAATCGGCATGCTTCAAGAAAAAGCAGCCGTTGCTGATATTACAGTAAAAGAAGCTGACGTAAAAAAAGCTTATGAAGACTATAAACCACAAATCAAAGCGAGACATATTCTTGTAAAAGACAAAAAAACTGCTGACGAAGTTGAAGCTAAATTGGACAAAGGCGAAGACTTCGCTAAACTTGCAAAAGAATATTCAACAGACACAGGCTCAGCTGAAAAAGGCGGGGAGCTAGGCTGGTTCGGTCAAGGTGAAATGGTTCCTGCATTTGAAGAACAAGCTTACAAAATGAAGAAAAATGAAATCAGCAAACCGATTAAATCCGATTATGGCTACCACATCATCCAACTTCTTGATACAAAAGAAAAGAAACCATATAAAGATATGAAAAAAGATCTTGAGTATGATTTGAAAGTCGCTCAAATTGACCAAACTAAAGTTCAAGATATTTTGAATTCAGAAGTCAAAAAAGCGGACGTGAAGATTAAAGATAAAGACCTAAAAGATGCCATCACTTCTGGTGACGCAACTAAAGCTGAAAAATAATTGGATAGAAAAAAGCGGCAGGCCTTTGGCCTGTCGCTTTTTTTCTCATCATTCAAGCTATGCTCCCTGATTTATATCCTTTTTACGCCTCTCACGCTCTTCTTCCATACGTTCAATGTACTTCTGACCTTCCTTCTCAATCCATGCATCATCTATGAGGCGTTCCTGCCTAGCTGTCCAAATTGACATGACTGCACTGACGATTATTCCAATAAACACGAACCAGATCCAAATTGGCATGTCCATTCCCTCCCAAAAAATCTACTATTCATTTAATAGAGAATATGCGTGAACAAAAAAAATATGCTTCTTTCTCCATCGAGAAAGAAGCATATTTCATTAAAATGTTGGTTTATAGAATGAACGATTATCGAGCGCAAAGACTCTTTCCGTAAATTCACCCGGTTTCACTTTTTCCAAAGCGCGGTCCATCATATTTATCTTGGCATCCATATTATCAATATAATGTAACACTTCCGCTTCCCTCACCATTGGCGGTTTGGGGCTGCCCCATTCCGCTTTACCATGATGGCTTAATATCAAGTGCTTGAGAATCATGATTTCTTCTGCTTCAATGCCTAATTCCTCTGCAGCTTTACCGACTTCATTTACCATGATGGTAATATGACCCAACAAGTTCCCTTCGACAGTATAAACAGTCGACACAGGCCCAGATAGCTCATGTACCTTTCCAAGATCATGCAGGATGACTCCTGCATACAAAAGATCCCTGTTGAGCGAAGGATATAGGGTTGAAATGGCCTTAGCCAGCCCTAGCATCGATACGACATGATAGGCAAGTCCCGACATATACTCATGATGGTTCTTGGTGGCAGCAGGAAACGTCAGGAATTCATTCTGATATTTTTTAATGAGGTGCCTAGTCACCCTTTGGATATTCGGATTCCTCATTTCAAAAATGAATTGAGTGATGGTTTCCATCATTTCTTCTTGACTTAAAGGGGCCGTTTGAATTAAATCGGCTTTGGTGACGCCATCGGCATCTGAAGTAAGTCTAATATTACGGATTTTCAATTGGCTGCGTCCCCGATAATTCTGGACTTCCCCTTGAACTTTCACCGTAGCTTCCGCACTGTATGTTTTCTCATCAGCCTCGGAAACATCCCATAGCTTTGCTTCGATTTCCCCGGTTTTATCACATAAAATCAATGTTAAAAACGGCTTTCCATTACTTGCAACCGCTTTTGTACTCGTTTTAATATACATATATATATCTACTACTTCACCAATTCCGTAGTGTATGATCCCATTTCCCATGCGACTGCCCCCGTTCAATTAAATATCAACATTATAACATATCAATCTAGTTAGTGCGTTTAGTTTTCGTAATAAGTGACAGACAATAGAAAGGAAAAGACTAAGCTGCCGTCACCCTCACCCCACAAGAAAACCAGGCTTGAACTCAAGCCTGGCTCTCCAATCGGATCTATTTCAACAGTTCTTGTTCGGACAATACGCGCACTTATCCTGGCCCTCGATTCGGAAATATAAACAGCATGTCACCCGTTTATAAGGATTCATGGACTCCGGAACACTTTTTTCCCCAATGAATCTTTTAAAAGGTGAACGTGTTTCAATATTCAGCCATGTTTCATCTTCAAGCAGCCTTTCAATGTCCCTTCCAACCCGCGTCTTTATATCGGTCTGCTTCAGTAACTCACTATACATCCAGACCGTGTAGCTCCAAATATTTTCCCAAAGTACAAGTTTCGATATTTTAGTAGTTTCGGAAAATGTGCGAATGGCATCCGCTCCAAAGCTGCTTAATATGGAATGTAGGGCAGAAGAGCTTTCCTTTTCCGTAACATTGCTCCACCTGTTAATTTTCAGCAAAAAATCAGGAAGCCAATGTTCATCTTCTGGATCATCCAAAACGCCAATGTCCTGAAGTGTGCCTTCCCAGATAAGCCGATGTTTACTGAACATGTAAAATTGTGCCGTGACAAAAAAAGCATAATGTCTGAACCACATTGAAATTGCTATTCTTGACGTTTCCGCCCCAGACCTGGCTTGTGCATACTCAATCAGCTCATCAACATGATTGAAGTTCTTGGAAATCTTGGCATCATCCCGAAAGGATATGCGATATCCTTGCAGCTCTTTTTCAATAGATGGTGAGAGGTTATGCATTGGCCAGCGCTTTCACCTGACTTCGAGCGTAACGGCCTTTACCAAACGGGATGCACATGGGACTGCCAAAAATTGGATCAAAAGAAATTTGACACTCCATGCCGAATACATGCTGCACCAAGTCAGGCGTGATGATATCCTCTGGCCGACCTTGAGCATGTATCACTCCGTCTTTAAGTGCCACCAGATTATCTGCATAACGACAAGCTAAATTCAAATCATGAAGCACCATCACGATCGTTCTGTTCTCAAACTCATTCAACTCGAACAATAAGTCCAAAATCTCGATTTGGTGGGTCATATCAAGATATGTAGTCGGTTCATCCAACAAAATGATGTCCGTATCCTGAGCCAGAGTCATCGCTATCCATGCGCGTTGCTTTTGACCTCCCGATAATTCATCGACTGCCCGATCTTTCAGTCCGGTCAGGTTCGTTGCCTCAATTGCCTTTTGAACTTTTTCTTCATCCACGGAACTCCACTGTTTTAACCAACTTTGATAAGGATATCTTCCTTGTTTAACAAGTTGATAGACTGTGAGTCCTTCAGGAGCAACAGGCGATTGCGGAAGGATCGCCATCTTTCTTGCTATATCCTTCGATGACATGGTTGAAATCGCTTTGCCTTCAAGAAAAACTGAGCCGGATTGAGGTTTTAACAAGCGGGCAACCGACCTTAGCAGTGTTGATTTTCCACATCCATTAGCACCGATGAACACGGTGATTTCCCCATCGGGTATTTTTATATTCATATCATTTATGATTAATTTATCACCATAACCGAGCGATAAAGACTGTGTGTTAATAGCTGGTCGCATTAAAATACTCCCCTTTTAGTCTAATAACACCAGTTTAATGAAAATGATTCTCAGTGTCAATCTTTAAAAAGAATATAGTCCAAAATTTCATGGCCCATTCCTCTCAAATGATTCATAAAGTGACACTCGATTAAAGATATAGCTTTCTTTGGAAACATTAATGTAAAAAATTTCAGCCCATTATAGTAATTTTAGCCCTATCATTACCACTTGCCTTTAGCTTCCTCACAAACGATTCATTAGTCCATGTTCCCCCTTTAGGGCAATCGCCTGTTGGAACCTCCAAACTCCATTTAGATGAAAATAAAAAAACCCTCCATTTGGAGAGCCTTTTAACCGACCAGCAAGCGGTTAGTACAGTGTGCCAGAGATTCATCTCTAATGAAGGTAAATAAAGCCTGATCGATAAAAGGGACTAATCCTTCGGCGATGTTCCAGGCATTGACCTCTATTTGATAAAGGATTTCTGACTTTCCTGTATTGTATAGCTCCTCACTAAGCACAGCAAGATCGGGGTCTAACGCGTGGCCCATCTCATGTGAGAGAATCACCCATGTATATTCCTCAAGCCTCTCAAGCGAGCCTAGGGAGCGTTCACACTGTATTTCGATATCTCTTCTATACAAAGTGATCGTATGTCCTTCGGCAGAATATTTCCCCCCAACACATCGTGCACCAGGAAACTCCTTTTCGATTATTAGCTCCAAAGAAGAATCATGGTGGCCTACAAACTCATTCATATTCAATGACTTCACTCTCTTTTTTTATAGTTTAAATCCCATTATATTTCGGGGATGATCAAATCATTCTTTTTTGGCGCAATACGGGACTGGATAGATGAATTACTTGATTTTCAGTAAAGTGTTCCATTACATGTCGATGACAAGTAAAAAAGAAAATTTGCCGCTTTTCCGATACCTTTTTCAATAACTCAAGCGTCCGTTTTGTCCTTTCCTCATCAAAATTGACGAAACTATCATCAATGATGAGAGGGAATGAATCATATTCAAAAGTATGATCAGCAAGTGCGAGCCTTAGGGAAACATATATTTGCTCTGCTGTCCCGCGGCTGACCTCTTCAACCCTGAAACTCAAGCCATCACTTCGCTGTACCCAAATTCCTTCTCCCGACTGGTCAAGGATGATTTTCCGATAGCTTCCATTCGTTAAAAAGGCAAAATGCCCCTCTGCATCGGCGATGACCTTCGGAAGGCGTTCCCTTTTATATCGGTCCAAGGTTTTATTCAATAAGCTTTTGGCTATTGCCAATTTCGCCCATTCCTTAGCTTCTTCGTTAAACGCAGCCTTTTCTTCATAAAAACGATGGAGTAGATCATCATGAATCCCTGAAGCTTCAAGCTGTTTTATCCTATGCTTCGCATCCGACTGTTTCTCTAATAAAAGTGATTTCACCTTTACAGAATCCTTCCGTTTCCGTTCCAAATTTTCAAATGTATATGTGGTGATCCCCTGTTTTAGGTAAGTTTGGATTTGATCAGGCAGCATTCTCGATTGCCCAATTTGAATGGTAACCAAATCAAGTTGTTTTTGGAAAGTGACTTTCTTTTCGGACAAGGCGGCGTCATGTCTGAACTCTTCCTCACCCTTTACCTTCGCTATCTTAAAAAGCTGTTCCATTTCCGCATCGAGATAGTCTTTTTCCATCGTCAAATGCTCGATTTCGTTCGCCAAATGACTCCGTTCCTGCATCCATTGCGTTAATTGAACGGAGAATTCAACCGCTTTATTCATTTCCCGTTTCAAAAGGCCAATCGCTTCCCGCCATGTGGCAGGTTCGAAATCAAGGCTGTGTGCAAAATGAAATAAAGCCTTCGATTTACTTTCAAACTCTGTATGTAGAAATTGGTACCGATTGATTGTTTCATATTTTCTGTCAACGGCTTCCTTCCATTTCTCAAGCAGTTCAAATACAGATTCAAGATTGTATTCCATTCCGGGATAAGACATGCCCCAACCGCTTAGGATGCCTCTCATCTCTTTATCCAATCGGTCCCAGCTAGCTTCCCAAGCGGTATATTCCTGAATGGTCGATTCAAACGCTTCCTCTCTTTCTTCATACTTGAACCTTTCACTTTCAAGCCGCCTTTGTAGACGTTGGTCCAGTTCAAGCAACTGTCCCATCGACTCTCCTTCACTCCCTTTATTAGTTTCACTCCCAATTGCAGCCCTTTTCCTTTTCATCTCATCCAATTGCCGGATATACCCTGACAATATATCATCACCTTTGAAGAGGGACCTGGAAACCGCAAACAGAACAGCCATGGCTAAAAGGATAATTCCCAACAAAATCTGTTCACTGAAATAACTTCCGATCGCACCTAAACAAAGAATTACTATAAAACTGCCATTCATGATAAGTGAACGTTTGCGGTTATGCGCTTCCTTCTTCCTCTGTAATGCCAATTGTTTTTCTGCTTCAAGTATTTGTTCATCAAGAATAAGGGTTTTGGCTGCTTCAAATTCGATGTTATGCCGCTTGTTGTAAAAGGATTCCAGCTCGTTTCTTTTTTCTTCCGGCATTATCTGGCCCTTTATCTCCTTCAAGCGGGCTTCTGTCATTTCCAGACTTCCCTTTTGCAGTCCATATTTCTCATCAAGCTGTTTTTTATCATTTTGAAGTTGATGCTTTTCCCTCTCCGCCCTTTTGACCCTTTCCTTCATAAAACTACTGATATCAAGTTTTCTTATTTCATCATCAGAAACATCCAAGAATAATTGCTGCTTCACCTTTTCGATATTCTTTTCTTCCATCAGCCTTTCATGTTCCGCTTTTCTTATATCCAGCTCAAGCTTCTCCAGCAATGTTCCTTGATCGATAGCATGCTCAATCTGCTCTTTATGTTCCTTGATGAACGGATTGATTTCGATTTCCGTGAGATTGCCTTCAAGTTTGGCCATCTTATCCGTCAATGCGGCCAGTTGAGCTTTCATCGGCATTCCAACTGCCTGTAACTGTTCAAGTCTCTTTAAACCATCGACAGGAAAACTTACATCCTTGATTTTACTTATTTCGGTTTCAAGGTCCTCCTGTTCTTCAACCAAGGGCTTAATTTGCAAAAAAGTGCTCACGTTAACAAGGCTTTCTTCAATCTCTTGAATATCTATCGTGACTTTAGAGAGCTCCTCCTTGAGTTTTGCCTCTTCATGAAGCAATGCCGTATATGACTGCTGTTCTTGTTCTGATGCTTTTACCTTTTTCTGCAATTCCTTAAGCTCTTTTAATCTCACATTCAGTAAAGGTTTTTGGCCTGATGGCTTGAACTTTAAATCAAGCTCTTTTTGCAATTTCGTTTCGGCTTCAAGAAGTTTATCATTCCCAATCAGCCCAGCTGAAAGCAGATATTTACTCATGGTCCCTTCACTTAGTGTATGCAAGCCCTGCAGACCTTGAAGGTCGAAAGAAAAAATGGCTTGGTAATAGTTTTTATCAACGCCATGAAGAATCTCATTCAGTTCTTCCTCGCCGCCAACCCTTCCATCTTCGAAAGTCAATTTCACATCACCAGTAGCTTTTCCCTTCACTCGTTCAATAACGATTTCCCCATCTTTTTTTGTTATGAGACTGAGCCTTCCCCCATATTTGGCATGCATTTTAGGCTCGTAACGCGGTTCACTTTGAACCTTTGTCGGAAATCCAAATAACATACTATGAATGAATGACATAATGGTTGACTTGCCTGATTCATTTTCCCCAAAGAAAATCTGCAGCTGTCCCAATTCTGGAAAACGCTGATTTTCCAGTTTGCCGTAACCATAAACATGGAGGTCTTTAATAATCAAATTCGTTCCTCCTCCCTAAACCTATTTATTCGGTTCAAACACATGCAAAAGCCATCTTTCCGCTTCATGCAAAAGCTCCCTCTGCTCTTCCAGTTCTATTGAATCAAGAAACCTTCTTGCACCCGGATGATTATAAAGCGGGGCCAGAGCAGTCTCCGTATCATCAAATTCAGAAGCAAGCATGGATACCTCAGCCACAAATGGCGATATCCTTTCATTTGACCTAATCATTGGCATGAACTGGATGACTTTGATTTTGTACACCCAGATAAACGATTCGCCTTGCTCCTCATCCTGCAAAATCCGGTTTAATTCCTCAAGATATTCCCCGGAAGCGTCTGCTGCGTCACCAACATTCAGCTTCATTTCCAAAAGAAAACTTCTCCCATCGAAACTCTTCTGTTCAATTACTTCCTTGCATTGCTTGAACAGGGCATCAAATCCACCCTCCGCGGATATTTCAATTGTTTCACTATCCCATATCACTTCAGAGGTTTCAATAAAGGAATGGCGCTTCGTGTCTCCATCTAATTCGACAAGAAGGCACCCTTTTACGCCAGATTCCTTTCGGTTCCTGCCTTGAATATTCCCTGGGTAAATCACCAGCGGATCTTCTGAAACCACCTGATGCTTATGAATATGGCCTAATGCCCAGTAATCGAAATCTTTAGCAGCTAGTTCCTTCAAAGAAAAAGGGGCATATGGGCTATGCTCGGAATTGCCTTCCAAATTTCCATGAAGCAGACCAATATGGTAATCGGCCCCTTCAGCTTTTATGTAGGTTTCGACCATTCTCTCCCTTACATGACGGCGTGGATAACTGAATCCATAAAGGTGGACAGTCGTCCCATCAATTTTTTCAAACAGTTTCACTTCCGTTTGCCCTGAAAATATGTAGACATTATCCGGTAGCTCCACAGTAATCCATGAGCCGCTGAGATGATCATGATTACCATGAATGATATAAGCAGGGATATGATGTTGCTGGAGTTTTTCCATTTCGGTTCGAAAGCGGACCTGTGTCCGGAGACTCCGATTTTCTCCATCGAACAAATCCCCAGATAACACGATAAAGTCAACCTTATGGGAAATTGCTTCATTAATAATATTTTGAAAAGCTTTAAATGGACTTTCCCTTAATTTCTTTAATATAGATGACGGCAAATCCTTCAACCCTGAAAAGGGACTATCCAAATGGAGATCCGCCGCATGAATGAACTTCACACTGCTCATTTTATCACCTCGAATTCTATCAACATTTCACATTTGATTTTAACATAAGCAGAACATACTTTCCCATATATTATTACTTTAATACTTTATCACGGGACCAGATAATCCAGTATGGGCAAATTCAACAGAAAAAAGACCGAATGGCGTGAACATTGTTTCATGCACGGCATTCGGTCTTTTTCCTATTTAAAAATATCCATACTTAAATAACGTTCACCATTATCAGGTGCAATACATAATACTCGTTTTCCACTTCCAAGACGTCGAGCTTCCTGTAGGGCAGTCCATACAGAGGCACCGCCTGATGGTCCAATCAAAATGCCTTCCTTTGAAGCCATATCCTTCATGGTAGAAATGGCATCTTCATCAGCCGCTTGAACGATTTCATCAAATACTTCTGTATTTAAAATGCTTGGGATGAAACCAGGGCTCGTACCCACTAACTTATGAGGACCAGGCTTTCCGCCGGAAAGAACAGGAGATCCCTTAGGCTCGACAACGACAACCCTTAAATCCGGGAGCTGTTCTTTTAATGCTTCACCTGTACCGGTAATCGTTCCTCCCGTTCCTGCAGTAGCTACAAACACATCTAGCTTTCCATCCATCTGATCAAGGATCTCGACTGCAGTCGTAACTCTGTGAATATCAGGGTTGGCTTGGTTTTCGAATTGCTGCGGAATAAAGCTATTTGTGATCTCGGCGGCGAGTTCCTCAGCTTTACGAATGGCTCCGGGCATCCGCTCTGACGCAGGGGTGAGGACAACTTCCGCTCCATATGCCTTTAATATATTGATTCTTTCTTTTGACATATTATCCGGCATGACCATAATGGCCCGATACCCCTTTGCCGCGGCATTCATTGCAAGTCCAATACCTGTATTTCCTGATGTTGGCTCTATGATCGTTGCCCCTGATTGAATGATTCCATCCAATTCAGCCTGCCTAATCAAGTTAAAGGCAGCCCGATCTTTTACACTGCGGCTCGGATTGAAATATTCAAGTTTAACAAATACTTCAGCGTCACCCTTCGCTGTTAAATGATTGATTCTTACAACAGGTGTATCTCCTATCAATTCCGTGATATTATTAACGATTTTTAGCGTCATTCAAAAAACTCCCTTCATCCCATACACTTCTACATTCACTTTTCCTCAAGATTATTATATCATTTATGATTTTTTATTTTAAAGAGAGAATTCCTCTAGTTTAAATAGGTTTTGTTTTCATGCTTTTCAGCTTATATAAAAAAACTCTAAAGTTTGTTCGGTATAGTTATTTTCCATCTTTTATGAAGATATTCAGCTACTCATCAATATTCTCATTGTTAATATATTTCTCTTACATAATAATAGTCAAAATTGACAGATAATGATAAAATTTTTATAACAGACCTATCTTTAGAAAATAGACAGAATTATACTTGAAAAGGGAGTTTTAAACATGAGCAGAATATACAAATTAACCGTTTTTGAACCGTCAGGGGAAAAACTATTGGATGAATCATTTACAGCCGAGAATGATAAACAAGCAAAAGAATTGGGACAAAATCTATTGAATGAAAAAAATTATCAAGATCAAACGCACCGCTGTACATCACCTTCAGGCACGCTATTGCTGTTTCATCGCTGATTGAAATTGGAAGCGCAATCAAAGGTGTGATCCAGTTTTCCACATTTTCATTTTTAATTATATGGAAAAACCGTCACTAAAAAACATAGAGGAAGAAACGTTAGAATATGGCACCATTTACTGTTTGACTATTTTAATATTCTAGAGATTCTCAGTGTACGACAATAAAACACAAAACAACAAAAATATCTAAGGTCTAATGTTCTATAATCGTAAAAAAATAAAATATTAATTATTCTACTGTATTAGGATTCCTTTTCCCTTATTCAATAGCAGTAGAAAATAATGTTCTACTTTAAGTTTTTTAATGAGTATGGGGTGGAAAAAGAAGCTCAAGAAGAGCTATAATCAGCAAAGGACATGAGAGTTAAAACTTAGGCAGAGCAAAATACTATAGAGGTTAACCTAAACTTTAAGCACAATAGCTATAGTAGAGAAAGCTTATAGTTTTAAAAAAACAACATTTAAAAATTTCCTGTACATAATTTAACAAACTATCACCTTCTGAAGGAATATTCAATAATGTTGAAACCAAGAACCTGTAATAGGCTCTTGGTTTTCAATTTATTTGCTGGATTATAATAATCACTTCTAGTCCTTTCCAAAGACTTTTAGGTGATTTTTAGTCATACATACTCTAGTTAAATACCTTGGTAGATGTTGGCTTGCTCGATAACTGAAAAAGGAGAGATTACAATTAGATTAATCTCGCCTTTTCATAATTACCCTAGATAGATCACAAGATATGCTGTTTCTCAACTTGTGTATTATTTTCAGTTTAAGTTTTAAACTCACAATAGCAGCAAGTATAATAATTAAACCAGCCGTCATAAATACTGTTATAATCGAGGTCATTTCCATAAAGAATCCAGAAATACTTGTGCCGATTAGTAAAGAGCCTGTGAATATTGGAGTAATTAAACCATTAATCCTACCGATATATGACTCTTGTACAGACGTTAGCATGAGAGTTGCTAATATAGTTTGTATAAAAGCTAAAAAGATGCCAGTGAGAAAACGCATTGCACCAGTTAACAGCGGCCACATGGACCACACTTCTATTATAGTCGCAATGCCTAAAAAAAAGAATCCAGTAAAAATAACTAAATGACCTTTGATTTTTTTGGATACAAGAGCTGCAATCCCCGCTCCTATTAACATCCCTACTCCAGATAATGCTGTAAACCATTTTAGATTTTCCATTTCCAAGGCCAATCTATCGATAACAATAAAAACATCCAATGGTTGAACTAGGCCTACTCCTAAAGCTAAAATTGCATATATCAACATAAGCACCTGCAAATTTTTACTTTGAGTAACATACATTATACCAGCTTTAAGATCACCAATTGCTGTTTCGTTTTTTTCATATTTAACCTTTTCTGTTCTTGGTAAAAAGGAAAGAATTAAAGCAGAAAAGGCAAAAATAATCAACAGGCTCATTAATACCCGTTCAATACCAAAATACTGATAGATCGAAGTACCGATTATAGGTCCAATAATAACAAATAGTGACATTAGACTTTGGGAAAACGCAATGGCGGATGGGATGTGTTTTTCTTCCACATTTTGTTTAATTAGCTTCATTGAGGAGGGTTGTGAAAATTGAGAAACAATAGCTGATACAGCTGTTACTAGAAAAACTGCCTGCCAATGTCCGGATTCCACAACTATAATGATAAATATTATTGAAATAAAACTAAGGATATCCCCCAGAATCATAGTCCTTTTAGGTATCCATCTATCTGCTAATACACCACCAATAATCGAAAATATTAATATCGGTAAATATTCAATTATTGTTAGAATTGAAATAGCTATTGGACTACCATTAGTTCGCTCAACCACGAAAAATAATAACGACATATTACGAATCCATATTCCGATATTTTGTAATAAATCCGATGCCATAACAATCATAAATGGCCGATTAGAAAATAAAGTTTTCATATTCGCTCCTCAATTAAACTGAACAGTCAGTTTAATAATTATTTAAACATTTGCTCCAAAATAGAGTATTCAAAACTTACAAACAAAACCGAACGTGCGGTTTATTTTGTAAGCGTTATTTATTCAATATGTAAGATTTCCTTCATTGGAATCGGATACTACGTTACTATCTTTTACCTTGGTTTCTTTTTTTACTGTTATCTAATACTTCCCCTAAATCCCTAGTGAATTTTTCAATAGTTTCAATTTCCTTTAACGTTTCATTAACTTGAGGTACATTTTCTACTTTAATTTTACCTACTTGTATCCATTTATTATCCTTTTCCTTCAATTTATTCACCCCTTAAAATCATATAAACACCATCAAAACTTCATTTAATTACTCTCTCACTAATTATAGTCAACAAGTAATACTTTTCAGCCCCCTTACTAATAGATAATAAATAAGATAAAAGTTTTTTGCTAATACCTTATTTATTTGTTCAAAACACCATTCAAAAAGTAAGTAACAGCCTTCTTATAAATATTTTTCATCTCAGATTCGGAGTATTCGTAATACGTTGCACTTAACCCATCCATGAGACCAGAAAATATTATAGCTAGTTCCTTACTGTCAACTTTAGGTATAAAACCTGATTCTATAGCTTCATTTATTAAAGAAACATATAATTCACGAGGGCTACGCATAATCCCCAAAAGTTTATTCAATATCTCTTCATTTCGTTCAGGGTTACTTATATAAAATTCTTCTGTTATTTTCGTTAATGGGTTTTGTGAATCGATTGCATAATATTCTGCAATACCATAAAATTTATCGATAATATTATCATATTTTTTTTCTTTTTCTTTCCATATAGATTTCCATTCAATTGATTTTCTTTCAATAAGTTTAAAGAATAATGTTTCCTTGCTATCAAAGTGATAGTAGATGCTCCCTTTACTTACTCCGCTATGCTCAACTATATCTGCAATAGTAGTTGAAGAGTATCCTTTCGTTAGAAAAACCTCTTTTGCTTTATCTAATATATAATCTTTTTTTATTTTCCCTTTAGTTGTTTTCATGTGACCACCTTACAAACCGACTATTTGGTTTAATTTTACACTATTATAAAAAAAGGTCAAATAGAAATCTATCTTCAAGCAATTATTCCCCTTAGTGTGCGGATAGATGGCATATCTTTCCGAAGGTAAAGATATGCCATTTTCACCCTGTAACTAAAGAATAGAAATAAAGTCCTTCATTTTTCATTATTTTTGGTTCCTGAAAACACCTATTACGCACTTTCATCCACCTTCTATTAGGTGGCTATTAAGTTCATTTCGGCTACTAGCTATTGAAATAACCCATTAAATTCATTTTGGAAACTTGATTGTAGTTTTAGGCTATTGAATCATTTACCTTGAATAATTTGCCCTTGGATAAGGTACCCACCACGTTGAAGAAAATCATTCCATTGTGTTTTTCAATTTCAGCTATGATATTTTTCAAAAATTACGTTTTACTAGTCGCTTAAACAGACAACCCTCTTTAAGGCCCTTCTAAGGATTGGTTAGGGGAAACGAGCCTTCACCTACGATAATCAGATGTTCCTCATTCGTAACAACAATTTAAAGATTGATTTTCCTTTTTTGTTACATCTCCAATTCTAGCTTGCTAAGGACCTTTTTATCTCTGTGATACCATGGGCTCTTCATAGCAATTAATTTTTTCCTTCTGATGCTTGTTTATCTTCTTCAATGGGAAGACCTAAACTTATAGTAACCTCCACTGTATCCCCTTTTCCTGAATTCCAGGCTACTAGTGCCGAACCTGCCAATGTAGTTACCACGTGAATTCCGTTCCCTTGTTTATCTATTCCGCCGCTATTAGTTTCCCTTAAATTTTCTTTGTTATTAATCGCAAAAATGAGCATTTCCCCTGAACAATAGATATTACTTTTGATATGAAATCGAAGAATCATATCCTCCTGAAACCATTTATTCCGACTTTTTCTTCTGCATCTCTTCTGCAGTTGTTTCTCAATTTTTTTCTATGTTACTTGAAATATCGTGACGGCCATTCTCAGTCATTTTCCGATGAAGTTCGGTTTTCTTTTTTCCACGAAAGCTTTTATTCCTTCTTGGTGATCCGCTGTTTGGCGCATTTTCATTTGAGCAGCTTTTTCAATCTCAAGCATCTTAATTAATAGCGGGCGATTTTTTTCACTAAGAATCTTTTTCGTTTTAATCATAGCTTGAACCGGGCTTTGCAGCCACGCTTGCACTTTCTTCTCAACCGCATGTTCCAAGGTTCCGTCTGCCACTTCATGAATGAGGCCCTTTTCTTTAGCTTCGAGCGCAGTAAGGACTTTACCTTCCCAAATCAACTCTTTTGCACCTACTTCACCAAGACGGCGCTCAAGGAAGAAGTGTCCGCCGCCATCAGGAATTAATCCAATTCCGATAAAATTCATCGCAACCTTACTTTCCGAATCTGCAATAAGATGGTCAGTTGCAAGAGCTATGCTTAATCCAAGCCCTGCAGCTGCACCATGTATGGCACTGATGGTCAATTTAGGCATGAAATATAGAGTGGTGACCAATTCACTAATTCCATCCATCAAGTCATCGAAAGCGTTTTCTTTTCCAGGCGAGAGCATCATCTTAATATCTCCACCCGCGGAAAATACTTTCCCATTCCCTTTTAAAATGACGACGTCCACTTCATTATTCTCACTCACTTCCTTAAGGGCATAAATAAAATCATGCAGCATTAACGGATTTAAAGAATTCATGGCCTCTGGACGGTTCATTGCAACAGTAGCGGTCCGGTCGGAATATGTGACTAAAACAGTACCTGCAGGTGATGTCGATTCAATACTCAATTTATTTCCTCCTCTTTTGTTCTATGATTCAATTATATATTTTTGTCCAGTTATCAGAATAGAGTGAATAGTTACAATTAAACAAACATACTATCACTTCTTGATATATTTATCCTGAAGCTGATCTCGCAAAGCCCTTTTCAAGAACTTCCCAACACCCGTTTTCGGAATATCTTCCAAAAAGACCACTTCATCCGGCAGCCACCATTTTGCAAATTGCGGCTTTAAAAATTCGATGATGTCTTCTTGGGACACTTGCCCCTTGTATTCGTCCTTCAAAACAACACAAGCAATCGGTCGTTCCTGCCATTTTTCATGAGGCACTGCAATCACCGCCGCCTCAAAGATTCCTTCATTGGCCATTAATGCATTCTCTATATCAACGGAAGAAATCCACTCACCGCCGCTTTTAATCAAGTCTTTAGTCCTGTCGACGATTTTCACGAATCCTTCTTCATCAATCGTGACAACATCCCCGGTATGCAGCCAGCCATCTTTAAATGTATCCTCTGACCTCTCATCCTTAAAATATCCATTCGCAATCCATGGACCTCTAATTAGTAATTCGCCCATTTCTTTTCCATCAGGTTTTACTTCGCCGTCCTGGCCGATCACTTTAATTTCAATCATTGGCGAGACAAGGCCCTGCTTGGCCTTCAACTCATATAGTTCTTCTTCAGGGAGGTCTTCCTGATAGCTTTTTGGTTTGGAAACAAAAACGAGCGGGCTTGTTTCAGTCATTCCATAGGCATGCAGGAATGGTATCCCGTACTTTTGTTCAAAGGTTTTAATCATGCTTTTTGGAGCTGCCGACCCTCCGCATAAAACAGCGCGAATGCTGCTCATATCATGGCTACCTTCTTCCAGCTCCTTCAATAGGCCCAGCCATATCGTCGGAACCCCTGCTGCAATTGTGACCTTCTCCGTTTCTATAAGCTCAGCCAAAATTTTTGGGGTGAAGTAGGGTCCCGGCAAAACCATCTTAGTGCCAAACCAAACACTCGCAAATGGCATGCCCCAAGCATTCACATGAAACATGGGCACGACTGCAAGGGCCACATCCCTTTCGCTTATTGCTGTAGAATCGGCAAGTCCCAGTGCAATCGCATGCAACAAAATCCCGCGATGTGAATAAACCACACCTTTTGGATTCCCGGTCGTGGCGGAAGTATAACATATCCCGGCAGGAGCATTTTCATCCAAAGCTTGAATAAATGGCTGTTTTGGATTCCCTTCGGCTAATAATTTTTCATAATGATAAATAGGTGCAAGGGTCGTTTCAGGCAACTCATCTTTATCGGTCATTAAGATATATCCTTCCACTGTCGTTAACTCACCTTGAATCGCTTCCAACAGGGGGATGACATCCGGATCTATCAGTAATAATCGATCTTCCGCACTATTGATGATATATGAAACATGTTGAGGAGACAGACGCATATTAATTGTATGTAGAACAGCGCCATGACAAGGAATCGCAAAATAAGCTTCTAAATGCCGATGATGGTTCCAGGCAAGTGTTCCAACACGGTCACCTGTTTTAATACCGAATTTTTCAAGGTTACTAGCTAGCCTTCTTGTACGCTCAGCAATTTCAGCATATGTAAAAGTGTGAATTCCACCATCTGTACGCGAAACTACCTCTTTCTTCGGAAAATATTTTTCAGCTCTTTCAATGATTTGAGTCATGATCAATGGAGTATCCATCATTCCAATCTCCCCCTTATATTGAAAACGTCTTCATTATATATTCGACCAGAAAAAAAATAATCCTTTTTTCCTAGGTGCCTTTTACGATTATTTTGAATCCAGCTTTATATTCATGATATTTTCAAATAAAAAAAGGATATCAACCAGATCCCTTTTTAAAAATATCCAGCCTCCAGTTCTAAGAATGTCGGATCTATAGAAGCGCGTCAACTGCCGTTTTTTAGTTAAGGGCAAAGATTAATGAGGCAACGACTTATTTTTTATGTTTCTTTCCAGAAAAAAGAGGTAATAGTAAAGATACAATTATATTTAAAGGGAGCTCATTTATGGTAAACAAGATAAACGAAGAACTTGAGGCTTATTGTGCGAGTGAATACTCAAAGCTATCACGGGTTATCGTCTGTGAACCTCGTTATATGGAAATCCGTGAAATCATTAACGAAACGCAAAAAGAGTTTATAGAAAAAAACATCGATAAAGAACTTGCCAGGAAGCAGCACGCCCAATTTATTAAGGCACTTGAACATGAAGGGATTGAAGTCATAAAACTTCCCCCTAAATCTACATATCCAGAACAAGTTTTTACGAGGGATATTGGTTTCACTCTTGGCAATAAGGTTTACGTAGCCGAGATGGCTACAGGTATCAGGCAGGGTGAGGAACTAATATTGAAATCCTGGCTCGAAACGAATGGTATCCCATTTTTTAACATCCGCAAAAATCATATAGAGGGCGGGGATGTCATTATTGACGGAAACACCATCTATATTGGTATCAGTGAAAGAACGAATGAATCATCCGTCAAGCATCTCCAAACCTTATTACCGGAATACGAAATCATCGCGGTGCCTTTCATTGAAAAATTCCTTCATTTAGACTGCGTTTTCAATATCATATCACCTACAGAGGCGCTTATTTTTCCAGAGTCCTTTACAAAAAAAGAGTTGGATTTATTAGCTTCACGTTATGACATAATTGAAGTGACTATAAAAGAACAATTCACATTAGGAACAAATGTGCTTTCCATTGGGAATAAAAAATTATTCAGCCTCCCATGTAATAAAAAGGTAAATAGTCACCTTCGTGAACGCGGATACGAAGTCATTGAAGTTGATATAAGCGAAATCATCAAGTCCGGTGGCTCTTTCCGTTGTTGCACCATGCCATTATTGAGGACAACGAATAAAAAGATTGATCCAGCCTGAGCAGAATGAAAGAAACCGGACTTGTATTGAAGTCCGGTCAGACTGTAGACAAACTCGATGAAAATCGAGTTTGTCTACATTTTTTTTATGGCTTGTACAATTCGAACGTTGATTGGAACGTAGGGCACTCGCTTCGCGGCCGGTCCGCCCTCAGCGCCTTTGCGCCTGTGGGGTCTCCCTTGGACGCGCTTTTCTCGCAGGAGTCTCGCACACCCGTTCCAATCAACTTTGTTTTAACAATTAGATATAACTGCTTTTTCCCACAGTCTTTTTTGTTTGGCTATGTTAAATAACTCTGTTGATATTTGATTAAAACAAACAAACGTTCTATAATAAACAAAAGAACATTTGTTTGGAGGGCTTTAAATGACGTTAAGAGAATTAATAGCAGAGATAAAAAAATTAAATTCAGCAGAACAACATAGATTAAAAGAATTTTTTATCAGTTCTCTTGCGTCATTTTCAGCAAGTGAACCTGTATTTCAAGAAGTAACTGAACGTAAAAATAAAGATGGCTACACTTGTGTGCATTGTGGCTCTAAACAAGTTGTGCGTTTCGGTAAGTATATGGTAAAACTCGGTCTTAAAGAGATTGAACGCCAACGATACCGCTGTAAAGATTGCCGAAAAACTTTTACAGATGTATCCTCAACACCCCTTTACCATACTCATAAGCCCGATAAATGGTTGGATTTTATTAAATGTATGTTGGAAGGCTATTCCCTTCGTAAATCAGCAGACCTTATTGGTGAAGTTCATTATGTTACTTTGTTCTATTGGAGACACAAAGTATTGTCTGCTCTAAAACAAATGGACTTCGACACATTTTCAGGGATTGTAGAGATGGATGAAACATATTTTTTGTACTCTGAAAAGGGAAAAAGAAACATTGAAGGGCGTAAACCTCGCAAACGTGGGGGTTCTTCAAAATTTCGGGGCATTAGTCACGAACAAGTTTGTGTTTTAATCGCAAGAGACCGCCAAAAAGCAACATTTTCAGGTGTACTTGGTAGAGGTCGAATTGTGAAAACTCAATTAGATAAGGCTATCGGTTCTAAATTATCATCGGATAATACCCTATGTACCGATGCTTGGAGGGCTTTTTCTGCGTATGCAAAAAGCAAAGGATTGGAGCATTACCGTTTTAAGTCAGATGGAACAGAACGGGTAAAAGGACTTTATCATATCCAAAATGTAAATAACTATCACAGTCGTCTAAAAGGTTGGATGCAACGATTTAATGGTATGGCTACAAAATACCTCGACCATTATTTGAGTTGGTTTCAATTCTTAGATATTGTTAAACACCGAAGTGACAATGTATCTATTAGCAAAATGATTGTCGAAAGTTGCTTATTCTCAACTAATACAACATACGATAGTCTTAGAGTGCCACTTTATGCCGATTGATATATTTGGGGGAATAAATGAAAAGTTCTGATTCTCAGTTAAAAAGTCGTGGGAAAATTACAAGCGAAGATTTACAACAATATAGCAATCATACACAAATTGAACTATTGGAAATGCTTAAATCCAAAGAAGCATATAAAAGAACTATCGCTGTAAAAATATTATCAGAGAAGTATGATTTGAACGATGACTTGATTCGTTTGTTTCTTCATACTCTTAAACAAGAGAAAAAACTTTATACAAAGATTGAATTATGTGACACACTTTCAAAAGGTGATGTACAGTCTGCAAAGGTTATGGTCGAATATTTAGGACAGATAGGCAATAATCAACATACAGTATTACCTACTAATGGTTTCAATAAGAAAAGTTATCCTTTACCGAGGGATATTATCGCTCGAACTTTAGCTCATATGAAAGAAGATATTCTACCAGTTTTAATGGATGTACTAAAGACAAATAACATTCCTGCAATTAGAGAAGTTATTGATGCAATAGGATTCATTTGTTTTTACAACAAAATACATTCTAATACTCAAATTATTGATGCACTTTTTCTATGTTTAAGGAACAATTACAACGACAACATTATCCGATGGAAATTGGTCAGAGCATTCGAAAGTTTTAACGACATCAATGTAATTAAAACTCTTATGGAAATCGAACAAAAAGAAAGTCAATTGGTTATAAGGAATGAAGCCAAGAGGTCACTGAGAATTATTAATAACCGTACTAAAAGTTAAAAATGACTTATCAAGAAAATAAGTCATTTTTTATCGTAAATATCAACATTATAATTTAACAAAGTCTTGTTTTAAAATAGGAGTATTAAAACTTGAGGTACTGACGATGCTTTCGGAACATAATTCTATTCAGCGAGATCAACTTGAAATGATTACTTTGGATCAACTGGTGCCAGCGAACCATTTGGTTCGTAAAATGGAGGCAGCCATTGACTTCACTTTCATTTATGACTTGGTGAAAAATATGTATTCAGAGATAGGGCGCCCAAGTATTGATCCAGTATTTTTAGTTAAACAAAGTAATTTCCCTCATAAATCCCTCCAAAAGAGTACTTAACTAACTCTGTTGATTTTCGTTAATGTACATGATATTTCCATAATCAGGTAATAAAATGCTTGTTTTTTTGAAATGACAGGAGTTGGATATCCTCTTCCTTTTAATTAGTGTAGCAGTCTTAAAAGAATTTCAGAATCCTTTCTATTTAACTGTACAAACTGGCTATGTTTATTCCGCGTCAATTCTACACTATTTTCTTCGGAATTAACCCAAACATAATACACGGCTATTTTCCCTTCATTTTTATCATCATTAAAATAAAAGATATAGTCCGCCTTAGGATGACCTTTCTCCAACTCGTATTTGTCCCAGTCAGCATTCTTCATTATCTCTTTTATTTTTTCTGTTCTTTCAATCTCTATCTTTTCTTTATATGCTTCGAATTTGTAGTTTTTACCTTCAGATTTTTGAACGGAAATATGTTCTTGCTTTGTTGTACAACCTGAAGCTAACGTTATTGATAATAGGCTAAGTGCTACCAGGAGCGGTTTCCTTTTCATTACATGTCATCTCCTTATACCTGAATGGATTAATTATCCAATATATTTCATTATACTAGTCCACTCAAAAGAGTAATAGGAATGTTTATCGGTTTAAACAGTAAAAAAACTCAAGTTTTTTTACTTGAGAGTTCATGACCCCGGTATCCCTTGGGCTATAGCCTGCGTTCAACCGAACAAGACCGATAATAGTTTCTCGTTGATGCCCAAATTGTACATATAATAAATTCCGAAAACCATGCTTACCACACCTGTCTATCGGATGAGTGAACGATTAACTTTTTTGGAAAAAGAACTTTTGACAAAGGGGATGCTTAAAATCGTCTTGAACAGAAGCATGCCTAAACAAATACCCACACCAATATGATAATGTAAATGGTACCCTGCCACGCTGCTTAAACGAGGAAAGCATTTCATCGATCTCTGTAATGATTTCCCATCCACTTCATGTATCAACTATATCCTTCCAATAAGAGTACAGAGCCCATCACATATGAAGGACTCAGAGGCAAGTGATCCTATCAGCCTTTTTCCATCAAAATCAGCTCGGTTTCCTGCATTGCAGGCTCACCCATCGTTTTGTATGCCTGTGTCGTCAACATCATTGTGGCCCCTTCCTTCCAAACCCTTTTGAAAAGACATGTCTAAAGTTTGATAATATAGAAATATCCTTGCTATAATTTCATGAGATAGTCTTTTAAAAAAAGATTGAAAGGGGAATGCAAAATGAATTATGTGAAAAATCAGCTAACGGTTATGCGCGGCAATCTTTTAAAAGAAATCGAGGGATTCAATCCGGAGTTTATGGATGTGCAGCCTGAAGGTTTTAATAATACAATCCATTGGCACCTTGGACATGTTCTTACTGTAGCCGAAAATTTTTTATTGAAATCCAACAGTGAATTGCCAGCGAATTACAGCCAACTATTCGGATATGGTTCAAAACCTGCGGAATGGGCCGGGGACGTACCAACAGTTGACGTATTAAAACAACAGCTGCACGAACAACTTGATCGACTTCTTGAAATACCGGAAGAACGATTGACAGAAAAAACAGCACAGCCTTTCAACGGAATGGAAACAGTGGGGGAATTCATTAATTTCGTAGTCCTGCACGAAGCCAATCACATTGGACAAATTCATGCAATGAAACTTTTCATTCAATCTACTAACTGATTAAAGCATAAACTGTCACTCTGTTTTTCTTGAAAATTGAGTGGCAGTTTTTTAAAAGAACAAGCATCTGATTATTTGCTAAATGCACTAGCCCTGTCGTTTCATCGTATGGCTTATATGGCACTCTTGGACTTTTTCATGAAACCTATCATAAAGGTCATATCCATGCAATGCTTTCGTGATCTCTCTATAAGTTAAGAATAAAAAGGAGCCCCCGCTAAGGCGAGGACTCCTTTTTGATTTTCTCTTCGGACCGTCTTCTCAAGTCATCTGGCCCTGGTTATCCATATAATCACTGTATGCTTTTTCCGCTGCGGCTTCCGAAGTGAACAAAGCATCATCATCCTCAATCGTATGAAATGTATCGTTCAGGAACAAGGCAACTGCATTTGGATTTTTAGGATGCGGGACAATTTCCGCTGCCCTTATATTCGAAACGGTAGGAACATGGGGATTATTATATATCACAAACACCTCGTCACCGACTTGAACCTCTTTCGCGTTGATTACACCCATTGAATTCTTCCTTTCCATTACTGATTTCCTTTAGTTTATGGAAAGATGCTTAGAATTATTTATAAAGCGGCATTATGTGAATGGTGTCCCTTCTAAATGAAGGACCCGACATTCACTTAAGCATATTCATCTTCTGCAGAAAATCGATTGGATGCTGTTTCCGGAAAAATTCCCTTAGCATATAGGCGACACCATCTTGATCATTGGAGCGCGTCACCCATTTTGCCACTTTCCTAACTTCCTCATCCGCGTTTCCCATGGCAACACCTAGACCAGAACAGGCAATCATCTCCATATCATCCAATCCATCTCCAATCGAGACGATTTCCGTTCTTTTCACCCCTAAATGATCAGCTAAATACAATACACCACTCCATTTCGAAACACCCTTTGGAACAATTGTCAGCTTATTTCCTGGATGCAAGATTGCATCTACCTCAGGGAACATTTCCTTAATTAATTTCAGCATATCATTTTGATCGCTTTTTTCTGAAAATATTATATCCATTTTCGTCGGGGCCATCGGCTGGTCAATAAGCTCTTCACTGATATCATCCACATAATTTTGAGCATAAATATTTTGATCATTCAGATACATAACCGTTTTGCCAAGTAAATTCTCCGGGAGGTTCACCCGATTTCCCAGCGAGTATTTTTCATGGACGAGCAAAATTTGGCACGTGGCCTTTTCAAGCATTTGCACAAGTTCTGCAGTCAGTTCTTCTGAAATTCTTTTTACCATAATGGGCTTTTCAATGGAAGCCCCTACAAAAGCTCCTTGCTGAGCAACGATCATCGGATTTATTTTTAGGGCTTTGGCCACTTTTTTTGCTGAATGATAGTTTCTTGACGTTACAAGTGCAACATGGACACCTTTTTGGTGTACATAATCGATTGCTTCTTTAGTCGATTTATTTAAACGGCCATTCGACTGGAGCAATGTCCCGTCGATATTGACCGCAAGTAGACGATATACCATGCTGATCTCCCCCATCTGTAGTATCCTCTTTCAAATTTATGACTAAAATTTAGAGAGTAGAACAAATAGTAGTTCATGACCTTTGCATACGGTACATTCTGGGAACAAAAAAACTCCCAACCATTATAGAAGGGAGTCTCCAACTGCTTATTGCTGTTGCTCAGGCAAGCCATATAAATCTTCAAGCGGCTTCATGATAATTTTATTGAGGTCTGCGATCACCATGCTCATGCGTTGTTCAGCTTCCATTAATTGTGAAATAGTTGGGTTTTGTTGGACAAGCTGTACCGTCTTTTGTGCTTGCTCAACTTCTTCTGGAGCGATCTCCTGCCCCATCATTTGTTTTTGCTGCAATGACATCTGCAGATTGCGGAAGTTTTCAAACATTCCTTTTGTTGCTTCATCAGAATTGACAAGATCATATAAGCGTTGCAAGTCGGCATATTCATTACTTGCCCTAATCGCCTTTTCCATTTCGTACGCTGCATCATATACGTTATTCATTTATTTTCCCTCCCTGTAATCATTGTATTCCTACATCTTTTCCACTATAACAAATCCGCTTGAGAATTACACGTCATCCTATTAAAACAGTTACGAAACCTTGAAATAAACCGATGATTCCACCAAGTAAAGCCCCAAGGTATGTGATCATGGACAATTCTCTCTTAGTGATGGATACGACCATTTCCTCAAGCCGAGACACTGAAAATGACGAAACCTGTTCTTCCACGATATCGTCCAAGTGAAGTTTTTGGAAAAGCGGCTGAAAATGATTGATTAAATACTCGGCACCTTTTTCCACGAAAATCGGGACACCCTTTTCAACAATGGTGTTCGAGAAACTGGCTGTCAATTCTCGAACCGGCTTATTCATGATAGAAGAGACTGGCATCATTTCTGCCGTTTTTTCGGTAATAAATTGTCTAATCGTTTCTTTACCGATCAATCCCTCGATTTTCTCTACATCCCATTTCTCCAGATTTCCCAACTCTTTCATCATCATCCCTGACAATATATCAATCGTTCGGGATTGTTCAAAGAATTTAATGATTTCCGGCTGTATCTTATCAATTAACTTTTCGTTTCCAATGAACATCTGTATTAAATTGATCAGCTTGCCCCGTTCCTTGAAGAAATCATCCAACATGTCTTCAAGACGGCCTTTTCCTTCTTCACTGTTAAAATATTCTTTTCCCTTTTTTACGATGAATCGTGACATATCAGGAATAGAGTCAAGGGCTTTTTGCTGAATCTGGGGCGGGACGATATCCTTCAAGCTTTTGCTCCGGTTCTCTTCCGTCCATGTTTCATATTTACCAAGAATGAATGCTTGTATTCTCTGTTCTATCGTGAATGAAGAATTCTTCATCCCCAATTGATCAAGCAATTGAGCAGTACTTTTTTCCGTGGACAATGCTTTCTTTACTTCTGCCTGAACGAAAATTTTCATATTCTGTATAGAGGCATCATTGATGACTTTACTTTGAATGCTCTCTGGCGTGATTAAATGATCAACCACCAACTTACCCAACTGTTTCGCTAACTCATCCTGCCGCTTCGGGATCAACCCTGGTGTCAACGGCAGCTGTTTCCCGAAAATATAGATTGGTTTATAAGGTCTGAATAGCATTCGGATAGCCAATAAATTGGTGAAACCTCCTATTACAGCACCTATGACGACCATAAACAGTATCTTTATCCAAAACTCATCCATGAAAATTTCTCCTTTTATTGCTTGAAATATGGGCTTAATGACACCTTCTGATAAAAAAAACATAGAATGTGTTATCCACTTTTGCCCATCATTTAATTATAAAAGGATATCAAACTTAGTGCAAACGGGGAATTATTATGAACCTTAACCATCAGAATGTTTTCATTACGGTAAACCCTGCAGTGACTAGAAAAAAGGCGCTTCTGTTTATCGAAGAAAAACTATTTGAGGAATGGGGCCTTCAATTTGGAGAACCCGTTACGATCATGGCTGGATGCCGTTCCGTCCCTGTACTTGTCCAACCATTCCCTTCATCAGAGCCTACATTGAAACTTTCATTTGACATGAACCAGATTTTATCCTTACCTGCTTTTCCAGATCCAATTTCCGTCTCATTTCATAAGGAAGGAAGGTCAATTAAAATAGGCCCATTCTTTGCTGCACTCATGAACCAGACTCCTTTGCAAGACGGGACATTCGGCGAAATGGAAAAATTTTATCAGGAAATGAAATCATACTGTAATCAACAGGGCATCCCCTTCTATTTAGTAAAACTTCAGTCTCTTAAAGATGGAGTAGTGGAAGGATATCAGACAGGGCAAGATGGCTGGCACTCCTTGACCCTCCCCATTCCTGATGTCTTTTATAACCGGATTCATTCGCGCAAACTTGAGGCGTCGCATTCTTTCGAGCTGTTCAAAAATGAACTGGAGGCACGGTCGATACCGATGTTCAATGGAAGGTTCCTTTCCAAATATGATGTACATGAGCTATTGAACTCAGAAAATGATTTGCTGCCAAATTTGCCTGATACGATACTTTTTAACGAAAAGGAGTCCTTTTTGACTTTTATAGAAAAGCATTCGGTAATCTACTTCAAACCGGCATCTGGCAGTCAAGGCAGGAATATTTGCAGGTTAACGAAAGTAGCTGAAAAATGGAAGATCGAGCACTCCGGACATCACCGGGATGTGCATTTTGCAGATACGGATGAAAAGTTGTATAACGCCTTAAAAAGATTTTCCAGAAAACAAGCCTTCATCCTTCAAAAGGGGATTTCCCTTTTCGAAACTGATCAGAGAAAAGTTGATTTTCGCGTGCTCCTTCACAGGAATGATCAGCTTCAATGGAAAGTTTCATCAATGGTTGCCCGGATTGGAGACCCAGGCACTATCGTTTCCAATCTTGCTCAAGGCGGATTAATGAAAAACGGGCCAGATTTCCTAAGGGAAGCATTTGACCTTCAGGACGCCAGCCGCATATATCAAAAGCTCGTACGGCTGGCTAAAAACACAGCCCAGGCCTTGGTCGAAAACCATGATGATTCATTCGGCGAGCTCGGAATAGATTTAGCACTGGATACCGATACACACCCATGGATCATCGAAGTGAATTCGAAACCATCGAAAAAATTTCAAGGCAACTATGAAATCTTTCGTCCATCAGTAAAATCCATCATAGATTTCATGCTTGTCCTTAACCGCGAAAACCATCCATAAAAGGAGTTGCTAGCACGTGTTAATAGGATTAATGACCACGTCGGATTCACATGAAAACAATTACTTCACCGAAATAGCCAAAACCGCTAAATCATTTAATATGAAAGTTTGTAAATTCACACCGGAAAATATTGATAGTGATCTAAAAAAAGTGCGGGGCGAGCGTTTTGATGCCGAGAATGAAACATGGATTCCAACGTCCTTTGATTTACCTGATTTTGTATATGACCGCTGTTTTCATGGATTATCCCGTGAGTCAACGGAAACGCGAGATAAAATCAATTGGTTAAAAGATAACTCGAATTTCTTAGGGCTTGGACTTCCTGGTAAATGGGAAGTTTACCAAACCCTAAAAAATCATCCACTTCTACAGGCATTTTTCCCAGAGACCTTTCAAGTGACGACACCTAAAGATATTACCGATCATTTGGAACGCCTGGATAAGGTGATTATTAAACCTGAATTCGGTTCAGGCGGTACAGGAATCTATCTTCTTTCAAAAACCGAAGACGGAACTTTGGTATCCATGACAAAAAAAGGGACCAAATACGATCGCCAATTCACCTCCACATCTCAGCTGAACAAATGGCTGAATCATTTATTAAATCGATACCGTTACCTTTGCCAGCCATATTTGGATCTTTGCAACGAAAAAAACGAGCCATTCGATTTACGGATTTTACTTCAAAAAAACGAGAAGAATCAATGGATGGAACGGGGCCGCGGAATTCGCACTGGACAAATAGACGGAATTACATCAAATCTCGCTACGGGCGGGGAAGCCATTTCATTGGATACTTTCATCAAAAAAAACCCGGAAACGATTTCAATTGCTGTCGAACAAAAGATTCAGCATATCCTTCGCACCCTGCCTAGAGAAACCGAAGCCGTCTTTGAAAGGTTATTCGAGTTGGGAATTGATCTAGGCATCGATAAAAAAGGGCAAATATGGATAATGGACATCAACTCGAAACCCGGCAGGAAAATCATTCAGGCAATTCAGCCGGAGGCCATGAAGGATATTCATCGCGCACCATTTCAATATAGCCGGTATTTAGCCGATCATCTTCAGAAAGCAGGTGAATAGAAAGTGAGAAAGACTTATCCTGCCGAAATTGCCGCTATCCCTGGCAATGTTCTATTCTACCCTTCAGAGCTTGGAGATTTGGCAGAGATTGAATTAATTTATTTCGGGCGGCATTCATGTCCTGCCATCGTTAAACAAAACCCGGCCATCAACCAATCAATCGTCCTATCGGAAAGTCTTGCGGAATCGCTAATATTCGATCAGACCGATATTCCTCTTCATTTATTCATATACGGCAAGAGCATCCATATCGGTCCGCTTGTCGGAATTTTTTCTTCAGGCTTCACTGGCATTTCCAACAAACCATTAGGGGAGAGATCGGATTTTTTTGCAAAGCTCCTTTCACTGAGCCGGACAACAGGCTGTATCCCCTTTGTTTTTGGAGAGAATGTAATCAATTGGGATGAGGAGACAATCAAAGGTTATGTGTTTGAGAACGATAACTGGTACATTGGTGAATTTCCTTTTCCAAATGTCATCTATGACCGTCTCCCCAATCGTTTGACGGAAAACCGCGATGGACCAAAAGAAGTGAAGCATAAATTTCAAAAAGAATATACCATTCCATGGTATAATCCAGGTTTTTTCAATAAATGGGACGTAAATGAAAGGTTATGTGCGGATGAGCGGGCACTGCCTTATTTACCGGAAACTTATCCATTTCAATCCATATCCGTGGTGGAAACCCTTCTTTCCCATTACCGCCAAGTTTATATTAAACCCATTCACGGCAGTCTCGGACTAGGCATTCATCAAATTCTTTATGATAAGCATGAAGATGTTTACTATTGCCGCTATAAAAATGAGGCAAAAGAAAATAAATTGCAAAAATTTTCCACATTGGAATCCATCGTTAAACATATCTTTCACGACCGACCGCTTGAGAATCTTATCGTACAGCAGGGCGTCCCATTAATTCGATCTGAAAAACGCCCTGTGGATTTCCGGGTCCATACGAACAAGGACAGTAATGGAATATGGCAGGTAACCGCGATCGCTGCAAAAATAGCCGGTGCCGGCAGCGTCACGACCCATATTAAAAGCGGGGGTGTCATCAAAACGGTTGCCGAACTTTTTGGAGATGACGATGAGGCAAAAGAAGTCGAACGAAAGCTATCGGAGGCTGCACTGGTTTTAAGTGAAAGTATGGAAAAGCACTTGGACGGCATCATTGCAGAAATAGGTTTTGATTTTGGATTGGATAAAAAAGGGCAGGTGTGGATGTTTGAAGCCAATTCCAAACCAGGACGTTCTATCTTTTCCCATCCAAAGCTCAAGGATTTCGAATTGCTAACCAGAAAGCTAAGCCTTGATTATGCCATTTATCTTACGGAACAGACCATTTCAAATTCAATCAGTGTACAGCGATGAACATTTTTTACGATATCCCCTCTGAAAACTGGTACCACACCGAAGAGAATGCGGAACTTTTCGCCGGAACTGCCGAAGAGGAAATCAACTATAAAAAGGACCATTTGAATCAACCCCTAATACCAATCACAGTATTTCCAGGTAACCGGATGCTTGTCGTCGGAATTTTGACTACTTCCAATCCCAAAAAGGAATCAGGTTTGGGAGGAAACTTGACCCTTTTTCGGGACCTATCATCATTTTTATTGAAACACGGGATTCTGACTTTTGCATTCACAGGAAATGCCCTTCATTCCGAGACGTTGAGAGGGTATGTTTTTTCCTCCATTTCTAACAAGTGGATTGAGTGTAAGATGCCGCTCCCAGACATCGTCTATAACCGTATCCCCTCGAGGGGCTATGAGGCGTCAGAGGAATTCCAACGTCTCATCACTCACCTTAAAGAATATAGAATGAACTTATTCAACCCTTGTTTTTTGGATAAATATGTAATGTTCGAAGCATTAATGGAAGAGGAATCCCTCACCAATCACCTTCCACCCACCATGATTCTAAGGAACAGCGATTGCCTGGATGCTTTTCTGGAAACCCACAGGCATATATACCTTAAACCCTGCAAAGGAAGCCAAGGGAGGGGCATTTATACTATCATCAAAAATCATGATGATACGCTTTTGTTCAATAGCCTGAAGCATAGTGAATTCTTCCCTGATTTCGCTTCATTCTGGGAAACAAAAAAAAAGGATTTATTAAAAAGAAGCTACCTTGCCCAACAGGCGATCAACCCAAAAAAACTTCTTGGACATCGTTACGATTACCGGATTCTCGTCCATTATGAAAAAGGTTTTTATAAAGTGACCGGCAAAGCAGTAAGGATGTCACAAACTCAAGAAATCACTACCCACACTCCACAAGGGGGTAAGCTTTTCCCTTATCAAAACCTGCAATCAAGAAGCTTGAATCTAAAATTAGCGAATATCGCTCAAAAATGCGGAGAGATTCTTTCTAAAAAAATCGGTTTTCTCGGTGAGTTTTCCATTGATATTGGGGAAGATGAAACAGGTTCGCTCTTCATTTACGAAGTGAACTCAAAGCCCATGCAGTTCGACGAAGAGGAAATTGAAGTCAACAGGCTTTTGCATTTAAAAAACCTTTTCATTGAATTAACTTTTTCCAACCAGAAAATAAAATAACACCTCCAGCTGCCGTTTTCCATTATAATGAAATGAGAGACAGCATATATGGAGGTTATACATATGATCACTCATTTTCAATGGTCACCACTGCATAAGAATTTGCCAGGATGGAAAATTTCTTTTTATTTCAACAAGCAGGCAGTTCAAGCCTTATATCATAAAGATGGATCCATCGAGTGGACAGCCAACCCACCTTCTGAAACAGAAGAAACCAAACTAAAAAGCATGATACATGACTTAATGGTCTATCATGTATATGAATGAACCCTATCCCCCCTTTTAATTTGAAACCCCTGAACAGTATAAAAAACTCTCCTTTGCCTAAACTAAAGAAAAGGCTGGAGGGATTTATTTTGGATAAAGAAAAAATGACATTTTTGAAGGATACCGAATATGATGGCAAGGACTCGGTTTTCCTGGATATCGACCGTATCATCAATGAAGGAATGGCAGGCGGAAATGTGTATGAAGTCGCTAACCTTCAAAACATCGAGGAAGCACATGATTTTTATGATGAAACAGATCCCAATATCAATAAATAAACCCGGTAGGGGCTCTCTTTTAGAGGGCCCTGAACCAATCGGAGTTCAAAGAGTGAATAAACAATTCTATAGGTCAGGTAGAAAATCCGACTAAGTTTTTAATAGAGGAATACATAAGGACAAAAAGGAAAATACGAAATAAACTCTTTTCCTTTAGCTATTACTATTACACCCCTACATTTTAAACATCGTCATCACCTCAAGTTAAAAAAGACTATAGGCAAAAGTGATCTGACCCAAGACATATAGTTTAAGCAGCTTCTAAGACCTGAGTTCGGTATTCTATTGGACTAGGTCTTTTAATTTTACCTTCATTCGTTTGTGGTTATAGTAATAAATATAATCATCTAATTCCTTTTCAAAGTGCCTATAGTCACACAATTTCCGTTTGCGCATTAAGTCTTTTTTAGAAAATTATGAAGACCCAATCTTTAACTCCTGCACTTTCCCATGAGTTAAATGGAAGCGATTACCCTTTATCATTCGCACGTGTCAAAATAACACCGGCTTTACCGTATACACGTCCTCGAACAAAAAAAGGACTCTTCTGCAAACATGACTATGTTTACGATGAATATTTTGATTGTTATCTCTGCTCATCGGGCGAGATTTTAAAGTACTCAACAACAAATAAAGAGGGCTATCGTGAGTGCAAATCACCCAAACACATTTACTTTCAATAGAAAATTCTCCCTTTTTCATTCATTCTCCCTTGCACTCAAAACATTTCCTTTTAGTATCGATGTAATGATATGCTCCGAATCCCATTCATGCTCAGATATCTCGATAAGGGGATATCGATTCGGTAAAACGAGTTGCTGGATCTCATGAACGGTCAGTCCTTGATGATGTAAACGCAAAATTTCACCACGGAGGTTTTCCAAATAATCCAGTTTTTTTCTGAACATTTCCTTTCCATCTGGAACATGCCCGGCATGACAGCAAAAAACTTCCCCAAAATCATATTGGAGTAATCTTTTTATGGAATCGATGATGATCGGGACAGACTCTTCCCGTAAGACAAGCTTTGTTTTTGGTGTTACGAAAAGATCTCCGGAAAAGAGCATGCCATTACTATGATTCAAATACACCATATGGTCCTTCGCATGACCAGGAGTAAAAATCGGCTCCCACTTTTGGGTGCGGGAATGAACGGCCTTCCCTAGCGGCTCAGCCTTAAAGGCGTCTCTCTTTCCCCAAAATTTTTTGCGGTACTCAGGATATTCAGCATCCTTCGCACAAGCATCGACCGACATCGGATGAATGAATATCGGAACCTTTTTATGTTCCATTATCCAGGCTGCGCCCCCCGTATGGTCCTCATGATAGTGTGTCAGCGCCACTAAATCGAAGTCTGAGGACTCATAGAATGGAACAAGCCCTTCCAATAATATCTGTGCGCCAGTATCTATCAATAGACCATCCGTTAAAAAAACATAGACACTCATCCCCGACTTGCCGCTAGGAGTCCCGTGCACACAAACCACATCATTTACTGTCTTGATCTCTATCATGCATTTCCTCCTCATTATCGGAAAAAGTAGTTTAATCTGCCTTTTTTCACATGGTTATAATAAATGTATTATCTCTTTACCCTTTTTACAAGGAAATAATGGAATAATTAACCTGGATGGAAAGACTTGATAATTGCCTCATAGCCCCATTTTTTAGAGGAATGGTTTTTAACGAAAGCACGGAACAAAAATCATTTCAAAAACATAGTAACGATTGACAATGCAGGATTTTACAAATAATATAGAGTATATACAAAACTCGAAATATTCTAAAATAATAATTTACTTATCAAGAGTGACGGAGGGATCAGGCCCTGCGATGTCCGGCAACCGCCCCAATCGGGAACGGTGCCACTTCCTGCAGAATGATTGCATTCTGAAAGATAAGACGAGATATAATTTCGCTGCCTCTTTCTGAATGATAGAGGCAGTTTTTAATGTTTAAGGGGGAATGTTCATGATTGAAATCCGTTCAGTCAGAAAGGAATACATCTTGAAGAAAAACCGAGTTATCGGAGTGGATAACGTATCTTTGACCATTCAAACAGGCGAAGTGTATGGAATTGTCGGCCACAGTGGAGCTGGAAAAAGCTCATTACTCCGCTGCTTGAATTTGCTTGAACGACCGACAGGTGGAAATATCATCATTGACGGTATTGATTTAACCTATTTATCGAGTAAAGAGCTTCGTAAACATCGTCAAAAGATCGGAATGATATTTCAACACTTTTCACTGATCAGTTCAAAAACGGTATATGAAAATGTCGCTTTCGCCTTGAAGGCCGCGCATCAATCGAAGGACGCCATCAGGTTACGTGTATTGGAATTGTTGGAAATCGTAGGGCTCAATGATAAAAAAGATGTCTATCCGGCACAGCTTAGCGGTGGGCAGAAGCAACGGGTCGGCATTGCTCGTGCCTTAGCAAATAATCCCTCTGTACTATTATGTGATGAAGCGACTTCAGCCCTTGATCCAACAACTACAAAAGCGATCTTACAGTTATTAAAAAGGATAAGCAGGGAGCTTGGAATTACCATCGTGTTGATTACACATGAAATGGAAGTGGTCAAAGAACTATGCCACCGAGTCGCCGTCATGCAGGATGGACGGGTAATTGAAGAAGGTCCCGTTTATGAAATATTTTCACAGCCTAAGCAAGAGTTAACCAAGCAATTCATTAGCAGTGTACTGGATTTCGAACTTCCCTCGCATTTGATTGAAGGAAGTAAAGGAACGATTATTAAAATTCAATTCGAAGGGCAAACCGCCGGAGAATCGATTCTCTCTGATACTATCCAAACCCATTCTGTAAAGGGTAATATCTTGCACGGTAAAATCGAGTATATCCAGGATGTCCCTTTAGGCATCTTGATCATTGAGTTAATTGGTGATGCCGCTGAAATTCATTCGGCAGTGGAATATATAATGAATCGTTCCAGTTCTGTGGAGGTGTTAAAACATGTCACTGCTTGATTCCATCGTCAATATTTTACCTGATCTTAATAAAGCCTTTCTTGAAACGATTTATATGGTCGGAGTTTCACTTGCTGTAGCCCTTCTAATCGGTTTACCGCTAGGAGTATTGCTGTTTACGACAACCAGGAATTTATTCTTTGAAAATAGTCTTGTGAATCGATCCCTCGGTTTTGCTGTCAATATTGTACGTTCAATTCCGTTCATCATTCTCTTGGTCGCCCTCCTTCCTCTAACGGATTTGCTTACTGGATCGACGATAGGCCCAAGAGCAGCTTCTGTTTCCCTGTCCGTATCCGCCATACCTTTTTTTGCCAGGATCGTTGAATCGGCATTACGTGAAATAGACAAAGGAGTGATTGAAGCTGCAATTGCCGTGGGTGCCACCCCATGGATGATCATTAAGGATGTACTTCTTCCAGAGGCAAAACCAGGAATCATTCAAGGGCTGACATTAACGACCATTTCACTTATCGGTTACTCAGCAATGGCAGGGACAATCGGCGGAGGGGGAATTGGCGACCTGGCCATCCGGTACGGATATTACCGTTATGACAATACAGTCATGATCACGACGATTGTTGTATTGATCTGCCTTGTGCAAATCATTCAAATGCTTGGTGACAAAGCCTCATACATAGTTAACAAACGATAGAATCAGTCATTTTTTCAATGATTCAATATATTTCATTTCAGGAGGAATTTCATATGAAGAAAATAGCTTCTTTATTATCTATCTGCACACTTGCCCTTGGCTTGGCAGCTTGCGGAAGCGATGACACATCCCCAAAAACTGAAGACATAAAAGAGTTGAAGATCGGGGCGACTACCGGACCCTACGCCGATATGGTTAAAGAGGCAATCAAGCCAGGTCTGGAAGATCTCGGATACAAAATAGAGATCGTAGAATTCACCGACTATATTCAGCCGAATAAGTCGCTTGGTAACAACTCGATCGACGCCAACCTATTCCAGCATAAAGTGTATATGGATAACTTCGCTAAAGAAAATGATTTAAAGCTTTCCGACCTTATCATAGTTCCAACAGCACCAATGGGCATATATTCGAACAAATATAAATCGCTGAAGGAAATTAAAGAAGGTTCATCCCTTGCAGTGCCCAATGATCCGGTTAACCTCGCTCGTGCACTTAAAGTGCTGGTGGATGAAGAGTTGATTGAAGTCGATCCAGATGTCGACCCTTTAAAAATATCTGAAAAGGATGTAACGAAAAATCCAAAAAAGATCCAATTCAAGCCATTGGAATCCGCTCAATTGCCTCGGGCAACAGACAGTGTTGACCTATCAGCGGTCCCTGGGAACTTCGCTCTTGCTGCGAAAATGGAACTTCAGGATGCCCTTGTTTTAGAAAACATGCCAGACATGTATCGAAACGTTGTTGCAGTGAATACAAAAGATGTAGACGCTCAATTTGCCAAGGATATTAAATCAGTAGTGGAATCCGACAAGTTTGAAAAAGTGATCGATGGCAAATTTGTTGGATTCGGAAAACCAGATTGGATGAAGTGATCAAATAACGAGGCCTGCTTCCCCTTTTCGGCGAACAGGCCTTAACAATAAGGAGAACGAATATGAATACCCTACTGGAAGTCCGCAGCGGCCCCGCCTATTATGCCTGTAAAGCTAATGTCCTTGAAACACTGGAAGCAAAACTGAGTAAAGTGAACATTCGTAAAGTGCTCGTTATTCATGGAAGAAAATCATGGAAAGCTGCTGAACCATTTTTCCCCACTTTCAAAAATATCGAGACGACCTTTTTCACATACGACGGGGAATGCAGTGACCCGGAAATTGAACGCGTCAGGAAATCAGCTCGTGAATAAGGTGTGGATGCATTAATCGGCATTGGCGGCGGTAAGCTGCTCGATCTCACCAAATCGGCCGGAAACTCACTTCAAAAGGAAATCATTCTCATTCCAACCCTGGCTTCCACCTGCGCTGCCTGGACACCGTTAAGTGTCATTTATGATGATAATGGTTCATATATCCGCTATGATATTCATGAAAAAAGTGCTTGGATGTTATTTATCGAACCAGGAATTCTACTGGAATCCCCTATTGAATATTTACGGGCCGGAATTGGTGATACATTGGCGAAATGGTATGAAGGCAATGCACTGGTCGAAAAACTTGCCACCAAATCCGTTTGTATTGAATTGGCACATATAGCCGCAAAGCAGTGCCAGGAAGTTTTATTGACATATGGCGAGGAAGCCCTAGCGGATTTGAAAAAGGGTAAATGGACAGACTCCCTGCAGCGTGTCATTGAAACGAACATCATCACCAGTGGTCTAGTTGGCGGATTTGGTGACCAGTACCTGCGCATTGCCGGTGCCCACTCCATTCATAATGGCATGACTTCCATCACGCAAACACATCATTTACTTCATGGAGAAAAAGTGGCATATGGTATTTTAGTCCAGCTTATGTTAGAAGGGAAATTCTCGGAAATCAAACAATTACTGCCACTTTACCAGGTGCTTAAACTGCCGATGACATTGATTGATATTGGTCTGACGGTTGAGCATAGGGTGGAAATTCAACAGATTGCAGCCCTCTCTGCTAAAGAAGGCGAAGGCATCCATCTTCTTTTCCCTGGTATTAACGAGGAAAAAGTGACATCTGCCATGATAAACCTTGAAATCCTTACAGCCCATGGAAGCACATCCATGGACTAAAAAAGCGATGGGTTTTCATACCCCCATCGCTTTTTTCAATTCCTTCAAATTGTTTGTTTAAACCATCCTTTTCGCCAAGCAAACATAAAATGCCGTCAATACTTCAGTATAATAAAAGAAGGTTCATCCCACTGTCTTTTTCCATAATCTAAGGAGATCTCTTTCAAGTTGTCTCTGGATACCAGCTTTTCTATCAGCAGATTCTGGTCGATTCTTTTCCCAATCCCAAATATCTTCGAGAGTTTCTGAAAGGGGACGGAATGTTAGTCCATTATTGATTGCTTTATTGTTATCGACAGCCAAAAACCCATTCAAAGGTTCCTTAGCTCCCGGTAAAGGGAACTCTTCTGGTATCCATAAAGGCATCTCTCCCCACGGCTCTACTTTATTGTCATTTAAAAACTTTTCAGATACCCAGGTAAAATCAGCATCACTTCTTGTTACCTTTTTGCAGCCTTCAAGTAATTTACCCATAGTTAGTGTGTAATCTGGTCCAACGGCATTATATATACCTGTCATATTTTTTTCTATCAATTGTATGACCCATTGAGCCAGGTCCCTTGCATCGATAACCTGGATTGGACGTCCAGGGCGTCCAGGGGATAAAACTTCTCCCCCTTCCGCTATTCTTTTAAGCCAGTACGGCAATCGGTCAGTGTAATCATATGGACCTACTATTTGCCCGGCACGAATTGACAAGACTTTCCCCGGCAGTTCTTTTTCAGCTGCTTTTTCGCTTAATGATTTTAACGGGCCATAATATTCACCGTATATCGGTCCAGCAGTTCCAAGGGTGATTTCTTCTGCTTTATCTTCATTTAGTGTATGGACCTCTCCATTTTCATCAATACCTGGTTCGGTTGGATCACTATAAACTGAGATGCTTGAAATATATGTATAATGTTTAACTTGATTAAGCAATCTGCAAGATTTCGATACAGTTCGAGGGATAAAGCCCGATGTGTCTATGACTGCATCCCACTGTCTTCCTTTCAACATTTCCAGATCCCCGTCGCGGTCCCCTCTTAACTGTTCTATTTCGGGAAAAACATAAGGATCGCTTCCACGATTAAAAAGTGTGACATCATGCCCCTTCACTATCGCAGCTTTTGCTAAATATCGGCCTAAAAACCGTGTACCGCCCAATATTAAAATGTTCATAAGATCTCCTCCTCTTTCACGATATTCCATTAAGCATACGCAATACCCTTTCCTAAAATTAATAATACTTGCAACTTTTCTTTAAACTCTCTTTTTGAACCATGAATTTTCCTTCTCGGAAAAACTGGCAACATCCTATTCTTTTGAACTTTATTCTTTTTCGCTATAATGATATGGAAAGGGAGAAAGAAGGTGGAAACGATGCTTGAAAGTCTCAAACAAAAATTCCCGAACGCTCTTACCAATAAAAAGGATACTGATGATTTTACTGACTATGTTTGGTTCGAAGACTCAATAAGTATGCTTGGCATTCCCCGTTCAGAAATCACAGCTGATGAAATCCGTTTATTGGAACTGCTTTTTGTTCCTTCCATAAACCAAAATAACCTCAATACGTTTCCAGACTCATCATGGAAAACTTTTTTATCCGAACCGAATGCACCATTGCCTTTAACAAGCTGGGAGAATGTTCGATTCATTCATTTCAAGCTGACTCATGCTGATTATTCCCACTCCGATTTTGAAGACGCCTTCCTCGCTTTCGTTCCATCTGACGCAGCCATTGTCTGGGAAAATGAAACGGCAGGAATCTTAATTGAAACGGACAAGGATGAATCTTTATCAAATAAAGAACTAATCGCCATTTCTTCCACGCTTGAAAGTGACTTTTTTGTAAAGACCCGAATGTTCACCGGGCGCTTTCACCCAGTAAATCAAGACCTACATCATCATAGGAATCAGGAGAAAAAATGTTTTGATTTGGCACAAGTGCATCTGCCGGATCTAAAGGTAGCTGATTTGGCAGACATCATTCCTCACTCATTAATTAATGACCCATCCGTTACGAATGCTAAGTGGTATATCAATGAGATTCTCGGCAATACCAAGCAGGATACTGAACTTATCAAAACGATTAAAACGTATATCGAATGTAACTCCAATGCTACATATGCCGCCAAACAGCTTTATATACATCGGAACAGCTTACAATACCGAATCGATAAATTCTCAGAAAGAACTGGTCTCGATATTAGAAACTTCCGTCATGCCCTTACTGCGTACTTGATTTTTTTACTTATTGATTAATTTCCAAACAGGGAATATCATCCTTTTTTGTGCAATGTGCCCATACTTTTTTCTAAACTGATAGCTTAGACTATAGTTAATTAGTACAAGTAATCAGGAGTTTAAAAGGGGGATTTTTCATGGCAGAGTTAGTATTAGATCATATATTCAAGATTTATGATAAAAAGGTGACGGCTGTTAAAGATTTCAACCTTCGTGTTGCCGATAAGGAATTCATAGTTTTTGTGGGACCTTCAGGTTGCGGCAAATCGACGACTTTAAGGATGATCGCCGGACTTGAAGACATTTCCCAAGGGGATTTATATATAGACGGCAAGCGAGTCAATGATGTCCCTCCTAAAGATCGTGATATTGCGATGGTTTTCCAGAACTATGCCTTATATCCCCATATGTCCGTCTATGACAATATGGCATTTGGATTGAAGCTCAGGAAAACACCTAAAGCGGAAATCAAGCAAAGGGTCAATGAAGCGGCAAGGATTCTCGGACTTGAAGAACTGCTAAACAGGAAACCTAAAGCCCTTTCAGGCGGTCAGCGCCAGCGTGTCGCACTTGGCCGGGCAATTGTAAGGGATGCAAAAGTTTTCTTGATGGATGAGCCATTATCCAATCTCGATGCAAAGCTACGGGTTCAAATGCGTGCAGAAATCGCTAAACTACATAAACGGCTCGACACCACGACGATATATGTCACGCATGACCAAACAGAGGCAATGACCATGGCGACACGTCTTGTAGTAATGAAAGATGGAATCATCCAACAGGTCGGTGCCCCAAAAGACGTATACGAGAAACCCATAAACGTCTTTGTCGGCGGTTTTATCGGATCGCCTGCCATGAACTTCTTTACCGGAACATTAAAAGAAGGCACAATTAAAATAGGCGAACAAACGCTTGAAATACCTGAATTGAAGATGAAAATGCTGCGTGATCAAGGATATATCGGAAAGGATATAATCCTTGGCATCCGTCCGGAGGATTTCCATAATGAAGGAACTAGCTTCACGGAGTCCTCTAACACTAAACTCACGACCCAAATTGATGTAGCCGAACTCATGGGCGCGGAGATCATGCTCTACTCCACGTTAGACGGGCAGGACTTCGTCGCACGGGTCGATGCCAAGAATATTATCCAGGCAGGCGAAAAGATCGAACTTGCCCTCGACATGAATAAAGCACACTTTTTTGATAAAGGGACTGAACATCGCATTTTAGTTGAAGAAGATGAACAGATGCAGGAAAGCATGAAGTTACCTGCCAATTAAACGCCAAAAGACCCGTTCATGAATGGGTCTTTTTCGTTTATTCAAATAAGGGATAGATTTATTCCTGGACCAATACCACTTCATCATGACCGCATTCAGAGCATTTCATGAGATGCGGGCATTGGCCTTTTTGAAGAGATTGAGGATATCCGTCGTTTTCTTTAAGTATGTCGATATCCATGTAAGCACTGTAATCATCAGCGTAATCCATAAATTTCCCTTTATCATCAAGATCACTGCCGCATTCCGGGCAATTCACATGAATTTTTCTTAGACCGTTGCAAAGCGGGCATAAAGACATTGTTTTTCCTCCTGTTCCCGATACTTATGAACTCAGTATTTGTTGATTCCATTATTTTAACATATGGAAACACCCTCCCTAAAACCAGCGGGAGGGCACTCCTATGCAATTATTTATTAACCATGTCAGCAGGATCGACCCATGCTTTGAATTCAGCTTCCGTCAGAAACTCCAATTTCAACGCCGCTTCTTTTAACGTAGAGTTGTCCTTGAATGCAGTTTTGGCGATCTTGGCTGCTTTTTCATAACCAATATGCGGGTTCAATGCTGTTACCAACATAAGTGAACGGTCTACATTTTCTTTGATTTTATCTTCATTTGCAGTGATGCCAACTGCACAATTACTGTTGAAAGAGTGAATGCCTTCCGTCAATAATTTCACCGTTTGCAGGAAGTTATAGATGATGACTGGTTTGAATACATTCAGTTCAAAGTTACCTTGGCTTGCTGCAAAGCCAATCGTAGCATCGTTACCCACGATTTGTGTCGCAATCATGGTAAGCGCTTCACTTTGTGTAGGATTGACTTTACCTGGCATGATGGAGCTGCCTGGCTCGTTTTCAGGAATGGCAATTTCGCCGATTCCGCTTCTAGGGCCACTTGCCAGCCATCTGACATCGTTCGCAATTTTCATTAAATCCGCTGCCAATGCTTTCAACGCACCGTGTGCGTAAACGATTTCGTTATGGCTTGTCAATGCATGGAACTTATTATCCGAAGTGACGAAGGGATGTCCTGTATCCGCTGCAATTTGTTTGGCCGAAAGTCCTGGGAATTCTTTTTTTGTATTGATTCCCGTTCCTACAGCCGTTCCGCCTAGAGCCAGGTTCAATAATTTTTGGCTGCTTTCCTGAATCATCGCGAGATCTTTATCGAGCATCGCTTTCCAACCGGAAATTTCTTGTCCTAAAGTCAGTGGTGTTGCATCTTGAAGATGTGTCCGGCCAATTTTCACGACATCCCAAAATTCTTTTTCTTTTGAATCGAAAGTATCGCGAAGTGCTTTGATGGCAGGAACCAATTTTTCAGCGACTTCCATAAAGGCTGCAATATGCATGGCGGTCGGGAAAGTATCATTGGAGCTTTGTGCCTTGTTAACATCATCATTCGGGTGAAGGGTTTCGGATTCACCATTTTCTTTTAACCATTCATTCCCTTTGTTAGCGACCACTTCATTCACGTTCATATTACTTTGCGTGCCGCTTCCCGTTTGCCAAACTACAAGTGGGAAATGTTCATCAAGCGTACCTTCAAGGATTTCGTCGCAAATCTTAACGATGGCATTCTTTTTAACTTCCGAAAGATCGCCAAGATTATAGTTCACCTTTGCCGCAGCTTGTTTAACGTATGCAAATGCACGAACTAATTCAATCGGCATTTTTTCATTACCGATTTTGAAATTGTTACGGCTTCTTTCGGTTTGTGCTCCCCAATATTTATCGGCAGGAACTTTCACTTCACCCATCGTATCTCGTTCGATTCTGTATTCCATGTGTTCTCCTCCTATGGTTGCACTATTCATCGAAGACCATATGTATATGAAATGAATAATGTCATATTATTCTTTCTCTCTATACATTGTACAAACTTTATTTTTTTAATGCAAAAATAACCGGCCAAGCCTCCCCCTTTTTACTGTAAAATCCATTTAATTCAACAGGATCATCGTGTTTACCCCTGGACACAGGCGAATTTCGGATATTCTTTTCAGGCACATAAAGTGTTGACACCGCTAGTCTCCAATTGCCCTATCCATGAACATCAAAGCATTATCCATCCAAAATGTTCTTGACAGTATTTTGTATATATAGTAAATTCAAAAGAAATTGAATAATCTAAACTCTTATCGAGAGAGGTAGAGGGAATGGCCCGATGACACCTCAGCAACCTTCATTTGTTTCAAACCAATGAAAAGGTGCTAATTCCACAAGTTTGTGAACTTGGAAGATAAGAAGAATGACTCGTCCCTATTTAATCAAAGTCTTCTTCTTAAAGAAGACTTTTTTTTATGTTATTTAACTAAAAAGGAGCAGTGAAAACTATGTACAAAACTGAAACATATCTTGCTCAATTAGGAAATCGCAGTGAAACGGCGACAGGAACAGTCAATCCGCCGGTATACTTTTCAACAGCTTTTCGCCATGAAGGAATCGGCCAATCGACTGGATTCGATTACACAAGGACAGGTAACCCTACACGCCAACTATTGGAACGATCCATCGCCGATCTGGAAAAAGGCGACCAAGGGTATGCCTGCAGTTCAGGAATGGCAGCCATTTCTACTATACTGGCCTTATTTAAATCAGGTGATGCATGGATTGTCAGCGAAGATCTTTATGGCGGTACATATCGTCTGTTGGAACAAGGGTTTAAGAAATGGGGATTGAAGTGTGACTATGTGAACACTTGTTGTTTGGAGGATATTGAAAGAACCATCACTCCTCACACGAAAGCCATCTTCATCGAAACTCCCACTAACCCTCTTATGCAGCAAACGGATATTAGCGCCGTTGCAGCATTGGCCAAACGATTTAATTTATTGTTAATCGTTGATAACACTTTTTACACGCCTCTTATTCAACAACCCATCCTGCTTGGAGCGGATATTGTGATCCACAGCGCAACCAAGTATCTCGGTGGTCATAATGATGTGCTCGCAGGACTGATCGTGGCTAGCGGCGCGGAATTATGTGATGCACTTGCCTTCCATCATAATGGCATGGGGGCTGTCTTGAGCCCCTTTGATTCCTGGCTATTGATGCGCGGAATGAAAACCCTGGCATTGCGGATGGAACGTCATGAAAAGAATGCCAAGACACTTGTAGATTACTTGTCGGAACATGATTGTGTGACAGATGTATTGTATCCCGGTAGAGGCGGCATGATTTCATTCCGTATCATTGATGAAGCGGCGGTCAACCCATTTTTACAATCACTCTCATTAATTTCGTTTGCAGAAAGCCTTGGAGGGGTTGAAAGCTTCATCACTTATCCTGCTACACAAACACATGCTGATATACCGCTTGAAGTCAGAATGGCGAACGGGGTTTGCAATCGCCTGCTGCGCTTCTCCGTCGGCATTGAAGACAGCGACGATTTGATCCAGGACTTACAGCAAGCATTCGCACACGTAAAAAGGGAGGCACTACGATGACCACTCATGATTTCAGCTTTGAAACCAAATTACTTCATAATCAACATAAATTCGATCCTGCAACAGGCGGTGTGAGCGTCCCCATTCAGCACGCATCCACTTTCCATCAATCCGATATCGATCAATTCGGCAAATATGATTACAGCAGAAGCGGGAATCCAACTCGCGAAGCACTGGAAGATATCATTGCCGAACTTGAGGAAGGTACTCACGGCTTTGCCTTTTCATCAGGTATGGCAGCCATTTCAACAGCTTTCCTGCTGTTGTCTGCCGGAGACCATATCGTCATTTCTGAAGATGTGTATGGCGGAACGTTCAGGATGGTCACAAGCGTTTTGACGCGTTTCAATATTGAGCATACTTTCGTTGACATGACGGACCTTGAAAGCGTCAAAGCGGCCATTCAGCCAAATACGAGAGCCATATACATCGAAACGCCTTCAAATCCATTACTTAAAGTGACCGATATTAAAGACGTATGTGATATCGCGAAAAAAGCCGGTGCCTTAAGTTTTGTTGATAATACATTCTTGACCCCAGCATTACAAAAACCACTGAATCTGGGCGCTGATGTTGTCCTTCATAGCGCGACGAAATTTTTATCCGGCCATAGTGATGTGATAGCTGGACTTGCCGTAGTGAAAGATCCGGATTTGGCAGTAAGACTCGGTTCCCTCCAAAACTCCTTTGGAGCGGTTCTTGGTGTACAGGACGCCTGGCTTGTAATGAGAGGTCTGAAAACCTTGTCCGTTAGAATGGAACACTCCCAAAAAGGGGCAGAAAAGATTGCCGCCTACTTAATTGAGCAGCCCTTGGTGAAAAAAGTTTATTATCCTGGCCTGGCCGATCATCCACAGCACGCAATCCAGCAAGGCCAGTCACTTGGTGCAGGGGCGGTCCTATCATTTGAATTGGAAAGCGAAGAAGTCTTCCGCTCTTTCGTGAAAACTGTCGAGCTTCCTGTCTTTGCCGTAAGCCTTGGAGCGGTCGAATCGATTTTATCCTACCCGGCCAAAATGTCCCATGCTGCCATGCCTGCTGATGAAAGGGAAAAGCGGGGCATCACGAACAGCTTGCTTCGCCTCTCTGTCGGACTTGAAAATCCGGACGATTTAATCAAGGATTTCGATGCTGCCCTCGTAAATATTGCTAAAGGGGAAGCCATTGCTGCAAAATGATTAAAGCATGGGTGCCTCATTTATAATGGGCACCCACTTGCTTGCATCACTTCCATCCATTAATCAATAAAGGCCAACGATTTCTCGATGGCCTCACTTTCATTTCTTCATATTGTATTTATCCAAAAAGCGGTCCACCCGTCCGCCTTTTTCAGCAAACTTCTGCTTTCCCGTATAAAAAGGGTGGGTATCTGAACTGATCTCCACTTTTAACAATGGATACGTTTGGCCGTCTTCCCACTCGATCGTTTCATTGGACGTTTTTGTGGAACCTGTCAAAAATTTATAACCACTATTGGTATCCATAAATACTACTTGTCGATAATCCGGATGAATTTCTTGTTTCACTATTATCACCTCATTGTTAGTATGGGTATAGGTTAAACGAAATGATTACTATTATCAATAATTTTGCTTGAAGGTGCCAATAACCGGCACCCTCATTATAGTTTAATCTTGATTATCCATACTTATTCAATTGTGCTTCAACCGACCATCCCGTTATGCGGACCAGCCTGCAGTTCATACATTTGATAATAAATCCCTTTTAACTCCATTAATTCTTCATGTGTACCTTGCTCGGAAATCCGCCCTTTATCCAGTACAAGAATTTGGTCGGCATTTTTAATCGTGGAAAGTCTATGGGCAATGATGAAGGTCGTTCTCCCTTTTTTCAGCACATCCATTCCCTCCTGGATAATTGCCTCGGTTTCGGTGTCGATGCTTGCTGTCGCTTCATCCAATATCAGAATCGCCGGATTGAATGCAAGAGCACGTGCAAAAGAGATTAGCTGCCTCTGTCCGGAAGATAACGTTCCTCCTTTTTCAATCACGGGTTCATCCAGCCCTAAGGGAAGATGCTTCAGCACTTTGTCCCCTCCTACATCTTTTAATGATTTTTCAACCATTTCCCTTGTGATGCCTTTATGATTCAGACTGATATTGGAAGCGATGGTGCCAGTAAATAAATAGGGATCCTGAAGGACGATTCCCATATGCTCCCTAAGCGTTTGATGGGGGATATCCAAAATATTCATGCCATCAATTTTGATTTGCCCTTCGCTGCTGTCATAAAAACGGAACAGTAAATTCATTATGGAACTTTTTCCTGATCCAGTATGGCCTACTAAAGCGACCGTTTCCCCTTGTTTGGCTGAGAAGGAAATATCCCTTAACACATATTCATCATCCTTATAGCCAAAAGAAACATTTTCAAATTGCACGTTTCCTTTGTATCTGGACATGTTTTCATCACTGACTGCCAATCCCTGTTTATCCAATAAACTGAATGCCCGCTCCCCTGCAACAAGTGCCTGTTCTAGTTTAGCAAATTGATTGACGATTCCGTGAAGCGGATGAAGCAGTCGGCTGATCAAATCAACAATTGCATACATCATTCCTAAAGAAATGGCTGAACTCGCTGTAAGGGAAATCCCTCCGAAATACCAGACGAATGCCATTAGCGCCAAAACCTTGATGACACCAATCAAGTTTCCACCCGTCAACGAATTCAAATGGAGCATTTTATTTTGATAGAAGTAATGCTCGCGGTTCAAATTTTCAAATGTTTGCTTCGTTTCCTTTTCACGTCCAAATGCCTGAATGATGCTCATTCCAGAAATGGATTCATTGATCATCCCATTAATATCGCTGACCCGTTCCCTAATGATGTGATTATATTTCGAGGCGAATTTACGGTATACCGTCGTCCAGATAACGATGATTGGAATAAGTAAAAGGCCAATAGCACCGACACGTGCATCCAGAATAAACAAAGCAATGAGAACGCCGAAGATATTAATCGTGCTCGAGAAAAAGTTAGCGAGCACGGTTACATATAATTCCCGGATCGCTTCCGTATCATTAGTGACCCTGGCTACAACTTTTCCCGCTGGCATATTATCGAAATAACGTATCGGTAAACGGGAAATATGCTTAAAAATATCATTTCGCATCTTCTGAATGATTCGGTTGGCCGCTTTCTGCAAATAAAAACTCTGCCCATATTGAAAAATGGAAGAAATGATGACAAGGCCAAAGTAAAAAGCAACAAGCTTAAGGATCTGCGGAATTTCCGGTTGGTAAAACCGCAGCACTTCCTGACTGGTCAGCTTCACTGCATGCGCCCGTTGCTCTTTCCCGTCTTTCTTGATGATCAACGATTGGTTCTCCAAGGTTCTGCGGCCATCCATAGGTACAGCTTCATTTACGAAGACAAATTGGTTGCCGACCTGCAGAACGTGGACTTCCCTACCTTTCTTCTCACCTTCAGTAAAGTAATCAGCCCGTTTATACCAATTTTCTTCATACTCCACAGCATCTTTTCCTTTAACCGATTTATACCAGGAGGATTCGATGCCAAGTATATGTGAATCGATGATTTTCTTGGCAACAAACGGACCCGTTAAATCGGCCGCTACCGAAATTGCCAGCATAATCAGGGCGAAAATGATCAATTTTTTATAAAGGGCAGCATAATTAAAAAGTTTCTTTACGACCTTCATCCCTTCACCTCCGTTCCTTCGTTAACCTGCTGCCGCTCGTATTGCTCCCTATACCAGCCATTATTCTTCAGTAAATCTTCGTGAGTCCCCTCTTCGATGATCTCTCCGCCATCCAACACGATAATCCTATCCGCGTGCTGAACGGCTGATAAGCGATGGGTTGTGATGATGGTCGTTTTCCCTGCCCGTTCATTTTGGATATTTTCAATGATGGTCGTTTCCGTTTTCGCATCCACAGCGGATAAGGAATCATCCAATATTAATATTTCCGGATTTTTGATAAGTGCCCTGGCAATCGAGATCCTCTGCTTTTGCCCTCCAGATAGAGCGACACCCTTCTCACCGACTAGTGTCTCAAGGCGGTTGGGCAGCATCATTAAGTCCTTCTCAAAATCCGCAAGCCGGATAGCTTCAGCCAGTTCATCTTCCGTTGCATCCATTTTACCGAATAAGATATTTTCCCTCACAGACTTTGAGAATAAAAAATGGTCCTGTGGGACATAGCCAATCCAATTTCGAATATCTTCAAGGTCCAGCTGCTCTAGCGGCATGCCTGCAAAAGCAATTTCGCCTCTTCCTAAAGGATATTCCCGCAGCAATTGCTTCACGAATGTCGTTTTTCCACTTCCCGTCTTCCCAACTATCCCTAATGTTTGACCACGCTCAAGCTGAACGGAAATATTGGATAGATTCACAACTGTTGAGGATGGGTATGTAAAAAACACGGAATTGAATTGGATATTTTCCGGATTCGGAATACTCTCCAGACCCAATGAGTTCTTCACATCCACCTCATATGAAAGGGTGTCTTGAACACGGTCAAGCGAAGCATTTCCCCTTTGCATGACATTGATCAGTTCACCCACCGCGATCATCGGCCAAATTAACATACCTAGGTAAACATTGAACGAAACAAGTCCGCCAAGCGTTATGGCTTGTTGAAAAACAAGATAAGCCCCGTAGCCCAAACCGATTAAATAACTGATGCCGATGATAATGCTTATCGTCGGATCGAAGAGAGCGTCGATTCTTGCCACCGCGAGATTTTTGCGATAAACATCCTCTGTCATTTCATCAAATCGCTTTTCATCCTCCCGTTCCTGGACATAGGCCCGGATGACACGGACACCTGAAATAGATTCAAGGACCTTGTCATTTAAAGAACCAAAGGCTGCTTGTGCATCCGTAAAACGTTTGTAAATTTTCTTCACGTAGATTTGCATCATCACTGCCATGATCGGAAGTGGCAGCACCGCCGCAATCGTCAACTCCCAGCTGATGGTGGCGCCCATCATGACCACAACCGTAATAGTGAACAGAACCGAGTCAACGAGCGTCAATATCCCGAAACCAGCTGTGAGGGATATTGCCTTTAAATCATTGGTTGCCCTGGCCATTAAATCCCCTGTACGGTTTTTTTCATAAAAAGTCGGCGTCATTTTCAGCAAATGGCCCATAAATCCGGACCTTATTTTTCGTTCGACCAAGTTTCCGCCGCCAAATAACAGATAACTCCATAAGTAACCAAATAGGTAGCCTCCGCCCAGTACCATGAGCAAATAAACAACGTATTTCATGACACCTTCCTGCGTCATGCTGCCATTGTTCATATCATCGATGGCATTTCCGACGAGCTTTGGCGGGATAACCTCCAGGATATTCACTAGACATAGAAATAAAATGGCATAGGTATAGCGCTGCCACTGTTCTTTAAAGAACCAGGACAGCTTTTTAAAAATCGCAAACATGAATTCCCCTCCCTTTTTTTAAAACCTTTCCCTTCACTAACCGCTTTCTGGATCTCCGGGCTGCAGTAATACTCCCAATATCATTTGTCTCATTTAAAACTCCTCCTATCTTTTATTTGGAAAGGCTGCTATTTCACCTGTATCCCCAAAGCCAAAAAGCCTCCGCCAAATAGCGGAAGCTTTTTTAGATGTGTAAGAACACATATAAAGGCGCAGGCCGCGAAAACTCCACAACCTGCGCTTTAAAATGATCAATGTGCACGTTCTCAATCCTTTGTCTAGAAAGACAAAGTTTCAGGGCAGGCGGACGTATGATATTCAATTGTGATATCTATGTGCTTAACTGATTTAGTCATGACGTTCGCCTCCTTTTCTTTGATTAATGGTAATTTTTAACTTATATTAAAAGATTACTACGTGTGTATATTTTTGTCAATTGTGACTTTTCTAGATTATTGATGGATAATCCTTTATTCTTATAAGAATGACGTAACCTAAGGAGGTTCAGCATATGCCATGGAGAAAATATATACTCCTAGCGGTTCCCTTTTTATTATCATCCATTTTCATCTTATTTGCCGTACCAGTCCAATATAGACCTTTATCCTTCATTCCTGTGTTACTTTTCTGGATAGTTTATTATATTTTATTGTACCGGGAAAAGAAGAAGAAAAATAACCGATGACGAAAGAAAACCATCAACACTCAACTTGAGGGCGTTGCAAATGGAACGCCCCTTTCTTGACGGCTCTGCATATAATGATCGAAAAACATTGTGGTGATTGTATGTTCTCGCAATATATGCAGAAGCTGTTAGGCAAACTCCCTGTCAAAACAAAACCCATCATCGATGCTGAAAGATATGACACGCTAAAATCCCATATACAAAAAGAGCTTTTTTACCTAAGGAATCGGCTCTTGTAAAAAGCGTTCGAACCGAAGCCGATGCCTTCCCCCAGCTGCTTTTAAATGAACATTCTAAACAACAAGAACTTCCAATAGGAAAATATTTCCCGGCATTCCACATTTCGAGATTTATGGCCCCGATTTGGGAATCTTCCATCGAGGAACCCCATTTACCCCTTTTGACAACATCCCTTATCATTAATGAACAAAGGATTGGTTCACGAATGAAAGCTTCATAAAAGATTTAAGAAGTTCACCGATTATTAAAAAACGGACCTGACCAACAAAGTGCTCGAAAATTGTAAAGCATCTCAAAACCCTTTACGGAATGAAAGCCATTTTCTATCAAGCCTCTTACTTTGAATATCCCATCCTCCATTTGGCAAGAATGGTTAGCAAAAAGATTGGGTGAATCGAATGAGAGGCATTGTACTATTGAATCCAAACTACAATATCGGGGATTTACAAACGAATGAAAGCTTTGCAATCCAAAAGATCATGACGGACAAGTATATAGACGAAAATAATATTTCCCCGGTCATATTGAATCCGTATCAAATCCATCCTTATTACACCATCCCACATGAGCTTCTTTTCAATTTACAGAATCGAAAAAAGTGTCAAATCGATTGCCTGGTGCTTCACTCTCTAGCTGCGATGGAACGTTTCATCTATATTTACCCTGAAAAGTGGCTTGAGCTATGCGGATATTTCAAAGAGACAATCAGTGTGGAGACTCAAGCTCCCATTCGGAAGTATGAAGCAAATTAATGCTTGAATAAAAAACCATGGTACTTAAGGCATCGTGGATGAATTCTCTAAGGTTAAAAGTCCTTGATCGTTCATTTACCATGACCTCCTTCCAAAGCACTTTGATTTGAGCTTCCCTTTTTCACATGAGCTACTCGATAATGCAACTCTTCTATATAATTGCCGCGTATTCTTCGCCCTCTCTTTATCTATTAAAAACCTTCCTAAATCATCGATCATTAATTCATCTCAATTTTCCCAATTGTGCAATTACTAGGAATGTTATAACTTCTAAACTATATTTTGGAAATATAGATAAATTTACGGATAAAGCATAGAAATATAAGTTAATTTTATATATCATTAGAGATAGGAATTTTCTTATTTTTTACTTTTACTAGAAAGGAATGTTAATGATGGCCAAAGAAAAAAAGAAAAAAACCCCAATTCCTTTCCGACTGAACATTTTGTTCTTTTTAATATTCATTTTATTTTCAAGCTTAATAATCCGGCTTGGCATCGTCCAAATTGTGTATGGGGATGATTACCTCCGCGAAGTCGATCGAACGGAAAATGATGTGGCCAATACCCCCGTTCCCCGTGGGAAAATGTATGACCGGAACTTGAATCCGGTCGTTGATAATGAGCCACGCAATGCCATTACTTATACGAAATACCCGAATACGAAAACGGCCGATATGGTTAAAACGGCCGAGGTCCTTGCTACCTTGATAGAAAAAGATACGAAAAAGGTAACATTGCCGGATAAAAAGGACTTTTGGATTTTAAAACATCCGAAAAAAGCTGAAGCTTTGATCACCAAGGCCGAGAGGCAGAAAGTAGTCGAAAAGAAACTGGAGCAAAAAGATTTATACAAACTTCAAATGGATCGGGTTACCGAAGAGAATATCAAGGAATTCACCAAGGATGAATTGGAAGTGATAGCCATCTTCCGGGAATTCAATAGTGGCTATGCCCTCACTCCGTCCATCGTGAAGAATAAAGATGTCACTACAAAAGAATACGCCAGGGTTAGTGAACATTTGGATGAAATGCCAGGCGTGGACGTAACGACGGATTGGGAAAGGACCTATAAGTATGACGAGACCCTCCGCTCGGTTCTGGGCAAAGTCTCTTCTTCCGAAGAAGGGATTCCCAGTGAAAATATTAACTATTATCTGGCACGCGACTATACCAGGAATGATCGGGTCGGAAAAAGTTATCTCGAAAAACAATATGAAGATGTCCTGCGCGGCCAAAAGACGCGGGTTGAAAATGTGCTGAGCAAAGGGGAAGTCATCGAAACGAATACCCTTACTGAAGGGCAAAGCGGAAAAGACTTGGTCCTGACAATCGATATGGAGCTGCAACAAAAGGTTGAAAAGATCATCGAGAGCGAATTGCGCAAAACTAAGGCTAGGGGAAATACCTACTTTTTGGATCGGGCCTTCGTCGTTTTAATGGACCCGAATACAGGAGAGGTGCTTACGATGGCCGGCAGGCAATACGACCGCAACAGTAAAACCGGCTTGACCGAAATGAACGATTTCGCCCTTGGAAACATTACGACCTCCTATACGATAGGCTCATCTGTTAAAGGAGCTACGGTCTACACGGGCTTTCAAACTGGAGCCATCGCGCCAGGGACGACGTTTCATGACCATCCACTTTTATTAGCTGGTGCTCCACCCAAAAAATCTTATAGCCCATTAGGGTATGTATCGGATGTTTCTGCATTAAAAAAATCGTCGAATGTCTATATGTTCTATACGGCGATCAGAATTGCCGGCGGTCATTATATTCCTAAAGTGCCGTTAGGGATTAACCGGGAAGCTTATTCCATCATGCGGAATCATTTTGCCCAATTCGGCTTGGGTGTCCGTACTGGCATCGATCTGCCTAATGAATCCGTCGGGTTTAAAGGAACCGATATGTCAAAAGACGGGTTGCTGCTGGATTTTTCGATTGGACAGTATGATACATATACTCCTATGCAATTGGCACAGTACGCATCGACGATTGCAAACGGAGGAAAAAGGCTGGAGCCCCATATGGTTAAAGAAATCAGGAATCCATCCAATGAACACAATGAATTGGGGAGCGTTTATAAAACGATGAGTCCCCATGTATTAAACGATTTAGGCGGGAAAGATATTTGGATCCAACGTGTCCAGGAAGGATTCAGACAGGTTGCCCAGGAGCCAGGCGGGACAGCATATAGTCATTTCGGCGGTAAATCATACCGTGCTGCAGCCAAAACAGGGACAGCCGAAGCCTTTTACGACGGACCGCGGAGAAATCAATATAGTAAACCAATGGATACCACTAATCTAACACTTGCAGGTTATGCACCAAACAATAACCCGGAAGTGGCATTCTCTGTCGTCGTGCCATGGGCCTATCAAGGCAAGCCTGCTGACGATATTAACAAACGAATCGGGGCGAAAGTAATGGACGCCTACTTTAAATTAAAGGAAGATAGATTAAAAGGTAAGTCAGATTCAGACAAGGATGTAGAAAGCACTCAATGATCGTTTACAAACTGGGCCTGCTCGATTGCGAGCAGGCCTTTTTATTCATATTTTCGCTATTCCAGCTTTTGAACGAATTCCTTATATAGAGCCCTGAGTGCATCTCCCCTGCTGATGATGCCGACGACTTTATCATTTTTGTCGACGACAGGGATTTTCTTGAAATGATGCTTGGAAAGGACCTTTATCAATTCATCTAACGGATCTTCGGGGGATAGCTTTGTAATTCTTTTATTTTTTATGATTTGTGAGACTTTATCATTCATTTTGGATGTAACCTTTTCATCCAATTCTTCACCAGGAAGAATCGTAATGTATGTGAAATACCCCAGGATGGCTTCCTCAGCAGGTTTCAAATAACGAAGGATATCCCCGTCTGTCACCATTCCCAATAGCTTGTCGCGTTCATCCACAACCGGGACCCCGCCCACTTTATTTTCGATCAAAATTCGCAGAATTTCCTTTAATGTAAAATCAGGACGGGCTACATAGACTTCCCTTATCATGAAATCCTTAACTAACATAATACCACCCCTTTTTTTAAGTTCGTCGTTCTATATTCATCTCCTTACTATTAATACCCTTACTTACATTTAAAAACCCTTGCCGCCTGAACGGCCTTTTTCCAGCCATTATATAAATCCTTCCGTTCCTGCTCTTCCATCTCGGGTTCGAATTTCTTATCGACTGCCCCTAGCTTTGAAATCTCTTCCTGGCTTTCCCAATAACCGACTGCTAGCCCAGCTAAATACGCTGCCCCTAACGCTGTCGTCTCACTAATAACCGGCCTTTCGACTGGTACATTCAAGAGGCCGCTTTGGAATTCCATCAAGAAGTTGTTCTTGACAACCCCGCCATCAACCCTCAATGCCTTTAGGTTAATCCCTGAATCGACTTCCATGGCGCAAAGGACATCTTTTGTCTGGTAGGCCAAAGCTTCCAATGTTGCCCGGACGAAATGCTCCTTCGATGTCCCCCTGGTTAATCCGAATACCGCTCCCCTGACATCACTATCCCAATAAGGGGTACCTAACCCAACAAATGCTGGGACGACATAGACGCCATCAGCTGAAGTGACCCGTTTTGCATACATTTCACTGTCTTTCGAATCATTCAAGAGTTTCAACCCGTCCCTTAACCATTGTATGGCCGAACCTGCAACAAAAACACTGCCTTCCAATGCATATTCGACTTTTCCGTTCAGCCCCCATGCAATCGTGGTCAATAGGCCATGCTCTGATTTCACTGCCTTTTCTCCTGTATTCATCAGCATAAAACATCCGGTGCCATACGTATTCTTGGCCATTCCTTTTTCAAAACATTCTTGGCCGAACAAAGCGGCCTGTTGATCTCCCGCTGCCCCGGCAATCGGGATTTCGTGGCCAAAGAAATGATGTGGCGCTGTATTCCCATATACCTCCGATGAAGAACGAACATCCGGCAGCATCGATTGCGGTACTTGCAGAATTTCCAGAAGCTCTTCGTCCCACTTCAAATCATGAATGTTATACATCAGCGTCCTTGAAGCATTCGAATAATCGGTTACATGGGCTTTACCACCCGAAAGTTTCCATATCAGCCACGTATCGATCGTACCAAACAATAAGTCTCCGTTTTCAGCTTTTTCCCGTGCCCCATCTACATGGTCGAGAATCCACTTCACCTTTGTACCGGAAAAATAAGCATCAATCAACAAACCGGTTTTCCGTAAAAATAAGTCATCAAGACCCTCATTCTTCAATCGCTCGCAAATTTCGCTTGTCTGCCTGGATTGCCAGACGATTGCATGATGAATCGGCTGACCTGTTTCTTTATCCCATACCACGGTCGTCTCCCGTTGATTCGTTATGCCAATCCCAGCAATCTGTTCCGGTTTTACATTCATTTCCGATAAACAGGAAGCGATTACCGATAAAACGGAACCCCAAATTTCATTTGCATTATGCTCCACCCATCCAGGATTCGGGAAATATTGGGTGAATTCCTTTTGGGCAATATGCAAAACTTCCCCTCTTTTATTAAATAAAACGGCCCGGGAACTTGTCGTTCCCTGATCCAATGATAATATGTAAGTATCCATGGTTGTCTCCTCCTACACTTAAGTTTCTTAAGTGTCCTGCTGTTTTTTCTTTCTTCATATTACTAGATATACCCGTGAAAACCAAAAATATATATGGTACGACGAAAATTTGAAAAATATTGGCAGGTTAAGAGATTATCTTTTACAATGAAAATGAGATGGATAGGAGGAATGGAAAATGAATAATCATGAAATAGATTTTAAATTATATGGAGATGACATGCAGTTTGTTGAAGTGGAATTGGATCCTCAGGAAACGGTGATTGCAGAGGCTGGAAGTTTAATGATGATGGAAGATCAAATCAAGATGGAAACCATCTTTGGTGATGGGTCTTCGAATAGTGACAGCGGAATGATGGGCAAGCTATTTGGTGCTGGTAAAAGGCTTCTTACTGGAGAAAGTCTTTTCATGACCGCCTTTACAAACGAAGGGCATGATAAAAAACGCGTTTCCTTTGCTTCACCTTATCCAGGTAAAATCATTCCGATGGATTTAAGTGAGCTCGGCGGGAAAATCATTTGTCAAAAAGACGCATTCCTTGCTGCAGCTAAAGGTGTTTCTGTCGGAATTGAGTTTCAGAGAAAAATAGGAACTGGCTTTTTTGGCGGTGAAGGTTTCATCATGCAAAAGCTTGAAGGAGATGGAATGACCTTCGTGCATGCCGGTGGCACGATCCATAAAAAAGAATTGGTTGCAGGAGAGATCTTACGCGTGGATACAGGATGTTTAGTAGCGATGACTAGCGGGGTAGATTATAATATTGAATTCGTAAAAGGCGTGAAAACCGCTTTATTCGGAGGCGAAGGTTTATTCTTTGCAACATTAAAAGGACCTGGAACCGTCTGGGTGCAATCTTTGCCATTCAGCCGTCTTGCCAGCCGTGTATTTGCTGCAATGCCGCAAAATGGCGGATCTTCTGACGAAGGCAGTGTTACTAGAGGTTTATTCAATTTATTCAACGATAAATAAGAACCGGACCAATGGCTGCCATCATGGCAGCCATTGATCTCTTTTGTAAAGGATGGATATCTACATGCAGCTTGTCAAGTGGTCCTACATGAGGCGCTATAATATCAGGGCAATTTTTGATCAATTTCCGAATTCGCCGGTTATTTTCCGAAAAATTAGAGATTACTATTTTGTTTATACCGTTCACTGGACAGCTCTCGATGCCCCTATCGGCATAAAAGAGCTTGTAGAAATGGAAAAGCTGCTCAACCGTGAGCTCGGAACTGAACTTCAATATCTTTATCGAAAAAAATGAGGTTACTCCTCGTACATCATTTTTCTTGTCATGCCTCCATCGATGATAAGATCCGCACCCGTAACGAAGTCATTTTCCGTTGCAGTAAAATAAAGACAGGCCCTTGCAATATCTTCCGGTTTGCCAACCCGATTGGAAAAATGCTGCTGATGATCTTCAGCCCTCAGCGAGTCATAATCTCCCGTTTCAATCCAGCCCGGAGAAATCGAATTGACCGTAATTTTCTCTTTGCCTAAAGAAGCGGCAAGTGCATGGGTCAGTGCTTTGATCCCTCCTTTTGTCGCAGCATAGGATTCCGAATCCGGCTCAGACATTATTGCTCTAGTTGATGCTAAATTGATGATTGCACCCCCCATTTCGTTTTTCCGCATTGATGCTGCCGCTGCCTGGGAACAAAGGAAAACACTGCGTAAATTCGTATGCATCATATCGTCCCATTCCTCAATCGTCAGATCATAAAGCGGTTTGAATAATGCCTTTCCTGCATTATTGATTAATATATCAATGGACTTATATGTTTTTAGGGTTACATCCATCAAATGCTTGATGTCAGCTTCCTTGCGCACATCCGTTTTAACGAACATGGCTTCATGCTCATTATTTTTGAGCTCTTCCGCATACAGTCGACCTTCCTGCTCGTCCATATCTGCGAGAACCACCGATGCGCCGCTTTCTGCAAATCCCTTTGCCACGCCTCTCCCTATACCATTCGATGCGCCTGTTACAATCACCGTTTTATCTGTGAAACCCATCAATTCATCCTCACTTTCGCCAGCTTATTTTTCCTTATCATAATATCCAATTCGCTTCACTACAAACACTTCCTTAAGTGATCAACAAATCCGTTTCCTACCCATCAACAATCGGCAGGACCCATTATATTTTTGTAGCGGCCTCCAATGATGTATGATAATAAAAACAGCAAGAAAGAACCAGGGTGAAGGGCACCCGCTATTATTTTTCTTATAGTATAAAAAATTTATATTGGAGGAATTAAAAATGGACTTATTAAAAAATGTGTTTTCTTTAGGATTAGGTGCTGCCGCTGCTACAAAGGATCAAATTGAAAAAGCAGTGGACTCTCTTGTAAAAAAAGGCGAAATCAGCAAAGAAGACTCCAAGGATCTTATTAAGAATTGGGTCGAAAAAGGGGAACAAGCCCAAAAACAACTGGATGATTCCGTCAAGGCCAAAGTCAATCAAGCGCTCAACAGCCTAAACTTAGCAACCAAAGAAGAAGTTCAGGACTTAGAGCGCCGAATCCAAATTTTAGAGAAACAGAACCAACAATCGTGATTTGGAGGTACTTGAATGTTTGGCAAGCGACTGAAACACGCACATCGTTACCAAGAAATCATTAATGCCTTCTTGAAAAATGGTTTTGGTTACTTCATCTATCGCCTTGGATTATCCGAGAGTAAAGCGGCATCGAAACTCCAACCCGACGAAAACCTGAACCTCCGCTCAATCGGGGAGCGGCTGCATACGATTTTACAAAGTCTAGGACCTACATTCATTAAACTTGGTCAGATTGCAAGTACGAGGCGTGACTTCGTTCCGGAAGAAATCATCCGCGAACTTGAAAAGCTACAGGACCAGGTCACCCCCTTTCCATTTGATAAGGTTCGCAAAATTATTGAAGCCGAATTGGGTGATTCCTTGGAAAACATTTTTCTTGAATTCCATGAAAACCCACTGGCTACCGCTTCGATTGGGCAGGTCCATACTGCACGGCTTCCATCACAGGAAGTCGTAGCAATCAAAGTGCAGCGGCCCGATATTCTGCCGACTGTGGAAACGGATTTGGAAATTCTCGATGATTTGGCAAGACTGATGGAAGCACGCATATCTTGGGCCAGACGCTACCAAATCAGAAAAATGATTGATGAATTCGCTAAATCACTTCGCGCAGAACTCGATTATAACTCCGAGGGCCGAAACGGGGAAAGAATAGCCAAGCAATTCATCGATAATCAAGGGTTTAAGATACCAAGGATCCATTGGGAGTATTCCACAAAAAGGGTCCTGACGATGGAATTCATTCAAGGAATTAAGATCAATCATTATAAACAGCTTGATGATGAAGGTTATGATCGTCGGAAAATCGCAGAAAGATTAGCGAATTCCATGCTTCAGCAAATATTGATCGATGGCTTTTATCACGGCGATCCCCACCCTGGCAACATCATCATTTTGCCAGGAAATGTCGTCGCACTCATGGATTTCGGGATGGTGGGACGTCTGGAGGATGAAAGGAAGTATCAGTTCGCCTCGCTTGTCATCAACCTGAAACGCGGAAGCACCAATGGACTGATCAAGACGCTTGCAGATATGGGTCTTCTGACGGACGAAACCGATATGGTGCCATTAAGGGTGGATATTGATGAACTGCGAAATAAATATTATGATATCCCATTGAGCCAAATCAGCTTAGGCGGAGCGGTCAATGACCTGTTCACAGTTGCCAATCGGCACCAAGTCCAAATCCCTCCAGAATTCACGATGCTCGGCAAGGCTCTGCTTACCATGGAGGCCATTGTTGAAGGATTAGATCCGCATTTCAGCATCATGAAGGCAGCTGAACCTTTCGGGGAAAGGCTTTTTAAGGAGCGCTACAATCCAAAAAACATTGCGAAGAACGCTTGGAATCAATTCATTGAGTCTGCTGAAGCCATTGCCGAACTACCCAAGGATATCAAGGAAGTAACAGGTATCATAAAAAAAGGGAAATTGCGACTGGATATCAATATTCCCGAACTTCAAGTTTTTTTGCATAAGCTTGATCAAATCTCGAACAGGCTTTCTTTCAGTATTATCCTGCTTGCATTCAGCATAATCATGGTCGGTCTCATTATTGGCTCGGCAATAGGTGGGGAAACCCTGATCCTATGGAAAATACCTGTTATCGAGATTGGATTTGTCGTTGCAACCCTGATGTTCTTACTTATGCTTTACACCATTTTCAGATCCGGAAAAATGTAAACTTACGAAAAAGGGAAAACCCTCTAATAAGGATTTTCCCTTTTTCATGATTTCATTTCATTGGTTATTTATCCGGCGTTCATATGAAATGGCATACGCCCTATGGCGAAAATGTAAGATTGGATCTTCCGAGCACTCGATTCCTTCAGTAATATTGGTTGGATCAAACAATAAATGATCTCTAATCGCTTCCAATTTATTAGAAATTACTAAATGGCCTACCGTTATTACCTGTTTTTCTTCCGACCAAGCAGTGGTTGGGTCGTCAGACGGGTCATTTTCCCCTCCTATTTGAATGTTCAATTTAAAGCCCACAGGGCCTTGCTTGAGCCTCTCTTCCATTTCTTCTTTCAGATAATCTGCCGAATGCTTGGCTACCTCCTCTTTTGCTAGCATACTAAGGCCGGCATCAGGTACCCACTCATACTTAATGGTCTGACGCCGGCCCTCCGCGTTAATGAAATAGAATGCATGAATGGAGTAATATTGACATGTTGAAAAACTGGCTGGAGAACGCATTTCTTTAAGCATTTGCAGGCTTGCCTTGCTTTCAGGGTATTTCAACAGGATTTTTGCAAGCTCTTTCAAATTTGGGAAACCTTCTTTTGCAGACTTGAAAAAGTTAGCAATATCAACAAACGCTTCCGGTGTTTTCGCAAAGAATAGCGGAATGGTCACAGTAATGAGATCTGATGCCTCTCCATTCGGCAATTTAAACTTGACGGCCATGCCCTTTACAGGGGATATGGCATCTGGATGGCTTGGAATCGGCGAGCTATTTGAAAACCGAATGATCACTGGCACGGCTTCATCCTGAAGATGCGAAGCCACCGTTAATGGGGACGCTTTTCCGTTTGGGGTAAAAACCCCCTCATAAACATATCCCCTTGCATGCACCCGCCGATAACCAGGATATGTTCCAGCTACATTTTCAATCACATTAACTGCTTCTCTGACTAGTTCAGGTTTAAAGTTGCCATTTCCCTCCATATACCTCACCCCATCTTTTCAAATTCCAATCCATGTTCTTAGTTATTACCTATATTATTCAAGGTAAACTTCCTTTTATACAAGTACCTGGAGCATTGATCATAAAAAAACGCCTGAAAAAATCCAGGCGCAGCACAAATCATAATAAAATTTTCAGGCGATCCCGTATGCCTTTTTTACCGGTTAAACCGTTCTTTTTCTTCCATTTATAATCATCCATTTTCATATCAGTTGAACATTAATAATTACTCATTCCTGTTCAGCTCCACTTGAGAAAGGATTACATGTGTAACGGTTGCAGCAAAAGGAATTGTCCGATTGATGAATTCCTCCACTTCTTCAAGGCTCTCACTGTGGATTTTCAGCATAAAGCAAGCCTGCCCGGCAATTCGATAGCAAAAGTCAACATTCGACAGCTTGGAGATATACTTTTTGAATTTCTCATATTCCCCATTGTTTATCGTTGCTTCCACGATACATTCAATAGGAAAACCAATCTTTTTATGATCAATCTCGGCAACATACCCTTTAATGATCCCGAACGACTCCATTTGCCGTACCCGCTCGGTAACGGTGGGGGCAGATAGATTTACTTTCTTTGCCAATTCCCTCATGGAAATCCGGCTATTCAGCGTTAATTCAGCAAGGATGCTCCGGTCTTTTTCATCTATTTTCATTTAGAAGTTATTCCTCCCCTTTTCTTTATATTTATACAATATTCAACCGAAATATTTTACAAGCGTAATTAATATTCCTGTTTTTTTATATTAGGATTATCTCAAGGGGGAGATGTTCATGACAAGAATAAAAAATTCGTCGATTGGCTCCAGTCCGTTTCAAAGATTATTTCATTCAGAAGATATTTCGCATAAATGGTCGGACCTCTCAAATTGCATATCTGCGGATGGTAAACTATCGAAGGAGTTAAAGGAAAACGTCAGAAGGGTACTGGCATACGGTAATGGCTGTTCATACTGTCAGGCAAAAGGGACTCCATTAAAGCCAGAAGATGCGAAAGAAAGCTATGCAATCGCCTTTGCAGAAGTATTCCTCATTCAACGTGAAAAAACGGAGGAAAAGTTTTTCCAAGTATTGAAGGAGGCATTCAGTGATGAAGAGATTTCTGAACTATTGGCATTCATTTGTTTTACAACAGCCCAGCAATATTTCGGGGCATTGATGGATTTATAATAACGCAAATAAAGGAACAGGCATCTCGCCTCGTTCCTTTTTGCAAAAAGCCTATAAACACTTCATAGTTTGAACGTCCATTCGAGTCATATACCAGCATAAATTGAATTCCAGCTAGGATTTCGCACCATGATCCTCCATTTCATTGATCCTTGGAAGAATGGAGCGGGAAGGCACCGGGGATGTCAAAACTACGGAAGTATTCAGATGTCCATAGGGTATTAATCGATCTATAAGTAATCTCATGCTGTCCATATCAGCTAAAGCCGCTTTCAAAAAATATCCAACTGTTCCTGTTACACGATGGCATTCGATAATGTCTAAATCATTTTTAACTAACTGCTCGAAATCGGAAACGGAAACCTTAAGTTCACTTACCTGAATGAACACGAGCACGCCTCTTCCTATTGCCAGTGGTGAAACCCTTGCACTGAACCCCTCAATGATTCCCTTTTCTTGCAGGCGATACATACGTTCAGAAATACTGGGCCGACTGAGAGCCAATTTCTTCGATAGTTCACTAATCGTAATGCGTCCATTTATCTGTAAAAGTTCCAGTAAACAAACATCTATTTCATCCATGAAGCAACCGCCTTTCATAATGAAGGAATATTAGCTTATATATCTTTAAAATGTTGTATGGAAAGTGAAAAAACATTCTTTTTTGTATGTAATTTTAACAGTTAATATTCTATCATTAAAATTAGTAAATGAAAAAGAAAATTCAGAATTCAACTAAAGGAGGAACCTGCATTGACCTTTACGAAAATCCCGGTTCGAAAAAACATTGAAGACATAAGCCCATATGTTTCCGGTAAGCCAATTGAAGAAGTCCAACGCGAACTGGGACTTGAAACGATCGTTAAATTGGCATCCAATGAAAATCCATTCGGTTACTCAACTCTAGCAAAAGAAGCCATGCTTATCGAAATGGAGCAAACCTCCTTTTATCCTGAAGGAATGGCACCGTCATTAGCTGAAAAGCTGGCAAGGAAATTGAATATCAATCAAGAGCAAATCATCCTAGGAAATGGGTCTGATGAAGTGATACGTTTGTTAACAAGAACCTACATCCAACAAAATGATGAAGTCATCATGGCTGATGTTACATTTCCACGGTATGAAACGAATGTATTGATTGACGGCGGTACACCTGTAAAAATATCTCTTATTAATGGTGTACATGACCTGCAGGGTATGTATGATGCCATAACTGAAAAAACAAGAATGATTTTTGTCTGTAACCCCAATAATCCGACAGGAACGATTGTTCAAAAAGAAAAATTAAGATCTTTTATCGAGAAGGTGCCGAAACATATTTTACTGGTCGTTGACGAAGCATACTATGAGTATGTCAATGATGAAGAATATTTAGAAACTTTGCCACTTCTAAATGCCCATTCAAATCTGGTCATCTTACGCACTTTTTCAAAGATTTATGGATTGGCTGCATTAAGGATTGGATACGGTTTAATGGATGCTTCCATCATACAAGAGCTAGTTAAAGTGAAAGAACCCTTCAATACCAACCGTTTAGCACAGGCTGCGGCCTTCGCTTCCCTAGATGACCATACATTTGTTGAGCAATGTGCCCGTAAGAATGAGGAAGGAAGAAGATATTTAGAAAACGAACTAAGCAAGATGGGATTAACATTCTTCCCTTCACATGCCAACTTCTTGATGGTCGAACTTAACCATCCTGGCAGGGACATTTTCGAGAAGCTATTGATTCAAGGTGTCATCATCCGTTCTGGTCATTTGCTAGGTTATGAAAATACGATCCGCGTGACCATTGGCACTCAGCCTGAAAATGAGAGATTCATAACCGCCTTACAATATGCAATCAATAAAACGTCCAGTACATGAACTTTCGAAATGAAGTTGCAGTATGATTGATGATTAATAGATAAAAGATACGACATAGACGCCTTTGCCCATGTCGTATCTTTTACGTGGATTTATTTAACAAGATTCCTTTTCTACTATAGTTGCTTCCTGTTCATCCACACTTTTAAATTTAAAGATCGAAATGGAGATCAATGTAGCCAACACAATAAGGCAGGCAACGATGCTGATCCGATTCTGTTCACTGAACACGAAAGTGACACAAATGATGCTTAAGGCGATTACTGCAAACAAAGTTACATATGGAAAGCCCCACAATTTAAAACTCGGAGCTTTAGGATATGAATTGCGAAGTTTTAGCTGCGCTAAACAAATGCTGATCCATACAAGTGATACCACAAAACCCGGAAATGCCATTAATAAAGTAAATGCCTTGTCCTGGGCAACGTAGGTAATCATGGAGCCGACGACCAATGCAACGGCACTTAGGATTAAACTATACAAGGGAACGCCATTTTTTGATACATAAGAGAATGACCTGGGAGCCTCCCCTTCTGCAGCTAAAGAATGCAGCATTCGAGTACACCCATATATTCCGGAGTTAGCGGCAGATAAGACGGCCGTAATTAAAATGAAGTTCATGATGTGGGCAGATCCCTGAAAACCGGACATTGACAAAACTTGTACAAACGGACTTGCCTGGTCGCTAATTTCGTTCCAAGGAATCAGACCGCAGATTACAAGTATCGGTAAGGTGAAAAATAATACGACTCTCCAAATATAACTTTTAATGACCTTCGGTAAAATTCGTTCAGCATCTTTTGCTTCCGTTACCGTCAGCCCTATTAATTCAGAACCGCCATATGAGAACATAACGATCAGTAATGCCGAAAAGATGGACATCCACCCATTCGGGAAAAACCCTCCGTGCCCTGTGAAGTTTTGCAGGTAATTAGCTCCGCCGCTTGGGATGGCCCCAAATAAAATACAGGCTCCCAAAATAATGAATAGGATGATCATTGTAATCTTAATGCCAGCAAACCAAAATTCGAATTCACCATAATTTTTAACATTCATCATGTTAACCCCAATGATTAAAGCAGCACACCCTAAACTCAATGTCCATAACGGGATTGCTGGGAGCCAATACTGCAAGAAGCTTCCTGCAACCACTACCTCAATGACACATACGGACAGCCACATGAAACAATACATCCAGCCTATAATGAAGGAACTACGCTTACCGAATGCTTTCTGAACGAAACCTTTCATATTCGTATTTGGATAGGCGATTGCCATTTCTGCTATAGCTCCCATGACTACAAGAAGTAATAATCCTGCAAACATATAAGTGAAAATGACTCCTGGCCCTGCTAACGATATGGTTTCGGCACTTCCTTTAAAAATCCCAGTACCTATTGCCCCTCCCATTGCCATCATGCTAATATGCCGCGGCAACAATTTCTTTTGCAGTGACCCACCATTTGATTCCATTAAATCTGCCTCCTTTTTCCCATAATTTTTCGTATAAAAAATCAAAACCCATTTCAATCGTTGAATGGCGAATAGATAAGTTATTTCATCAAACCTTATGGTTTAGGAGTGAAGGATGCAAAGCCTTCTTAAAAAATCACCTCATACATCACCAAAGTAAAAATGATATCAATATGCCTTTAGTTTTACAAGAGTATCACTGTAAGCTAATAGATGTTCCTGTTGGTCAAACGCCGTTATCCGGGTTCTTATCTTCGATATGGAGTGAATTTGCTGATAGCCTTGCCTTACTGGGGACCAATGACCAGGTTTCTAAATCTATTAAAATGAAACACTCCAATCGGGGACTACATTGGTAATCCCCATGAATTTACATCTTCCTGTTATCTTATTTATTTACAATGTGAATCGCATGTCCCAAAACTGCCTCCGCGGCTTCCATCCACCCCTCAGTCAAAGTTGGATGAGGATGCATGCTGAGGGCTATATCTTCGACCCGAGCCGCCAACTCAAGTGCAAGGACCCCTTCACCTATAAGGTTGGAGGCATCTGCACCAACCATATGCATTCCAAGCAATATGTGGCTTTTTGCATCCACGATCACTTCAGCAAATCCATCCGTTTCATTCGTTGCAAGCGCCCTTCCATTGGCACTGAACGGGAACTTCCCAGTCTTGACTCTGTATCCCTGTTGTTCAGCTTCTTCACTGCTTAAACCAACCCCTGCTATTTGTGGTTCCGAGAAGATTACATAGGGGACATACGGGGAGTCAATGGCACTTGGCAGCCCCCCTATTACTTCCGCTGCCACGATACCCTGTTTGGACGCTCGATGTGCAAGAGCTGGACCAGGTGTAATGTCACCGATGGCAAAGATGTGCGGCACATTTGTACGACATTCCATATCTACAGCTATATGGCCCCTTTCACCAACCGTAACACCAGCCCGAGTCAGGCCAATCTCTTCTGTGTTAGGAATTCTGCCGATTGTAACCAGGGTCTTTTCGCTCACTACCACTTCCGCCCCCTGGTTTTCCGAGGAAACATGAAGGTGTACTTGGCCATCCACTACACTCGCCTTTTCTACCCGCGCCGATGTTTTAATGTCCATGCCAAGCTTCTTGGCATTACGGGTAACTTCCTTGACAAGGTTCTCGGCAACCTGGGGGAGAATGCGGTTGGCCATCTCAATGATGGTCACTTTAGTACCTAACTTAGCAAATGCCATACCCAATTCGATTCCGATATAGCCTCCGCCGATGATCGACAAACTAGATGGGACTTCATGCAGCTGCAAACTTGCTGTTGAATCCAAAATATATTCTCCATCGACTTTAATGAATGATGGTATGAAAGGTCTGGATCCCGTCGCAATAATTGCCTGTTCAAACTTGTAGGTTTCAAAATCGCCATCGGTTTCTACTCCGATACGGTCATCAGATAAAAAGGTGGCTTGACCTTTAACCACCGTCACTCCATTTTCTTTACAAAGATGGGCAATACCTTGGTTCAACTGGGAAGTGATGCCCTCTTTCCAATCCTGCCAAATTCCCAAATCCATTGTGGTTCTTTCTTGAGACAGCCTGATTCCCATTTTCCCTAAATCGTTAAGCTTTTGGTATTGATCGGCTGCGTGAATTAAAGCCTTCGAAGGTATGCAGCCCCGATTAAGACAAGCCCCGCCCAGCTTATCCTTTTCAACAAGCACGACCGATTTCCCTAACTGTCCGAGACGGATAGCCGCAGCATATCCTCCCGGACCTCCTCCCATGATGATAACATCCGTCTCTACAGCAACTTCCCCTACTACCATTTATCTCATCTCCACAACTAAACGAATTGGATTTTCCAGCAGTTCCTTGATTCTATTTGTAAAATGCACCGCTGTAACACCATCTATTAAACGATGATCGAAAGATAAAGACATATTCATCATTAAACGGATTACACCTTCCAAATCTCGAACGACCATTCGTTGTTCCATTTTATGCAAAGCTAATATGGCCGCTTCCGGATAGTTAATGATCGGGGTCGCATGCATCCCACCGATCGGTCCTACATTGCTTATGGTAAATGTACTGCCTGTGATTTGATCTATGCCCAACTTCCCTTCCCGGGCTTGGTTTGCCAATTGCCTGATTTCATCAGCCAGTTGGAAAATGGTTTTTTGATCTGCATGCTTTATGACAGGAACAATGAGACCCTCTTTTGTATTCGTTGCAATCCCAATATGATAATAATTTTTCAAGATGATTTCATTGGTTTTTTCATCAATTGAAGCGTTTAAAGTTTTAAACTCCTTTAAAGCGATGACAATGGCTTTTACGAAAAACGGCAAAAAGGTCAATTTAATATCCTTATCATCGGAATACGCCTTTAATTGATCTTTCAATTCCTTCAATCGATCCATTTCCAATTCATCAACATGGGTTACATGAGGAATGGTTGAAACCGACTTTACCATATGTTCAGCGATTTTTTTACGAATGCCCTTAAGCAGAATCCGCTCTTCCCACTCTTTTTCCAATCCTTTTGCCTGGACGGCATCCTTCATTGGGGACATATCTTGAAGAATCTTGTCATCATTGTTATTGGCATTTTCCCTTATTATCGAATTATTTTCTTTAAACTGCTTCAAGTCACTCTCGATTATTCGCCCAGCGGGACCGGAGCCTTTAACCTGCTCGATATCAACCTTCATTTCCCTTGCCATTTGACGTACGAATGGGGTAGCCAACACATGCATTGCATCAAGATGCGGTTTGCTTGTCATATGCTCTCCATTTACTTTTACATCATCAGATTGAACGACTTGGATATCTCCTTCACTAATGCCTGTTTCCGGAGCAGGCATATCGTTCCCTTCTTGAATTGTGAAAATAGTGGTTCCCACTTCCACGATATCCCCTTCGGAAAAAAATATTTTCTTGACCACTCCCGTTGCTGGGGCAGTCAATTCCGCATTAACTTTATCCGTTTGCACCTCAACAATGGGTTGGTCCTGCGTCACCGCATCCCCTTCCTTGATCAGCCATTGGATAATTTCTCCTTCATGCATCCCTTCCCCTACATCAGGAAGTTTAAATTCCATCATGCGTCTTCCTCCTTTTCCCTTAATTATCAATTAAAATGAAATCGTCTCCACTATTCCTTGTTTTACACGGTCAACTGTCGGTAGATAATGATCTTCTATTGAAAACGGCGGAACCGGAACATCAAATCCTGTTACACGCTTAATCGGCGCTTTCAGGTAAATAAGAGCTTCATCATTAATGATGGAAATAATCTCCGCACCTAATCCGGCAGTCTTATGGGCTTCATGGACGATTAATGCACGACCTGTCTTTTTAATGGATTGCACGATCGTATCTCTATCTAAAGGGTATAAAGTTCGTAGATCGACCACTTCACACTTCCAGCCTTTTTCGCTTTCAATCTTTTTCGCGGCATTCAATGCCTCCCTTAACATAGCCCCCCATGCAAAAATGGTCAGGTCGCTTCCCTCCTGGACCACTTTTGCTTGACCAATTGGTATTCGATACATTTCTTCGGGAACTTCTTCCTTAAAAGCCCGATACAATTTAGTCGGTTCCAAAAAGATTACCGGATCAGGATCTTCAATTGCAGCAATGAGAAGACCTTTTGCGTCGTATGGATTGCTTGGTGCAACTACCTTTAAACCCGGTGTATGGGCAAAGAAGGTTTCGACACTTTCGGAATGAAGTTCAGGTCCTCTGATTCCAGCACCATATGGCGTACGGATTACGAGAGGCACGCCAAATTGCCCACGAGTCCGGTGTCTCATACGGGCAGCATGGGAAACGAGTTGCTCGAATCCCGGATAAATAAAGGCGAGGAATTGAATCTCCACTATTGGCAGCAGTCCGTTAAGGGCTAAACCAATGGCAGAGCCGATGATTCCAGATTCAGCTAATGGCGTATCCACCACTCGATCTTTTCCATATTTTTCATAAAGCCCTTCCGTCGATCGGAAAACTCCGCCGTTCACTCCAATATCCTCACCCAAGATCATCACACGATCATCATGACCCAGCATTTGGTCCTGCGCTTCCGTAATAGCCTGGAGCATCGTTAAACTTTTGCCCATTATTTCTTCACACCTTTCTTTAAGATTTGGTTCAATTCCTGCTTCTGTTCCTTTAGGTGCCATGGCTCCTCAGCATATACATGGTTAAACATTTCGAGCGGATTGGATTTCGGATAACCTTCCGCCTTTTGGAGGTGAGCATCTATCAGTTCGTTGAATTGTTTTAACACGATTCCTTCCTGCTCTTCATTCCAATAACCCTCTTTATTCAAATACTTTCTAAGACGCGTAATCGGATCCCGATTTTCCCTCCAGAACGTCGAAATTTCGTCCTGATCGCGATATATGTTCGGATTGTCTGCAGTAGTATGGGCGCCATAGCGAAAGGTTATGGCTTCGATTAAAGTGGGTCCTTCACCTTTAAGGGCCCTTTCGACAGCCTCTTTTACTGTCAGCCATACTGCAAAGATATCATTTCCATCCACTCGAACCCCATGTATGTCATAAGCGGCAGCACGCTGGGATATCGTTTTAGATGCCGATTGCTTTTCAAAAGGCACACTGATCGCATAGCCATTATTTTGGCAGAAAAAGATTGTCGGGGTTTTATAAACGCCTGCAAAATTCAGCGCCTCATGAAAGTCCCCTTCAGAAGTGGCACCATCACCAAAATAAGCAATGCTTACATTCTTTTCCCCTTTAATCTTACTTGCCCAAGCCGTTCCTACCGCATGAACCATTTGAGTGGCAATGGGAACACTAGGAGGTAATATCCTTTTACCTTCCGGACAAATTGAACCCTCTAAATGCGCCATCCAGTATAGGAAAACACGATACAATTCCTGTCCATGAATGATTGCCGCTCCATGATCACGGTATGTGGGAAACATCCAGTCACCTGCTGACAATGCTAAAGCGCTTCCTGCCTGGGATGCCTCCTGTCCTTCGAAAGGTGCATAAGTTCCCATTCTGCCTTGGCGCTGGAGATTAATTGATTTACGGTCAAATGTTCTGAGCAGTAGCATGCTCTCATACATCTTTAACATCAATGATTTATCGACTTTCCCATCAATCGCTCCAACGATTTCTCCGTCAGGTGTCAATACACGAAACACTTCCGGCTCAATATCGTTTGAATACGCTTTCATTATTGGGTTTCCCGTCTTTTCCATTTCATTTCTCCCCTTAAGATAGATTTGTTTCGCAAACTTACCAAGGTTTTGAACAGTCATGAAATAACAGCCCAAAAAGTTTTCATTGGTCTTTTATGTCTGTGAATGATTACTGTTTCATAAACTACATTTGCTTATATAAAAGGATAATACATCCAAGATTTTAATAATATGTTAAATAGAAGGAATTTTTAGTATATTTCCTTTATTTAGAATGTGTTTTCTTATAAATCACCTTCATTTTGAAAATAAGCCCCATTATGGAAAAATTTAAGGTGAAATTAGCGGGTTACCGGCATGTCGGGGATATGCCTCGACCGTTCCAAGTTACTCATTAGCTAGCATCCATTCAAGGGTTGCCTAAATTAAAACAAGTACATCCCTTATCATCAAAATCAGGATCCAGCACAAAAAGACCCATTGTAATCATGGGTCTCAGACTGTTTATAATCTCGATAAATAATGGAGTTTGTCTACGGTTTATTTGAGGCTTTGTAGAATTTGAACGTGATTGGAACGTAGGGCATTCGCGTTCCGCGGCGCCCTTTTCGCCTGCTTGGTCTCCCTTGGACAATCAGCTTTGGTTTAACATGTAGATAGAACGCCAACAGTCTTTTTTGTTTTAAAATAGAAGCATAAAAACTTGAGTGATAAGGATGCTTTCTGAACATGATTCCATTCAGCGGGATCAACTGGAAATGATTACGTAGATCAACTGGTGCCAGCGAACCATTTGGTTCGTAAAATGGAGGCCGCCATTAATTTCTCGTTCATTTATGACTTGGTGAAAGACATGTATTCCGAGGTAGGCCGCTCAGGTATAAATCCAGTTATTTTAGTTAAACTGACATTCATTCAATATATCTTAGGTATTCGCTCGATTGAGGATTACTTTACCAACAAGATTTCATTTCCTTTACCCACTACACGGGTATTAGAAAAATCTATTTTTCAAATGTTCCTTTCACGACCGCTTCACCATTTTTGACCATAATCTGCCCCATCGCGATAACACTATTTATTTCTAATGTTTGTTTCTTCATTATGATGATATCGGCGTCATTTCCTGCCTCAAGCCGCCCCTTTTTTGTAAGTTTTAAAATATTGGCCGGATTTTCCGTCACAACTCTTATGGCATCCGCAAGTGTCACTCCATCCTCGATGACCGCATCTACGACAGAATCATATAAGGACATGCATGTACCAATGTTCAAACCGCGGAGGTTGCCGCTGCCATCGAAGTCAGGCAGGCTAGCTTGCCCATCTGAAGTTAAGGTGATCTGCCTGATATCTACCCCTTCTTCTAGTGCTTTCTTTATTGCTGTACTTGCTTTGACTTCCCCTTCTTCAAGGAACTTCTTGATCGTACTTGTCGTAAAATCAATATAGCCCCCTTTTTTTGCATATTCCATCCCTGCTTTGAATAAATGCGGATTTCGATTTATATGTGTAGGGTAAAACTGTGTGATCGGTATTTCCGTTGTCTCGACAACTTCTTCAATTACCTGCAAATGGTTTTGACTGTCGCCGACATGAATATTGACGATACCGCTTTTCCCGGACAACAGACCTCCATTACGTGACTGAGAAGCCAGTTTAGCAAGTTCAGCAGCAGTCGGCTGCGAAGAACGATGATCGGCAATGGCGATTTCGCCCACACCGATAATTTTATCCACTAGAATTAAATCATCTTCAATTTTACCGGTTAACGTCTTGACTGGGACTTGATATGAACCTGTCTGAACGAAGCAGCTAATTCCTTCTTCTTCAAGCGCTCTGGCTTTAGCAAGCAGCGCCGGCATCGTCCTTGTCGTACCGTCTGTTCCGATGACCCCTACCAATGTCGTTATACCTGCTAACGTTGCATCTGTTAATTGGATTTCAGGTGTCCTCGTTTTAAAGCCCCCTTCCCCCCCTCCGCCGATAATATGTACGTGAGCATCTATAAAACCCGGAACAACGATTTGCCCACTCGCATCAATCACCTCAAATTCAACGAAATTGGCAGGTACATCAATCATGTCCTCAATGAAGCCAATTTTATTTCCAACCAAAAGGATATCTTTTTGGCCCATATATTCTGGACCATAAATCTCCCCATTTTTTATAAGTGTGAGCATTGTTCCTTCTCCCTTCAAAAAATTGAAATTTTCAAATAGGTTTTAAAATCTTTTACTCGGGTAAATATACAACATAACCCGCTAACAATTACATAAAAGAGACCAACATTCTTGTTCGATTTTAAAAATTGTAGCTGAATTGACATCTTGATTATGCTTTTCCAAAAGTATACAAACAAAAGGGGTAAACGACATGAATAAAGTGATTTCTTCTGACATTAAAACAAATAAAAGATTATCCATGCGACAAATCATGAACCTATATCAAGTTACGAAAGAATTTAAAGGAAATATATATTTTATCTGCAACCATAAATTGGTCGATGCCAAGAAACTTTCAACATTTGTATCCTTTGTGCTAATTCTTCAAGAGTGTGCAACCATGAAAGTCATACTTGAAGGCAAGAATGTACATGCCATGCTCGAAAAAGTACAGGATATCTGTAAAGAAAATGATGACTTCGGTTTCCAATCGAACCAAACCGTTAACATTTAAATGCTAACAGAAAAGGAGTGTATAGAATGAGAACCATTTTAATGGTCATAGGCGCAATCGCCGTAATCGGAATAATAGCGAATCTTATTTTTTAATGAATGATGAAAGACTGTCAATGATTGACAGTCTTTTTTGGTTAATTTATTGGAAAGTACGCGCATGCCATGCTCCCTTTTCATGAAAATTACCACGGTACATCCCAATCCCTCCATTTATTCAAACCATCCCGAATTTCTTTTCCTTTATCAATCCAATATTGCTTCCTTTTCTCCCCTTCTTCCTTTGCCTGTTGCTCAGCTATAACTGCCTGTTTTTCAGCTATAAGCGGTCCGATATCTTGAGTCTTAAAAGATTGAGACGCTTGATTCTGTAAAGCTTTCGACATTATTTTTTGAAAGATGATTGCACTTCCCTGACTGCTGTGTGTCGTTAAATAATGTTTTTCATCCGTCTTATCATATCCAGCCCATACAGCACCGACCAACGATGGTGAATAACCGATGAACCATTGATCTTTAACCCCTGATATTCCTTTGATGGGAACTTGTGTGGAACCTGTTTTACCTGCTATTTCATAACCCGAAACAGCTGCGTTTTTCCCTGTGCCATATTCCACTGTACCAAGCAGCATGGAATTCATTTTATCGACGACGCCTTTAGAGGTTACTTTGGTGCTTTCCTTTTTCCAGGCGGCTACCTCTTTTCCATCATTATTTTCTATTCTTACAATGGCATGGGTTTCCATACGTTCCCCGCTGTTGGCGAATGCTGAAAAGGCTCCTGCCATCTGCAGCGGGGACACACCTTTCTTCATCCCTCCTAAAGCAAGCGACAGATTTCGATCATCCTTCTCATACGGAATCCCAAACCGTTTAAGTGAAGCCAGCCCCTTATCGATGCCAATCTCATTCAAAAGCCAAACCGTTGGTACATTCAAGGAATTCATCACCGCTTCATACATGGGCACTTCCCCTTTATATACACCGCTCAGGTTTGTTGGCTCATATTCCCCGAAGCTCATTTTTTCATCCTTTAAAGGAGCAGTGATATCGTATCCCTCTTCAACCGCTGGAGTATAAACTACAAGTGGTTTAATGGATGAACCTGGAGATCTTGTCAGCTGGGTTGCCCGGTTATATCCCATAAATTGATGCTTTCCTCTCCCACCGACAAGTGCCTTTATCCCGCCCGTTTCAGGATCAAGGAGGACTGATCCACTTTGAACCATTTCTTCTGTACTCGTTCCAACTGGAAAATTTGCATCATTTACATATACGGATTCTGTAGCCTGCTGCATGGATTGGTCCAGTGTCGTGTATATTTTATAGCCCTTTGAAAGCAGATCCTCAAGCTGTATTCCATATTTGCTTGATGCTTCTGATAAAACATGATCGACAAAATAAGGGTACTTTCCTTTTAATGGATCGGTTTCCTTCTTCCCCATGAGAAGTGTCACTGCATCTTTTTTTGCAGCCGTTTCTTCATCTTTCGTCAAGTATCCATGTTCCGCCATTCTAGAAAGAACCAAATCACGCCGCTTCACTGCCCCGTCTAAATTCTTGTATGGATCAAGTTTGGATGGCAAGTTGATGACACCTGCCAGCAAGGCTCCCTCGGCAACGGTCAATTCAGAGACCTCTTTGGAAAAGTAAATATTTGCGGCCTTTTTAATTCCCCATGCCCCATGGCCAAAATAAACTTGATTCAAATACATTTCCAGAATTTCATCTTTTGTATATTCATCTTCAACTTCCTGGGCCAGAAAAAACTCTTCAATCTTTCTCTTCAGTGTTCGATTCGACTCCAGCATCGTAATCTTCACAAGCTGCTGGGTAAGCGTGCTCCCTCCTTCAACAACACTTCCGGCTTTTGCATTTTTAACCAACGCTCGCAAAATCCCTTGATAATCGATGCCGTGATGTTCATAAAAACGGTGATCCTCAATGGAAACCACCGCTTGTTTCATATGTTCCGGTATTTCATCTATCGAAACACCTTCGGATTTATTTGCCGTGATCGTGCTGGCAAGATTTCCATCCTGATCATAAATTCCTGTTGGTTGCTGAAGACTATTTTGAAGATGGCTTATATCTGCACCCTGTCTGAAATAAAATAGTAAACCGGCGCCTAAAACCACAATCGCCAATATAATAATTAGACCTAATTTCACTAACCCTCTCATTTGTACCCCCATTTTCCCATCTGCGACATGTTTCATTAAAAATATTTTACCCCTTTTATTAAAGAAAACTCGTCGATTGACTAAAAGACCTAAGCTAAGTCACCTTTTCTTTAGCACTATACCCGGGTATCGGCTTCCTTGCTGATGATACCCCCTTCATCGAATGAACTAATTGAAGGATCAGGGTTTCATCCTACCATTTTTAACAATGGCCGTATCTATCCTTTACCCGTAATTTGCGATCCATATACCGATTAAAAGCGTGAAGCCCTTTAAAAGTGGGTATAACACTTTAAAGACTTATAAAAGGGGAGAGAGGGTATGAAAGATTTAAAACATATTGTCGTCGCTTTTGATGGAAATGAAGAGAGTAAACGTGCCGTGGAATATGGAGCAACATTGAAAAAGGCCTTTCCTGAAGCCGAGCTGACCGTAGTTCATGTCCTACTTGATAAGGTTGAGCAGCGTATCATGGGAAACGCCTCGGCTCCGGGGTTCGTACCGGCTGCGGGGTTTTATGTGGATCCCGTCCAGACACATCCCGTCGTTGAAGTCGAACAACCAAAACATCAAAGGGTAAATGATACCCCTTCCGCCATCGAGAGTAGTGTTCAGAACGCAAAAAGTAATATGTTGAGATTGCTAAGTGAATGTCAAGTCAAGGGGAAATTCGAGATATTGGAAGGACATGCGCCAGAAAGCGTATGTGATTATGCGGCAAGAACTGCTGCCGACCTCATCGTTGTAGGCAATAGCGCTAAAAGCGGTTTGGAAAAATTCTTTCTTGGCAGTACTAGCAGTTCCATTGCGAAAAACGCACCTTGTTCGGTATTCATTGCAAAATGAAGATTGAGCCGTTCTGCCCTGTTGCAGCTTATAAAACGCCTGTGATTACTGGAAACTTATTTGTACAGGAGATTACACCTGCCTTACCATATTACCACTAGTGGAAAACGTAATTAGAGGAGTTATAAAACATAAGCACGTGTTTCTTTCCGAAAGATTTTCTTTTCAAAATTGCGCTTATTCGCCTTTACATGTGTGGAATGAATTCCAATCAACGTTCAAAATTTATAAACCTTCAAAAAAACTGTAGACAAACTCAATTATTTATCGAATTTGTCTACAGTCTGAAGCCGGATTCATTATAGAATCCGGCTTTTTTATTAATAGGCTTTTTTCAGTAATACACTTGAAGCAGCCGAATATAACATCATCACCACAAGGGCAGATAAAATAAAACTGATCAGCATATAAGTCCCATTATAAATGAATGAATAAATCGCTACTGGCTGTCCTTTTGGAGCTGCAGAGCCAAAAAACACGATTCCGGATACGAAATGACACAGAAACCTCAGAAAACTGCCCAAAAACATACCGCAAATCCCAAACCACTTCGCTTTGGAACGCTTTTCCTCTTTATAGCTATTTACAAACTTATTCATGAATACACCGGATATCCCGACAACCGTAAAAGCAAGATAATAATCAATAAAGCCTTGAATCGGCGTGCTGATCCATGCTGTACCACTGACGATTTGCAAAAGCCCAAGTAACAATCCGGTTAACATCCCACCTTTGATGCCCCAACGATATGCCATCAGAAAAATCGGTACCATGGCTATTGATATCGAGCCCCCTTGCGGCCAGATTCTTGAAAAAATGAATCCAGAAACCAAATCCAGTAATAAAGCCAGTGAAGCAAAAATGGCAACCTCTGTCATGAATAACGTTTTATTTTTCATCATGTCTCTCCCTTCTCCAAAAATGAAAAGTGTACACGAGTTCCCTCCCTGCCAAATTTTACACAAACAAAAAAGCAACACCGGGGCGGTAATGGATGCCCAGTATTGCTTGTATCCAAAACCACATCCCTACGCTAGTGCTAACTATCAGGTTCATAGGGTCTGAACTTTAACCGTTCACTCTCAGCCTTTTGGCTCCCCTTGTGGAAGTATTTAATATTCGATCCTCGGTTAGAATATACTACTAGTTTCTAAAAAAGACAACTTAAAGAAAATGTCATATCATAAAAACTTGCCACTCCCATATTTATGGGAATACCCTTTCTTTTAACCAACTTCAATTAACCAAGTTAGATGGCTAAATGCAACAACTTTTCTAAGGTTTGTTTCCTAATTTACATCGGGGAGGGATTAGACATGGATAAACATTCGATTTCAGCCGAAAAAGGCGCCTACATAAGCATTGCCGCTTACATATTCTTGTCTGCTCTTAAATTATCATTTGGTTATTTCGGTGATTCTAAAGGGCTTTGGGCAGATGGTTTAAATAATACGACCGACATCATCGCTTCCATAGCCGTATTGATTGGTTTGAAAATTTCGAAGAGGCCTCCTGATGATAATCATTCATATGGTCATTTACGGGCGGAAACCGTAGCCTCGTTGGTAGCTGCCTTCATCATGATTACCGTGGGCATCCAGGTTGCTTACAGTGCTATAGAATCCTTCTTCCAGCAAGATTCAAAAACTGTTCCAAATATGCTGACCGGCTATGTCGCTATATTCTCTGCAATTTTCATGTACGGAATCTACCGTTATAACTTAGCGTTAAGTAAAAAGATCAACAGCTCTTCCATCTACGCCGTTGCACAGGATAATCGTTCCGATGCCCTTGTCAGTGTTGGCGCTTTTATAGGAATCATCGGTACTAAGATGGGAATCCCCTGGCTGGATGCGATAGCTGCAGCTGTAGTAGGGATCATCATCTGCAAAACGGCCTGGGATATCTTCCGTGATGCATCCATCTCTTTAACCGATGGTTTCGACGAGCAGCTCCTGCAAAAGATCGGACAAACCATTATATTGACAGAAGGTGTTAAGGACATGAGTGAAATTAAAGCACGTATGCACGGAAGTGAAATCCTGCTCGAAACTACCGTACATGTTAACCCTCTTTTGACCGTCATCCAAGGTCACGATATTACGGTTAAAATCGAAGAGAATCTTTTGAAGGAATATAACATCCAGCATGTAATCGTTCACATCGAACCATATGCATTCAATAAAAAAGGTAACCGTCATTAACTTTGCGGATACCTTTTTTTATTATTAAATCCTGTAATTCCTTTAATAAAAATGTGTCAAAAAAAGGTATTTATCGACTATTTGCCGAATATTTATTCCAATTGACACATGTGTAAAGAACTCTAATCTGTTATCATAAAAAACAAAATGTAATTATTTTAATATTTTGTAATTTTATTCAAATAAATTAATTTCTGGGCGAAAGTAAAATTCATTTTCCTACAGTATGGAGGGCAAAATGGTATCTAATCGAGAAATGACCATTCACTTTTTATCTTCTCAAAAAAACAGCATCATTTCCAAATGGAAAGATGAGTTGCTCCATTTACCGGACGGATATATGGGGTATTTTAAAGGAGAAGTGGAAAAAATTTTTAATCTGCTAATGGATCAGCTTGAAAAATCGGATACTGACATAGACGATGTGCTGAAGGTCGTAGGTGAAAAAATTGCGTGTGATCGAGTTAATAAACAATTAGATATGGAAAAATTCTTTTCCACAGCAACCATCGGCAGATCCACCATCGTTGAGCACGTTTTGAATTCCGAGGCAACTAAAGAAGAAGTATCCGATTTAATTAAGCAAATAAACGTTTACTTCGATAAACTCATTCATTTTGCATTATCCCGTTATACCGAATTGAAAACGATGGAACTTGAAGAACGCTATCATTTCATTAGCCCAAACCATAAAGACCGTTTGACGCTCCTTGGCCAAATGACATCAAGCTTCGTCCATGAATTCCGAAATCCACTGACTTCCATCATGGGATTCATCCAATTGTTACAGGCAGAACAACCGCAGATAAAATATCTTGATATCATTTCAAAAGAATTGGATCAGCTCAATTACCGGATCACTCAATTTCTTAATATTTCCAAAAAGGAAACTTCAGAAGCGCAACCTGATCTATTTTCGATTGCTCAGCTAGTGAATGAGGTGATCGAATTTCTATATCCCAGCATTTTGGAAGTAAATGCTTCGATTACATGTAATATTGCCGATGATGCCGTCATTTCCGGCTCTAAAGAAGAGTTTCGCCAAGTTTTACTTAATATCATTTTAAATGCCCTTGACGTGGTTGCAGGGATGCCTTCCCCGTCCATTTATATATCAGGCTCTGAATCACCACCCGGCATCCTTACTTTAAACATTTCCAACAATGGGCCTAAGATACCGGACGAAGTCATGCCGAATATTTTTGAACCATTCATCACCACAAAAAAAAGGGGAACGGGATTGGGACTATTCGTCTGTAAAGAAATCGTTTTAAAACATCAAGGAACCTTATCCTGCCACTCTACCGATTTCCTGACGACCTTTTCCATACAATTGAAAACTAAATAATGGATGAATATCCTTTTTTCCTTGGGTTTTCAGTTTGAATTTTTTGACTGATTGACGTCCAGTTACTTATACTAATAGTTAGGTTCCACTACTAATCGAGGTGAATGACCCTATAGATTGAAAATAAAAACCATCATAATTTCATACAAGATAAACGATACTTATTTTTCTTCTAACATTTAATACACACACCATCAGTTCATTCATTATTGGTTTTGGGAGGTGACTGGGATAATTAAGTCGTTCGGTACATCAGGCGATTCAATTAAGTCCCACACTAATTGGACATATTAAGTTTTTTATTAGTCATTATTTTAATCGCTTTAACTGCCTTTTTTGTAGCTTCGGAATTTTCGATCATAAGGGTTCGTAGCTCCAGGATCGATCAATTGATTGAAGAGGGAAACAAAAAAGCCATTGCGGCCAAAAAGGTTACATCCGATCTGGATGAATACCTATCCGCCACACAGCTTGGAATCACCGTTACCGCTCTAGGATTGGGGTGGCTTGGACAACCGACCATCCTCAAATTGGTCGGGCCTTTATTCAATGCCTTGAACATCCCACAAGAAGTTACAAGCATTCTGACATTTGTCATTTCGTTTTCCCTGATAACGTTCCTTAATGTGGTTGTAGGTGAATTGGCTCCAAAGACCGTTGCCATCCAAAAGGCCGAGCAAGTTGCCTTGGCTATTGCCAGCCCTCTGATTTTTTTCCATAAGATTGCCTTTCCCTTCATCTGGATATTGAATCATTCTTCTCGTTTCGTTGTCGGATTATTTGGCTTCAAGCCTGCATCCGAAAGTGAAATAGCACATACGGAAGAAGAGTTGCGTTTAATCCTATCAGATAGCTATAAAAGCGGAGAGATTAACCAATCGGAATTTAAATATGTCAGCAACATTTTTGAATTCGATGACCGTGTTGCTAAAGAAATCATGGTTCCAAGGACAGAAATCATGACCATATCAAAAGATGAAACGGTACAGGAATTCGTCGATGTGGCAAAATTGGAGAAATACACTCGATATCCTGTTGTCGAAGGTGATAAAGACCATGTCATCGGCTTAGTGAACTTAAAGGAAGTCTTCTCGGATCTTATCAAGAATCGTGAAATCCACAACAAAGCGATTGAAAATTACGCTCGTCCGATCATTCGAGTCATGGAGAATATACCCATCCACGATTTGCTGTTGAAAATGCAAAAAGAACGCATTCATATGGCTATTTTGATGGATGAATACGGCGGAACTTCAGGCCTTGTCACAGTTGAAGACATCCTAGAGGAAATCGTTGGGGAAATTCGTGATGAATTCGATATCGATGAAGTTGCATCAATCAGGAAAATTAAGGATGGACACTATATTTTAGACTCTAAACTTCTTGTAAAGGAAGTGAATGATTTACTTGGCATTCACTTAGAAGAAGATGATGTCGATACTATAGGGGGATGGGTCCTTACTGAGAATTATGATGTGAATGTAGGGGACATCATGGAAAAAGACGGATTCTGCTTTAAAGTGATTGAAATGGAAGATCACGCCATTCGTTCCATCGAGGTAACAAAAAAGGTCGTACAGCTTCATTTGGAAGAAGACCTTCCCCAAGGGTAAATTATTAAGAAAAACCACGTAAAAAGTCATTTTACGTGGCTTTTTTTGTGATGTGTTCACTTATCGGATAACCGCCCCATTTTTTTGACCGTTACGATTGGAGGTGTAGTATTTTTTTTCCATATGATATAAAGCAAAATAAGGGCAACGGAAAAACCAGCTCCAGGAATGATATAAGGTGCAGTTATTTCCCTGATTTGCTGCCAATTTTCGCCGAGTATCCGTCCTATGGATAGAAACAATATGGTCCAAGGGATGACAGCGGCAACCGTATAAAATATAAACTTCCATACAGACATCCTTGCAATTCCCGCAGGGATTGAAATGGCATGTCGTACCACAGGAATGAATCGAGCCGTAAAAATCACGCCTACCCCATAACGTTGAAACCACTCTTCAGCCATTACGATATGATTTTCTTTAATTAAAATATATTTTCCATACTTCAAGAGAAAAGGCCGTCCGCCATAATAACCAGCCCAATAGAGAAATAATTGTGCCATCGTCCCACCTACCACACCTGCAAGGACAGCTCCCCAAAAAGTCATTTTCCCCAGGCCAACCAAATAACCACCGTATCCGAGAACAAGCTCACTCGGGATGATTTCAACCATCAGCCCCAATAAAATCCCCATATACCCCATTTCTGCAAACCAATTCAATATAGTCATAATAAGCTGTGATATCATACAATCAGACTCCCCTTACCGCTGATTTCAAATTGTTTGTCCTTCTATCCTATTTCAGCTTCTAAGGTTCTATTCGATTTTTCATATCCTGCTTCACTGTATATCACTTTTAGGAATGCACAAAAAAAGACCAGCTGATATGTGCTCCGGTCTCATTGCATCAATATTCTTTTAGCTCCCGTTTTTGGGAAAATTGAGAAAAAGCAGCCGTGGTGAGTAAGGATGAATCATTTTGTGAAACATTAGTGAAAATCTCCTGGCGTGATTTCGTTTTTTCAATATGAATCCCGAGATTTTTATACTTGTTGATCATTTGATTATTCATGCTTACCCTCCTTTTCTACTGTATCGTTATCCTTTAACTTCCCATTTAACAAAAGGATAAAACCTATTTAAAACATTCCATCAAAAAACATTTTACACGGAGTCAATTTACTTGAATGGTTTGCAGTTGATGTTCATGCACTTCATCTTTTTCTACATGTACCTGCACCTTATATGTTCCCGATTCTTCAAATGATACCTTATTTTGATATGTCCCATTTCCATCTTCTTCTGCTTTGGTGAAATGACTCTCTTCACTGCCTTCCTTCCACACCTCGAAATTTACATCTGCATTTGTCAGCGGCTTCCCATCCAATTCTACGTTTGCTTCAAAGTTCGAACTGTTTCCTGCCTTTACAGGGTTACTTTGAAACTCGATTGATACATCCGTACTTGGATGAACTGATGCACCTGCACCTTCACTTTCATGTTCTGGAACGACCACTTCTTTTTCCGGCATCACATGAAGGTCTTTGGCAGTTACATGGGAAACTACAATATATTTGCCTTGTTCATCAAATGTATGCATCACTTGATATGTGCCACTTCCAGTATTCTTCGCTTCCAGCATTTGCCGTTTATCCTGTCCGGACTTTCTCACTTCAAACATTACTTCATCAGCTTCATTCACAAATTGGCTTCCTTGTTTTACTGTAGTTTCAAGAATGACTTCTTTTCCAGGCTCCAATTTCCCTTTAATGACGATCGATGCATCCATCGATTCTGGAACAGCACTGTTCACTTCTTTATCCTCTGGCATTTCAGACTCTTGGCACCCAGCCAGCATGAATAACAACGCAGTACACATATAGAATTTTTTCATAAGAACTTCCCTTTACAATTTATTTGACTAGAAATCTGCTCTTTCCATATTCCCCATCCTTTCCTTTTTTCGGAATTTTATACTTAATCCACTTCAACCAGTTCTCATCACGGTAACTGAAGTCAGCATGGCTACCGCGATGATGGTTAAAAATGAATATAAAAAAATTGAAGTACCGACAACGCTCAGTCCGCAAAGCAGTACGCAACCATCAATGATAAAAATCAGCAAACCGACATTGAGCCCACTCTTCCTGGAAAGGATCTGTGCCAACATATCCGTTCCGCCTGTAGAGGTCCCATACCGAAGCATCAAGCCTATTCCAAGTCCAATCAACCCTCCCCCAATTATTGCACTTGCATAAATTGGAAGACCCCATCCAGTGACGGCGTCGGAAAAAATATCGATGCATAAAGAGGAAAAAAGCAAGCCATGTAAGCTGTTCAGAAATAGTTTTTTTTCAAAGTACCAAGCATATATATATAATGGAATGCTGCTCAAAATCACAGACATGCCTGTTGGCAGTCCTAAATAGTAATGAAAAATCAGGCCAATCCCTATCATGCCCCCATCCAATAAATGAAAAGGTATCAGAAAAAAATTGATACCCACACCTACTAGCATGCTGCCGGCAATGATTGCTGCCATCCTTTCCATGATTTTCATGGCTGCCACCCCCATTAATCTGCATTAAAACCTGTCCAGTTTCTATAGAATATGTTTATACCGTCCAAAAAATAATGAAACTGATTAATTTTTTATGAAGCAGGTCTTCGGTTTTCTGAATATTCTATAATATAATGCAATAAAGTAGAGAAAACAGTCAAATATCGCTAAATATTAGCTCAAAATGATCCTTTACAAGCAATTTACCGGATTTAAGGAGCCGTAAGCTGTTTGACTCAATCATTAACTCTTTCTATAATGAAAGTATTTAAATTAATTAAATTGAGGTGATTTGATGGGGCATTAAAGAATGTTCGTTTTGACGGACGGACGCTGCTTTGCGTAACGGATATGTGCATACTCTTGAAAAATAGCTGCACTCCTTCATACAGAGATTCTTCTATTTCCCGTCTACGCATCGCTTATCGGCATATACTTTTATTCTCTTCATCACTTAAAAAAGTGGGAGTTCAAGCAGCTGCACATCCATTTACCGCAGCTAGTTTTAATGATTCCCGAAAATATTCAGCAAGGCAAAAAAAATATACTTGTATATTTTAAAAATGTAGGAGGTGGACTCCTTATTCGTCTCGTAGGCGAGTTAAGGGAGACTATTTGGACATAATAAACTTGGTTCTTATTGCCATTTTAATTGCTTTAACAGCATTTTTTGTAGCTACGGAGTTTGCGATTGTTAAAGTGAGAAGCACGAGGGTCGATCAATTAATTGAAGAAGGAAGGCCGAATGCACTTTCAGCAAAGAAGGTAATATCCAACCTGGATGAATACCTCTCAACATGCCAGCTCGGGATTACAGTTACCGCTTTAGGGCTTGGGGTGCTTGGGGAACCGACAGTTGAAAACATTTTGAACCCGCTCTTAAATCAATTGAATCTTCCGGATTCCGCTTCACATGCACTCTCAGTTGCAATTGCCTTTTCTTTCATTACCTTCATACATGTGGTTGTTGGGGAATTGGCACCGAAAACATTGGCGATTCAAAAAGCGGAGCAAATAACTTTATTGGTTTCCAAACCTTTAATTGGTTTTAACAAAGTCATGTATCCTTTCATCTGGGTACTGAACGGCTCTGCAAGGACGCTTACAAAAATGCTAGGATTAAAAGCAGTTTCCGAACATGATTTGGCTCATACAGAAGAAGAGCTACGTATCATTGTTTCTGAAAGCTACAAAAGTGGCGAAATTAACCAATCAGAGTTTAAATATGTGAATAAAATTTTTGAATTCGATGATCGGATTGCAAAAGAAATTATGGTACCACGTACAGAAATAGCAACGGTATCCAAAGATGATACAATTCAACAGTTTTTCACCGTTATGGCGGAAGAGAACTTTACACGATATCCTGTCATCGATGGGGATAAAGATCATGTTATCGGAATGGTCAATATCAAAGAGCTATTCACTGAAATGATCGACAAGAACAATCAGGCAGCATCAGCGATCAACCGATATGTTCGTCCGATCATCCGTGTCATTGACAGTATCCCTATTCATGATTTACTTTTAAAAATGCAAAAGGAACGCATTCACATGGCTATCCTCATGGATGAATACGGAGGTACATCAGGTTTGGTGACCGTTGAAGATATCCTTGAGGAAATCGTCGGCGATATCCGCGATGAGTTCGACCTGGATGAAGTGCCGGATGTCCGCAAATTAAAAGAAGATCACTATATCATCGATGCCAAGGTATTAATCAGTGAAGTGAATGATTTACTTGGATTGGATATCAACGATGAAGATATTGATACGATGGGCGGATGGATCCTTACCGAGAATTACGAGGCCAAACAAGGTGATATCCTGACTTATGGTCCCTATAACTTTAGGATAAAAGAAATGGAAGATCACCATATCTGTTATATTGAAATATATAAACCAGCTAAAGTCGTAAGCGAAGTAAAAGAATTTCCGATGATATCACAAACTGAAATCGTTTCATGATAATAACCCGCGTTCCTAATTGACATCAGGAACGCGGGTTATTTTTTTCCAACTGGTACACGAAATAAAAAAATACATATTATATAAAACCTGCTGCATTTAGATTGAATGATAATAATTAAGTATAGTTCTACCTTTATTGTTTCATACTGGTAGAAAAGCGATACTTTTTGAAGGAGTGAGGAATTATGAAACTCATAACCATTTGCCAACACTGCAAAGGGAAAGGGAAAACCCGTTATCTGCAATTCTTTTCCCGGGACTGCAATCATTGCAAGGGGCAAGGTAAAGCGGTAAAAGATATGTCAAATTTAAGAAATGAGGCAAAAAACCTCTAATAATCTTTCATATTTTGAAGTTCAATTTAATGACACCAGTCTTTTTTAACGTATCATAAACGATCAATATCGAAGGTCCAAGGAAAAGCCCAAGGAAACCAAGCATTTTAAACCCTAAATAAAGACTGACCAACGATGCCAATGGGCTCAATCCCATATTTGCTGAATAAATTTTTGGTTCGATGGTCCTTCTTATAATGGTAATGACCAGGAACAGGATAACGAGGCCAATCCCTAGATGATGGTTTCCTTGCGCCCAAACAATTACGGACCAAGGAACCAGTACAGACCCCGTCCCCAAGATAGGAAGAATATCCACAACAACTATTAACAGCGCCAACGGGATCGTATACTTCACATTTAACAACCATAGTCCTCCATAAGCCATGATGAACGTAATTAAACTCAATAGGATTTGTGCCTTGATGAAGCCAACTGCTGCCCTACTTAAATCTTGATAAACTAGCGATATCTTTTGATAGGTGGATATCTTTAAATAATGGAATGCTTTTTTTCTTAACTTAGGCAATTCAAGACTAATTAAGAATAAAGCGATTAAATAAATTAAAAAATCAATAAAAAAACCCGGAATAAGCGTAACGAACTGAACCATATCCTGAACAAAGCCCTCTGTGAACCCCTCTAGAGCCTTGACTCCCTTTTCTATCGTTTGTTCTATTGACAGAATGAGATTTGGCGGCAATGTTTGGGAATATCGTTCCCACTGCCTTATGACTGGCAATATCGCCGTCAAATACATTTCACGTATGAATCCAGGAAATTCTTCAGAATAAACAATGATCTTCTTGATTAAAACCGAAAAGGAAAAATAAGTGATGCTCATAAGCCCGCCTACATATAAAACAAATGAAATCAATACTGCCCAAAGCCGATGCAGTTTTGCCGTTTCACCAATCATGCGGACCAATCCATCCAATAGAATGGCTGTGAGTAATGCTAAAATCAATGCCCATGAATAGGGAATGACGATTAATATGCCTAAAAGGAAAATACCCCTCCAAAACCAGCGGAAAAAGACAGCGACATTCACTGAACAAACCCTCCTTGCACTTTCTTGTTCTCCTTATATTTATGAAACGGGGTCACATATATTTCGTTTATACGTTTTATTTTCTCAATAAAGGGAAAAAGAGTTATAAAGAGATGGAGGGATTGACATTGGATAGTAAAGATAAAGAAAAGTATCTTGAAGAGCGTAATGATAAATCCAAGGCATTCAAAAAAAATCAGGAAAAACAGCTGGAACGTGATCAAGTAGTCATGCCCATTGAAGATTTACCAATTGATGAAATTAATTATGAACGACAAGAAGAAAGAAATAAAAAGGAAACCAAACACCGCTCCACCAGCGAGAGGTTTTAAAGCAAAAACCAGCCACTAAAGAGGCTGGTTTTTGTTTGCAGGATATACTTCAAAGTATGCCATATGCTTGAATAAATACAGGTACCGATATGGGCAGCCTTTTGAATGATGATATTTCCCATCCCCGCTTCCACCATTGCTTTTTTTATCGCATCTGCTTTTCATGGGTAAAAAGTCCGTTTTCCGTCAAGTTACGGCAAAAATATTATTAAGCTTCCTATCGTCAGCTTGTATATCCTTCCCCCATTGTTTTTTGAGGATTTAGCGAGACTGAGCTCTCGCTTAATTCAATTCATTCAGCCATTAATCTTTCCCATTCCTGGATCGTTTCCAAAAATAAACATTGACTGAAATAAATGATTCATTACAATAGACTTTTAAGAATTAAAGAATATAATGGATTGGTCAACCATTATAAAGGAGAATCATATGACGAACCCTACTCAATTATTTCATCAATATTTACAAGTATCCAGATCATTAGTTAGTAAAATGAATGAACAAATTACAGCCCTTGAAATTTATCATAATCAGTGGACGATCTTGAATTATTTAAAGAACTGTGGATATTCCACCATACCCGATATTTGCAATTACTTGGATGTAGATAGTGTTATCATCACACGTTCGGTCAACAGTATGGAACAGAATAATATGATTAAGCAGGTCCCTGGTAAAGATGAACAGGAAAAGCGAATTGAGCTAACTCCCCGGGGCAAAGAGGTACATACAAAATGCCTTAAAATTGCAGAGAAAATTGAAGGAAAAGCCCTGGATGGCATTACTGAAGAAGAACAGGACTTGTTTTTCCAGACGGTCCTTAAAATCCTCAATAATATAAGAAACTAAATTGGGTGTCTTATATTATTGTTAAGAGAATCACGGCCTTTCCATTTTCCAGTACGAACCGATCTATAGCCATGCCTTTTTTAAAAGTCGGATTCCTTCTTCGATTTCCCTTTCGGTTAAACCACCATACCCAATTAAAATAGTAGGGTCTTTTACCTTCTTTGAATGATAAACCGAAGTTGGATGGACTCTCACGCCAACACTAGCAGCGGTTTGAATGAGCTCTGACTCTGTGCTACTGTTTTTAACTTTTAACAGAACGTGTAATCCTGACTTTTCACCGATTACAGTTACAAGATCATTAAAGTTCTCTTCAATTGCATTCAGCAACACCTTATTCTTTTTACGGTAAATCGTACGCATTTTATTCAGGTGGCGTTCCCAATGGCCATTTTTCATAAAAAGACAGAGCGTTTCTTGAATCATTCTAGAAACGGTCTGTTTGTAACCTTTTAACTTTTCATGATAAAGAATAGCTAACTCCTTTGGTAACACCATATAGCCCACTCTAATCGTTGGAATCAACGATTTTGAAAAGGTGCCTAGGTATAGATGACCCTTCCATTTGTCTCCAACCCCTGCAAGGATGGAATCGGTTTACCTACATGACGGAATTCGCCGTCATAATCATCTTCAATAATATAACCCTCTTTTTCTACTGCCCAATTCAATAATTCCACCCTTCTCGTTATCGGCATGATCATGCCGGAAGGAAATTGATGGGAAGGAGTGACATAGGCAACATTCGCTGCACTCTCTTTCAAAGAGTCCACACTAATTCCACCTTCATCTAATGGAATGAAAGCAACATTGGCTCCCTCCAACCTTAGTACCTCCCTAACCCGATGAAATCCAGGGTCTTCCAACCCAAATATCCGCTCATTTCCAAGAAGCAACCGCAGAAGATGTATGAAATACTGTGTACCTGCCCCAATGATGATTTGATCAGCGCCGCAGCGAACTCCTCTCGATTGAAATAGATAGGAAGAGATCTCAGCCCGGAGCTCCCATTCCCCTTGGGGATCACCACTCATGAACATTTTTCTTTCCTGGAGATACAAAGTATTGTTTAAACATTTTTTCCACACAGCATGCGGGAAAGAATCCATTTCCACCCGGCCATGATTGTAATCGATCATTTTCCTTTCATGCATAGGGCCCTTCACCCCTTCGGTAACATGCAGCGGTTCATTCAAAGGTGAGATCGGGTCTAAATCAGCTACGTAAAAACCTTTCCTTAATTGACTTTCCACATACCCTTCTGCCATCAACTGCTGATAAGCAGTATCTACTGTATTAAGGCCTATCCCTAAATGCATGGCTAGTTTTCGTTTAGAAGGAAGTTTCATACCAGCCTTTATTTGCCCATTCTGGATTTCCATTTTAAAGTATTTATACAATTGGACATATAAAGCTTCTTTATTCGTTTTATCTAAGGTTAGAGTGATTTCAAACATTTGGTCCTCCTTAAAACTGGTTCCATAAAGCATATCAGACTTGGTCCTTATTATAGGACCAGAATATTTTTATAATGAATATATCAATCAAGAGGAGGAGACTATGAAACATATCGAATTACTCGGGAAACACGTGATACTCACCCCAATGATGGAACATCATATCGAACCGCTTTACGCTGCTTCCCTTCCATCTGAAATATGGAAATGGAGCGCAACAAAGATCTTGTCATATGAAGAGGCGATTTCCTATGTAAAGGAAGGCATCCGAGCAAGGGAGCAGGAACTTCATCATCCATTTGTCGTTATCGATCAGACTAATGATGCGATAGTTGGCAGCACTAGCTTAAGGAATATTCAATTTCATAATCAGTCCCTGGAAATCGGTGCGACTTGGTATCATCCCGATAAATGGCGGACAGCCATTAACACAGAATGTAAGTATCTGCTATTGCAGCATGCTTTTGAAAAGTGGCACATGACACGGGTTGAATTCAGGACGGACGAATTGAACAAAAGGTCGCGTGCAGCAATAGCCAGGCTCGGCGCCCTTGAAGAAGGCATTTTACGGATGGAGAAAAAACTGCAAGATGGAAGGATAAGGAATACGGTGGTCTACAGCATTCTCGAGCACGAATGGCCCTGTGTGAAAAAGAACTTGGAAGCTTTTTTGGAAAGGTAAAGATGGAGAAAAAGAGTGCCGCTTATTTGGGACACTCTTTTCCTCTTGCTGCTATTTTTCAGGTGAGTCTTTATGATCCGATTCAATTTTAGTTAATGAATCCTTTTGCCTTTTCGTGGATCGAATGAATATTAAAACGCCAATCGCAAATAAAAGCGGCATTAGTAAAGCAAATAGAAGATAAATCATATCTCCAAAGAACAAGTTCATTCCCCCCTAAGCATTTCAATCCACACTTTTGTCCGTAAAGCTTTTCCGTCAAACTGGAATATCACTGCTTAGTCTCACGGTTCCATCAAATGCTTCGTGACAAGCGAACCATATCCTGGCACTGAATCCCATTTTCATAAAATGCTTCGGAATAATGTCTATTAAAAAAGTCGCGATCGATGCCAATCATTCTAAATCCGCATTTTTGATATAAAGCAAGCTGTCCAATACTTGAATTCCCAGTGCCAATTTCCATCATTTTATACCCTTGTTCCCTTGCATAGCTAATGGCATGTCCAATCAGCTGTCTTCCGATTCCCCTTCCATGATGCCTTTCATCCACTGCAATGTTCATTATCTCTATCAATTCCGGTCCTTTTTGCAGCAAAACATAAACTCCGATGATTCGCTTATCCATCTCGGCAACAAAGCATGTCCCACTTTCCAAATATGCTTTTACCAATTCCCTTGAAGGATCAGCCAATAGCAACAAATGCATCGGCGGTGACTCATCTGCCAATAATTCCCTTATCTTCATCCCCATACAAACCCTTCTCATTTTAGTTCTTCTACAAGAAGCTCCATCAATTCTGATGCCGGAAGTTCCCTGCTCAATTTATACCCTTGCCCTGCCCACAAGGCCATCAATTCAGGATTGTTTTTTTGTCCCGCCGCTTTTCGCATTTGCTTGGTCATGTGATGGACATAAGGATAAGCGACGGGTGCAATGCTATCATATTCCGTTAAAAAGTGATTCATCAACCCGCGTGCCCTCCGGCCGCTAAAGGCGCGGGTAACTGAGGTCTGGGTAAAATGGGGATTTCCGAGAGCTGCCTTATGGACGGGACTTGCCCCGCTTTCGGGACAGCGAAGGAAAGCTGTTCCCAATTGTGCGGCTGTTGCTCCCGCTGAAAGCACGGCAGCGATATCCTTTCCATGCATCAGTCCACCCGCTGCAATGATTGGTAACTTCAGTTCATTTTCAATCATCCGTATTAATACTAAAAGACCGTAATCATCTTCTGTGCCGTTTTCGAAGCTGGCTCGATGGCCCCCTGCCTCAATCCCCTGTACACATAAAACATCCGTACCTGCATCCGCTGCCCTTTTTGCTTCCTGAAGGTTGGTTACTGTCACTACAATAAGGGAACCGACGCTTTTGAGCTCCCTTATTACGTCTTCCGCAGGACAACCAAACGTAAAACTGACGACATCCACCCGAGCTTCTTTTAATGCTGTTAGTTTATTTTCCCAATCATCATCATCACTATCGGCTTTTCCAATCTCAACCCCTACACTCTCGGCCTCTTTTTCAATTTTTTTACGATAGGCAGATAATAAAGTTTCATCCACCACTTCGTTACCTGGCACAAATACATTCACGCCAAATGGGCGCTGGGTCAAGTTACGAGTCCGCCCTATCTCGTCTTTCATCTGTTCTGCAGTCTTATAGCCAGCGGCGAGAAATCCCAATCCTCCCGCATTGGACACTGAAGCCGCAAGCCTTGGAGTGGAGGCTCCTCCAGCCATCGGTGCTTGAATGATTGGATATCTCATTAAATCTTTGAACATTCGATACAACTCCCTTTTCATTTTTCTACATGCTCTTATCATTTTTACGTTTTCTTGGTATAATGATTGTCTGTAAGAGAAAAGTGTCTTAATGATCACCCTTTATATCTTGCAAATATAAAACATAGGTGGTAAATCAAAAATGGAAACAAAGCCCTATAGAGTTTTACTGTACTATTTATATGTACCAATCGAGAACCACGAGGAATTCGCAGCCGAACATCTTGAAGCTTGTAAAGAGCTTGAATTAAAAGGCCGAATCCTGGTGGCATCAGAAGGAATCAATGGAACTGTTTCAGGTACGATTGAACAAACCAACCAATATATGGACATGATGAGAAGCGATTCCCGCTTTGCTGATATCGTGTTTAAAATAGATGAAGCAGATGGCCATGCTTTCAAAAAAATGCATGTTCGTCCGAAAAATGAACTTGTCACGCTTCGATTGGAAGATGACATCAATCCTAATCAGACAACAGGCAACTACTTGAGCCCGAAGGAATTTTTCGAGCAAATGCAAGATGAGAATACAGTCGTCCTTGATGCCAGAAATGACTATGAATTTGATTTAGGACATTTCAGGGGCGCAATCAAGCCGGAAATCACGAATTTCCGCGAACTTCCGGATTGGGTCCGTGAAAATAAACAAATGTTCGAAGGCAAAAAAATCCTTACGTATTGCACAGGCGGTATCCGCTGTGAGAAATTCTCAGGCTGGCTTGTCGAAGAAGGCTTTGAGGATGTTAGCCAGCTGCATGGCGGCATCGCAACATACGGGAAGGATCCCGAAGTCCAAGGTGACCTTTGGGATGGACAAATGTATGTATTCGATGAAAGAATTGCCGTACCCATCAATCAAAAGGAACACGTCATTGTCGGACGCGATATTTATTCCGGCGAGCCTTGTGAACGCTATGTCAATTGCGCCAACCCTGAATGCAACAAGAAAATCCTATGCAGTGAAGAGAACGAACACAAACATATGCGCAGCTGCACTCACGAATGCCGAGTGCATCCGCGTAACCGCTATGTAGTCGAGCATAACCTTTCTGAAGAAGAAGTGGCTGAGAGATTACAGCGAATCGAAGAAACCATCACGGCAAAATGATTAAGCAAACCCGAATCAGTGGACATGATCCCTATTCGGGTTTTTTTATAGCCTGCATCCAATCCCCAAATGGAACCAAATCTTATTTTCCCAATATTAAAACTGTTAACTCTTCAGAACTGCCCAAACCGGATATTACTTACATTCTTACTTCTATATCAAAATAGAAAAAACCTTCTTTTAATGTAAAAGAAAGAATTAATCCACTAACTTCTATTGCTTTTTCATGATTGTCCCTGCATGAAAAAAGCGATTCCTCTTAAGAAGAATCGCTCCGCATCAATAATTTCATTTTGCCTCTGCACCAACAACAATTCCGCAAGCTTGTCTATCGCCTGCATCACCAGTTTTCAAGGTATCTCCATCAGATCCTTTTTCTCCACTGGCTTCATAACGATCAGGAATATTGGCAAAGTTGTCTGGATTTGCATGAACGATGACAGCCAACTCTTCTTTCTTCAGTTGGTCTATTGTCATGTTATCCAATGTTGCCGTATATTTCGCTGTCCCATCTTCTTTTACATAGAGAGGGGGCATGTCCCCTGCATGATTCGAGTGCGTTTCATCAGTTGGATTGAAGTGTCCTCCCGCTGTAGTGAAAGGGCCTTCCTTAGCACGTGCGTCACATGCTGCGTTTTCGTGAATATGGAATCCATGATAGCCTGGCTCAAGGCCTTCCAAAGCGGTTTCGATCACCACAGCATTCTCTTCCGCGGTAAAGTTTACAGTACCAAGGGTTTTACCTTTTATATCTTTTACTTCCGCTTTCACCTGCGGATCCACCTCTGTATCTGTTCCTTGTCCCACTGTATTCATATCCTCGGCATTTTTGTCGGTTTGATTTGAATCATCCGCTGAATTACATCCATACAGTAAAAGGGCAGCACACATAGGCAGCACAAGTTTTTGCTTATAGTTCATGATAATTTCCCTCCCTCTCTTATATGTATCTTCCTCTTATTACTTTCCACCATTATGGAAAAATAAACAGGTAGAGTTATAAATAGGCAAATAGATTACACCAGCGAGTAGAATACCTTACTAAATTCACAGACAAAGATCTTATAATATAGCTTAATGGGCTCACATTTTACAAAGTGATGACACCGAAAGCAATGGCTGCAATCGTCATGATAATGGTTGTCCCAAACGCCCATTTAAACAGGAATTTTTGGTGATCCCCAAAGTCCACCCCTACAAGACCAATCAATATGAATGTGGCAGGCACCAATGGCGATAATGGGAATCCTGTGGTCGAATGACCTAATAAAGCCGCCCTTCCGATTTCAACAGGGGCAATACCGAAGTTCGATGCCGCTTCACTGATAATCGGTAGAATGCCAAAGTAATAGGCATCAGGTGAAAAAATGAACCCCATCGGAATGCTCGTAAGCGCTACGACCAGCGGCAAATGTGCCCCAAGCCAATCCGGAATGACGGTTACGATTGAAGCTGCCATCGAGTCCATCATCTTCGTTTCTGTGAATACACCCGTAAATATCCCTGCAGCAAAAATGAGTGTACAGATCATCACAAAACTATTGGCATGACTTAAAATCCTTTCCTGCTGTTCTTGTGGGTTCGGAAAGTTAACAAATAACGCAATCGCAAAAGCGGAGGCAAATAGGATTTGGATTGGCAGCACTTCCATCACCAGCAATACCATCAGTAAAATCGTCAAGATCCAATTAAACCAAAATAACTTGGATGTTCCTTCAGGTGTGGTTTCAACAGCTGCAGCCTGTTCACTCATACCAGGTGGCATGGTCCTCCCCATCGACCTGACTCCTAATCTCTCTCTTTCCTTTTTGCCAAGTACATATGCCGAAAGAAGTGTCCATAAAAGCCCGCAAATCATGACTGGAATGAGAGGAATGAATAACTCCGATACTTGAACTTGAAGGCTCGCGGCCGCTCTCACCAAAGGTCCTCCCCAAGGAATCATATTCATGACCCCAGCACCTAAACCAACGACACAGGCCAATACAAGTCTGTTCATTCCTAATTTCATATAAAGCGGCAGCATGGCCGAAACCGTGATCATGAATGTGGAAGAACCATCCCCATCCAAACCTACCAACATGGTTATAATGGCAGTTGCCATGACAACCTTTAGCGGGTCGCCTTTTACAAAACTCAGTATTTTAGCGATCATGGGCTCGAATAAACCAACGTCAATCATTAAACCAAAATATAAAATAGCAAAAACAATCATGACTGCTGTTGGTGTCACCTTTAAAATACCTGCCACCATCATATCTCCCATTTCAGATGCAAACCCGCCAACCACACCAAAAACTATCGCCGTGAGGATAAAAGCGACGACTACGGATAGACGCTTTGTGATGACTAATACCAGAAACGTTAAAATCATGCAAAATCCTAAAATAGTTAACATGTAAAAAACTCCTTTAATTCCCTTTTGTTTTATCTAACTTTTCTGAAAAATCAATATTTTCACATTATATCATTTGCACATTCATTAAAAAACCAGTTTTTGTAAACTGAAATCAAATTCGTTTAATAAATTAGTTAATTTCTGTATACTATTATTTAGGAACCCGAAGTTTTTTCGGAGGAAAGAAGTGTTGCATGTAAAATGAATGCTCATAAAGTAGCTAAACGGAATCTTTTCATCATGTGGTTCGCCAACTTCTTCATCGGCGGAAGCATGACGATGGTTCTTCCATTCATATCTTTATACATTGGTACATTCGGGGATTATTCGACCCAATATATCCAGCATTGGTCCGGATGGACATTTGGTATCACTTTTGTGACTGCCTTTTTATTTTCTCCTATTTGGGGACGGATTGGCGACCGGTATGGCAGGAAGAAAATCTTGATTGCCTGTGCCTTTGGGATGGGACTGTCCATCTTCTTGATGGGATTCGTTGAAAATGTTTGGCAGCTATTCGTCTTAAGGATGTTCACGGGAATATTCACTGGATTCATTTCCATGTCACAGGCCTTCATATCAACGCAGACTCCGAAAGAGATTGCCGGACGCGTACTGGGAACACTGCAAACGGGTAATATAACTGGTTCACTTTTCGGACCATTGCTTGGCGGCATTCTTGCAGACACACTCGGCTATTCAACCGCCTTTAAATTCACCTCTATCACCATTTTCATCTCTGGACTTCTAGTTTTTGCAACTAAGGAGTATCAAATGGAACGGCAAAAGGGAACAAAGTCGAGCTATACAAGCAAGGAGGTTCTCTCGCATATCATGCGGAATCCGATCCTAGTGAATGTCATGCTCATTTCGACACTTGTTCAAGTAGCCCACTTCAGCATCCAGCCCATTCTTTCTTTATACGTTGGCGAGCTGCATGGAACTTCCAATCTTGGATTTTATTCAGGTATCGCCTTTTCTGCGGCAGGCCTAGGGAATTTATTGATGGCGCGTCACTGGGGCAAGATAGGTGATCGGCATGGACATGTGAAGATTCTTGTGTTGCTTCTTTTTCTGACCGCTACTGTCTACTTGCCTGGCGCCTTCATCAATCATTTTTGGCAGCTTGTTTTTGTACGTTTCATACTTGGCATGGCAATAGGCGGCATCATCCCTGTAAGGATTGCCTACATTCGCCAAGAAGCGCCAGTCGCAATGCAGGGGGAAGTACTTGGGTACAATACAAGCCTGCGCTTTTTAGGCAATATCATCGGACCTGCAATGGGCGGTATGGTAGCTGGTTTCTATGGATTCTCCGCTGTTTTCATCACGACCAGTACCTTGCTCCTCATCGCCGGCCTAGTCCTCTATTACGCGATGCACCGCAATCCGGAGCTGGCCAGATCACATTAATCTTCGGGCGAAAAAACCTGCTTCCAGATGGAAGCAGGTTTTTATCGTTTAACGCACATACAGCCGTATTGCCAGATACATCTGGAACTGGATTTTGTTTTGGTCAGATTCCGATCCAGGCAGTGTTGCCGTTATTCAATAGTACATAATCATCAAGCATCAGAGTTATTGTGAATGCGGAATCATCGAAGGAAACCAGAAAATGATTTGAAACGGGTCACTTTCAAGCCTATCAATGAAATAACATGCTTTATAAAAATAGGTTAAAAGAAATGAATCAAACTGCCTGAAGGGCCTAGCTGAGGCTGACTACTTTAATATCTTCCTACCCACCCATAAACTGATAAGTATTTTTTCTGCACTTCAATTTTATGTTAAGATTATTTTAGGCAAATTTTATGAAAGTAAAAGACGCAAAGCCACGGGCCTAAACCAACAACTTAGTTGTCATGGCAGCCGGGCCGCCATGATTTATCTTGATTAGATCGCTTATTCATTTATTTCGTCCCCTTTTTAATTTGCCTAAAAATTAGAAAAAAGAGGGTTATATATGTTTTTTCCAACCATTTATTCAGCTGCTACGGATGAGAGACACATCGTTAAAGATAAAAATACATGTGCATGCGGCACAAGATATAATGTATTCGCAATGTTGACCAGAAGCGACCTTCGAAAGATCAGGTTCAAGCATTATAAAGAAGTGACATGTCCAACATGTAAATCCAGTATCTTTGATAAGGAATAGCCACTTAATGGTGGTGCCCATCCCAATATGTATCGCCAAGGAAAGCTTCTTGAAAATGGCTGTCCATTAAGATAATGATATATCTCCTCCCTATACGGAGTTGCGAGTTCACTTTCCCTTCCACGGATACCATCCCTTTTAGTCATGATGATTTCTTTATATTTATGATACAGTTGTTCTTTCATTTGATCCCATTCCAAGGCTTTTTCTGCCTGCCTTACAATCAGGTTCGAATGGTAAGGCAGTGACTCCTCTTCCAGTTTCAGCCCCAATGTAAATCATTTCTGCAGTCTTGAGAACCACTACCAACAGAATCGGCAACTGAAACCCACCCAATTTTTCAGACAAAAGGAAATAGGCTGTAATTCATTCTCCTCCCATTACCATAATCGTTTACTAAAGTTTTGGAGATCCTATAAACATAGTTTACCGATTCTTCGTATAGATAAATCGAGGCATCTTCAGCCTTGGTTCCCCCACCTGATAACTCAAGCACTTTTTGCATCAATGCTTCCTTCTTAAGGCATGAATAGTCCTGGATATATCCATATAGATAGAAAGAAGGTCACATGCTATAATTTAGTGCGTTAACAAAGAAAGTAACACACATATATAAAAGAAAGAAGGAGTGTTTCTTTGAATACATCAGCTTACAAACAGGAATGGTTCGGCAACGTGCGGGGAGATGTTCTTTCCGGAATTGTCGTTGCCTTGGCATTGATTCCAGAGGCGATTGCCTTTTCGATCATTGCTGGTGTTGACCCAATGGTAGGTCTATATGCCTCATTCTGCATTGCCATCGCCATCTCATTTGTCGGCGGAAGACCGGGAATGATATCGGCTGCCACTGGAGCAATGGCACTCGTCATGGTCGATCTTGTTAAAGATCACGGATTGAACTATTTACTTGCGGCAACTATATTGACTGGTTTGCTGCAAATTTCACTAGGGGTCTTTAAAATCGGAAAATTATTGAAGTTCATCCCAAAGCCAGTCATGACCGGTTTTGTGAATTCTCTAGCCATCTTGATTTTCACGGCACAGCTCACCCATTTCGTGGGCGAAACATGGATTATGTATCTCATGACAGCCGTTTCATTAGCTATCATTTATCTTTTTCCGCTGATCACGAAAGTCATTCCTTCACCACTGGTCGCCATCATATTCATGACGATCGTTGCAGTTACTACGGGCGCTACGGTGCGGACGGTTGGGGATATGGGGCAATTGACCGAAGCGCTTCCGATGTTCATGCTTCCAGACATCCCTTTGACCTTCGAAACTTTGGCGATCATTTTCCCTTATTCCATAGCCCTTGCGTTTGTGGGGTTGCTAGAATCGTTATTGACAGCTCAAATAGTCGATGAGATGACTGACACGGACAGTAATAAAAATAAGGAAGCCAAAGGCCAGGGGATTGCGAACATCATCGCCGGATGCTTTGGCGGCATGGCAGGATGTGCGATGATCGGTCAATCCGGTATCAATATTAAGTCGGGAGGAAGGGGCCGGCTCTCAACTTTTGTAGCAGGCGCATTCCTTATGGTATTAATCGTATTATTGAATGACGTCCTTATTAAAATACCGATGGCCGCACTTGTCGCAGTCATGATCATGGTTTCGATCGGGACCTTTGACTGGTCTTCCCTAAAGCGGCTCAACAAGGCTCCAAGGACGGATGCAGCCGTGATGATCGTGACAGTCCTCATTGTTCTTTATACGCATGACTTATCAAAAGGGGTTTTTGCTGGAGTGCTATTGAGCATGATTTTCTTCTCGGCTAAAATTTCTAAAGTGGCTGTTGAGAAAACGGAAGACATCCATGCTAAGAAAATCACTTATCGTATCAGCGGACAAATATTTTTCGCCTCGGTTCAGGACTTTGTTTCTAAGTTCGATTTCAAGGAAAAAGCCGAAGCGGTCATCATTGATTTTTCCCATTCTAAAATATGGGATGCTTCTGCAGTCGGCGCTGTTGATACGGTTGTCCTTAAATATCAGCTTCAAGGTATACCTGTCCAGGTGCAAGGCCTAGACGAGGAGAGTTTGTTATTGCTCGAAAAACTCGCCACCTCAGAAAGTAAAATATCTTGAAGAAGTAAAGTTCTGCTGAATAGAAACTTTTCAAACCGACAAAATAGATAACATGAAATATTTCCTTTTGAAAGGAGCGAAAAGCATGACATCCGAGCAGGATTATACAGCAGCGAATCTGTCACCAGATTTATTGAATGAACTGAAAAGTTTTGAAAGCAAACTCGCCGAGGAAGCCAATAAAGAATTGATTGTCATCGCCTATGAAAAAGAAAAGGAAACCTTAAATTAAGAAAAAAGACTCAAACACCTTTAAATAGATGGTTGAGTCTTTTTTTGATGTACAGAAAAAGAGGGCCCAAAGTTTTTAATGAGCACTCCTTTTCCTATATTATTTACTGAATACGTCCGTTAAGACCGGAACAATTTGTTTTTTACGCGATACAACGCCCTCTAAGACGGCAATGTTATTGTTCAATGAAACGTCATATGCCTTTTCCACTGCATCAGCCGCTTTTCCAAGAGCCAAGGCCACAGAATCATTGGTCAAGATATCCGTTACGACGAATAGGAATAAATCCAATTCCTTCGCAGCGATGACCGATTCAATGGCTGCTTCTATTTCGGCTTGCTTAGCAAGAACTTCGTTTGGATCTACAGCATTGACCTGAGCTATCTCCACTTTAGCCATTCCCATGGAGAATTCTTTTGCATCAAGAGTGATTAACTGGGCAATCGTCTTGTCGCTCAAGTCAGCTCCCGCCTTCAACATTTCCAAGCCATATGTTTCAGCGTTGACTCCTGCAATATCAGCCAGTTCCATAGCTGCTGCAACGTCTTGATCTGTGCATGTCGGGGATTTGAACAATAAAGAATCGGAAATGATGGCAGATAGCATAAGTCCGGCGATTGCTTTAGGGACTTCAATGCCGTTTTCTTTATAGATTTTATTTAAAATGGTTGCCGTACAGCCAACTGGTTCCGCACGGTAATATAAAGGATCGCTTGTTTCAAAGTTAGCGATACGGTGATGGTCGATAACTTCCAGCACACGGACTTGGTCAATATCTTCTGCACTTTGCTGGCGTTCGTTGTGGTCGACCAGGATTACGCCATCCGCTTCCCCTGCCACTTTTTCCACAAGGCGGGGAGCTTCGAATTTGAATTGGTCCAACGCATATTGAGTTTCACCATTCACTTCACCCAGACGAACTGGTTCAGCGTTGATTCCTAGCTGCTTTTTAAGATCTGCATAAGCGATTGCTGAACAGATTGTGTCTGTATCCGGGTTTTTATGTCCAAAAACTAATACTTTTTCCAAGATTTTATCTCCTTTTTCATAAATATTTTTCCGCGAATCCCCTTATCGCAATAAGGGAGAGTCACCATTACTATACACTTTATTTTAACACAAAATCCCGTAAATTCAGTGCTCGAATTACCCATTCCCCAATAAAATCTTTCATTCTCTATCCCTCTACATTCACTTTGTCAATAGATAAGGGTTGGTTTTTTTCAAATATATTAGTTGAATTATCATCGTATATGGCTTACGATAATATAAGCAGAAATACTAGATATTGATTACATAAACAACAATAATAACTATATATAGAATATTTTATAATCCAAGGTGCCAGTGATGGCTGAAAAGGGAATCCGGTGTAAACCCGGAACTGTCCCCGCAACTGTAAATGTGACGAAATGAGAAACCACTGTATAGCTCTCTATATGGGAAGGACTCAAAGTAGGATGATCATGAGTCAGGAGACCTGCCTTGATTTTTTCACGTTTCTTATTCTTCGGGGATTGAGATGATGAAACGATAGTATAATGGCTATTTTTTCATGGTTCTTTTATTCTATCGTTTGATCCGCTCAATCCATTGGGCGGTTTTTTTATTTTAACGGAAGTTTACAAGGAGGATTATTAATGACTCAAACATATAACTCTACCATAAGCGAAAATGACACCGAAACGAATTCAATCCAGCTTGAGATGTTATCAAAGGAATTCGAAGGCCGTCTCGATATGGAAAAGTTCAAAAAGCGTTTTATAAAATGGCTTGATCGCAAAAGTGACACAACCGATGAACAGGCATCAAAAAAACTGATTCAGCTCGCTCTTGAAAGTGTGGATATAGATGCTCCCGATTGGACGTTTGTTGCTGCAGCAGAACTATTGAATACGATGTATAGGGATGCACAGGCCAATCGGGGTTATGAAGGCATGAGTTATGGCCCGTTCTATGAACTGATCACGGAACTCTCCCAACTTTCAGAAGGCCAGCGTTATCCCATTTATAAATCAGAACTGCTAGCTTCTTATACGAAAGCGGAAATTGAGGAATTGGGTTCGGTGATCGACCCGGAAAAGGATAAATTATTTTCTTACATAGGCATCTACTTATTAAACGATCGCTACCTAGCCCGCCCCAAAAAAGACAAGGTCTACGAACTGCCTCAAGAGCGCTTCATGATCATCGCGATGGAAATCATGCGAATGGAAAAAACGGAGCATCGCCTTCAACTTATAAAAGAAGCTTACTGGGCTATGTCCAACCTTTATATGACTGTTGCGACGCCTACTCTATCCAATGCAGGTAAAACGCATGGACAGTTAAGCTCTTGTTTTATCGACGCAATTGAAGATTCCATTGACGGCATCTATCTATCTAACTACGATGCCGCAAAAGTATCAAAATTCGGCGGCGGTGTAGGTCTTTACGTTGGTAAGATTCGTTCGCTTGGTTCTGATATCCGAGGTTTCTCTGGAAACAGTTCCGGCACTACTCCCTGGATCCGACTATTCAACCAGACAGCTGTCAGTGTCGATCAATTGGGGCAACGTAAAGGTGCCATCGCGATTTACTTGGATGCCTGGCATAAAGATATCATGAGCTTCCTTGATTTGAAGACGCAAAACGGGGATGACAGATTAAAAGCCCATGATATTTTTACAGGTGTATGTATTCCTGATTTGTTCATGGAGGCTGTACGCGACAGAAAAGAATGGTATCTTTTCGATCCGCATACCGTCAAGCAAACCCTTGGATTCTCACTTGAAGATCTTTATGACGAGAAGAAAGGCGAAGGAAGCTTCAGGAATCATTATGCACTTGCTGTCGAGGCCGCAGAAAATGGTACACTTCCAAACTATAGCTTTGAAAAAATCAATGCGATGGACATCATGAAAAGCATCATGATTTCTCAATTAGAAGAAGGCGTACCATATATGTTCTATCGCGATGAAGTGAACCGGAAGAATCCTAATAAACATAAAGGCATGATTTATTGTTCTAACCTTTGTACGGAGATTGCTCAAAACTTAAGCCCTTCGACGATCACGGATGAATATGAAACAGAAGATGGAGATGTCGTTGTGGTCCGTAAAAGCGGCGATTTCGTTGTCTGCAACCTATCATCCATTAACTTGCCCCGTGCGGTGAGCAGCGATGTTTTGGAGAGGTTAATTCCCATTCAGATCCGGATGCTGGATAACGTCATTGATGTGAATAATCTTCCGGTCAAGCAAGCATCCATCTCGAACAAACGTTACCGGGCAATTGGTTTAGGAACGTTTGGATGGCATCATTTACTTGCCACTCAGAATATTTATTGGGAATCGGATGAGGCTGTTCACTATGCCGATGCTTTATACGAAAAGATCGCTTACTTAACAATCAAAGCATCCAACGAGTTGGCCAAGGAAAAAGGATCCTACCCATATTTCGAAGGATCAGATTGGCATACAGGGGAATATTTCGAACTTCGTGACTATACAGATCAAAAATGGATGGATTTAAAAGCAAATGTGCAGGAACACGGTACCCGTAATGGATATTTAATGGCTATTGCCCCCAATTCATCGACTGCTAAGATCGGTAATTCAACGGATGGAATTGATCCTTTGTATGAAATTGAATTTTACGAAGAAAAGAAAAACTTCAAATTCAAGGTGACCGCACCAGGCTTGACGCCAAATACGTATGAATATTATAAAAAGACCCGCTTTAATTTGGACCAACTGGAGAGCATCAGGCAAAATGCAGCCCGCCAACGCCATATTGACCAGGCAATCAGCTTTAATCTGTATGTACACAACACAATCAAAGCGAAGGTCCTATTGGATATCCATTTAACGGCGTGGGAATCCGGGTTGAAATCAACGTATTATGTTCGTTCGACTTCTTCCGAATATGACAATGCCTGCGAAAGCTGTTCTAGTTAACGACGATCATAACCTTAGTAATCTATTCTTAAAGGAGTTTTCACGAATGACCAATCATATAAAAAAGATCCGGATGCTGGAACCAACGCATCCAACTAAAGCGACCGGTGTTTTCAAAGGAGAAGCTTCAGGCTTTCTCCTTTGGAACGATATTCAGTATGAGAAATTCTATGATACCTATACACAGCTCATCAATAACTTTTGGAAGCCTTCGAGCGTGAACATGATTCAGGATAAAAAGCAGTGGGGAGAATTGGACGAAGATATACAGGACGCTTTTCTTGATATCCTTACGATGATTGCTGGAATGGACAGTCTACAAACGCCTACTTTAGTAGAAATCCTTCGGTACATAAAGGATCCTGCGGCAAAAGCTATCCTGGCAAACATGGCCCAGCAGGAATCCATCCATAATGAATCCTATTCCTATATCCTTGCTTCCCTGATACCGGTAGGCAAGCAAAAACAGCTTTTCGACCGCATTAAAGAACATCCGGAAGTGATTAAGCGTAATCAACCGATCGTGGATGCCTATCAAAAGTTCGTGGACGATCCAAGCCCTCAGCATTTATTCGAGGCACTGATCCATTCAACGAACCTCGAAGGGATTTATTTCTATCTGGCTTTCGCCTTCTATTATAATTTAGGACGCCAGAACCTTATGACCGGCTCGGCTACGATGATATCCTATATCCATCGCGATGAAATGGTCCATTTCGATTTCATTGGAATGCTCGTTCAAATCTTGATGTATGAATATCCAGAGTTAAATAATGAAGAAAACACGAAATTCATCTATACAACGATTGAAAAAGCCGTCGAACTCGAAAAGGAATGGTCTGAATATATGCTTGAAGATATCCAAACCAAAGCCGATCTCGATTTGGAAGAGTTCAATGAATACATCGAATATATCGCCAACAAACGGTTACGTATGCTAGGCCTTGAAAACTTGTATAAAGAGTATAGCGAAAACCCGATGCCATGGATCAAAACGTTCGATGATGAATCAATCGGCCTTACCAAAACCGATTTCTTCGAACAGAAATCAAGGACCTACAGTCAAGTAAATGCCAGCAATGGATTCGATGAGCTATAAAGTTGCCATTGTCTACCATTCTGCCGGAGGAAATACAAAAGCTCTTGCTGAAGCCATCGCTTCCCTATTACCTGGAGCTGGACTATTTCGAATGCATGAATTCGATTTACGTACATTGCCGGATTACGATGCATTGATCGTCGGTACCTATACATGGGGAAATGGAGAGCTGCCTGCCAAATCAGCAGCCCTTTACAAAGAACTGGAGCAGCTGCCTATTGCTCATCTGAAAACAGGAGTCTTCGGGACTGGTGAAACAAACTACAATCATTTTTGCGGGGCGGTCGATCATTTCCGTGACATGTTATTTGCCAAGAGCCAGTTATTGGTAACACTGAAGATAGAACAGATGTATCAAGAATCAGACTTGCCCAGGCTTCAAAAGTTCGCCTCGCTATTCCAGAACTGACTGAAAGGGATATGCATTTTCGCATGTCCCTTCTTTCAGTTGTTTTTTTAAAAAATTGGCATCCAATATCATAGTAAGGGTAAACATGAAGTATAATGATGGAAAAAAGGAGATATACCATGACTGATAATATTGTCCAGCTCCTCCCTATCCTGTTTATGTTAGTGCTTGTCGTATTCGTTATATTCATCGTTTTTTTCCTGGCAGGGCATTATAATCGTTCTAAACGAATCGAAGAAAAATTGGACAAAGCATTAAGGGGAATGGCCGAAAAAAATGAAGAATAAACGTGGTTTCCCTTACAGGGAAAAATAAAAAGACTCCAGTATCGGAGTCTTTTTTTATATGTGTTCAATTATTTTTGAACGTTAGCTGCTTGTGGTCCACGAGCGCCTTGCTCGATTTCGAAAGAAACTTCTTGGCCTTCTTCAAGAGTTTTGAAGCCTTCGCCTTGGATAGCTGAGAAATGTACGAATACATCGTCTTGGCCTTCAACTTCGATGAAACCGAAACCTTTTTCTGCGTTAAACCATTTTACTTTACCTTGTACCATGATAGTTCCTCCTGTGTTTGGAAAAATCCATTTTATTACTATTTTTGGTTCTGGATAATGTTTCAAGAGGAATCCTATAACAGTAAATCCTTCTATCAAACTTATTCCGAACAAAAATAATTACTCATATTATATCATGGAAAATCCAAAAAAAACAAGATTATCGTAGTAATTCCACCGACAAATTATCCTAAAATTCTACATTTTCCGCTTCTTGCTTTGACGGAAACCTTCGTCCAATAAGTAGCGCTCCGCCTCTACTGGACTCTCGAAACACTCCTCAAGATTCGACCCTGAATACACGTTCCAAAGCTGGTCTTCCCTTTCAAGTGAAAGCTCTTGCTTTTCACGGCCAATCCATGTTCCTTCCAACCTAGCGAACTCGTTTTCCTCTTCTTCGATTTCAACAGGAGGTTCAGAAAGATAATCCATGCTTTTTTGGATCAATTCTTTTAATTCCGCTTCATTATAGTCACGGATATTGATAAATCCTTTACGGTCAGTATCTTTTTTTCTCATATGGCCAGCGTAAACGAATCCATTTCCATTGGGATGCAAATGCTGAACGACTATCTTTTTCTCCTGGGCACTTTCTGGGTAATGGAAATTCACACGCCCCAATGAAACGTCTTTTCGCTGTAATTCCGGAAAAGTTTCAATGATGCTCAATTTTTCTTCAAATGTTAACAAATTTCTTCCTCATTTCATTAGTTCATATTGTTTGTCGATTATAACACAGACTGATAAGAAACAATAATCTCCCTTTTCCTTTATAATGTAATGAAAGGAAGTGATATGATTTGATCATGAAAATTCGGGACTTGGATTCCGATTTTGGCCAGCAGCTTTTTAAACTTCAAAAAAAATCCTATAAGGTGGAAGCGGATTTGATCGGCTTTGCCGATATCCCTCCTTTATTGGAAACATATGAACAATTCATACATTGTAATGAATCGTTCATATGCTTTTTAGAAGGTGATGCCTTGGTTGGAGCGGTATCCTATACAAAAGAAAATAGACTAATACGGATTTGCAGAATGGTCGTTCATCCCGATTATTTTCGTCAGGGTATTGCGGATGCCCTTCTGAATGATCTTCAATTACAAGGCGGCTGGGAAAAGATATCCGTTTCGACCGGTAAAATGAACCTGCCTGCACGGAAGCTATATGAAAAAAACGGCTTCATCCATAAAGAAGACAAAGAAGCCGCACCTCATCTTTTCATAAGCATATTTGAGAAACAGCATTCATTTTATGTACGTCACGACAAAAAGCATCATAAATGAGATGACGATGATCACAGCAACCCATAGCCAAGCCAATGTCATATTCCCGGAGTCCATGGCGACATAAATCGCGGTTGGTATGGTCTGTGTCTGTCCGGGGATGTTTCCGGCAAACATGAGTGTTGCCCCGAATTCCCCCAATGCACGTGCAGAACTCAATATGGCACCTGTGACGATGGATCTGACTGCCAATGGAAGGGATACAAAAAGGAACAATCTCCACTCGCCTGCCCCGTCAACTCTTGCTGCATTTTCGATTTCTTCATCGATACCTTCAAAGCCTGTTTTAGCGGATTGATACATAAGCGGAAAAGCTACCACGGTGGATGCAATGACCGCCGCCCACCAAGTGAACATTAAGGGCTGATCAAAAACCCTTTCAATGAATTGGCCTGGCATTCCATTCTTCCCAAAAATCACAATCAATAAAAAACCTACGACAGAAGGTGGCAGAACGAGCGGCAATAAAAATGCTGTTTCCAACAGGACTCTTCCCCTGAATTGCTTTTTTGCCATCATTCGCGCCAGGATAATCCCTAAAATGAAAACAAGGATACCCGCTAGTCCCGCTACCTGTATCGATAGCCTGACAGGTGACCAAAAATCCCCGGTCATGGTATTATCCGCACATCCATGTAAAATATCAGCCTATGCAGGTCCCTGTTCATCCTTATTACCGAATCGCTTTTTTTTTCATTAAAGGCAGATTGCATTTCATTTTCTCCCTTTCCTTTTGAAATAACTTTTAAGTTTATTTTTCTTGACATCTTGCTGACACATAGGAACGTTAAAGTAAGAGTATCACAAATATAAAAATAATTTCATTCCAATAAACTTTAAAATTTTGAAGGAGTCGATTTTAAATGGTTACAATTTATACTACACCAAGCAGTTTAGCCTGTCGTAAAGCAAAATCTTGGCTTAAGAAAAACGAAATTTCCTACAATGAACGCAACCTATATTCCCAACCTCTTTCTATTGAAGAAATAAAAGAGATTTTACGTAAAACGGAAGGCGGAACAGATGAAATCATCTCAACCCGTTCCAAAAAATTCAAAAGCTTGAATATCGATATAAATAATACTCCACTTAATGATCTTTGCAAGCTTATTCAAGATAACCCGGATTTACTTCGCCGGCCGATCATTTTCGACCATAAGAACTTGCATGCTGGATATAATGAAGAAGAAATGGGACGCTTCCTTCCAAGGCAGGTCCGTCATGTACAGTTATGGCGTGCAATCAGCCAATTGGCTTAATCAGTTAGCATGTACACAGTCGCATAAAAAGGGTTGTCCGATAATGGACAACCCTTTTTTATATTTGATCCGCTTTCTTCATAACGATCGTGAAGGTGGTGCCTTGTTCATTGCTTTCCTTAAGCACAAGATCTCCCTTTTGCGCTTTTGCGAGCATCTTACTGAATGGCAGTCCCAGACCTAAACCGCGTACCTTCAACTTTTTGTTTTCACCACGATAAAATGGTTCGAACACATATTGTTGTTCATGTTTTGGGATTCCCCGGCCACTGTCCAGTACATCAATGCAGATTCGTTCTTCATCCGTTTCATAAAGGTGAATCGTTATTTTCCCGTTGCCATCAAGTGCATGCCTGGCATTATTCAAAAGGTTAATGACGATTTGCTGCATCCGCAATGAATCAATTTGACCAAAGACCGGTTCATCAGGAACTTTTATATCAAAAGCGAACGCTTGATCATCCTGGGTCACTTGCCAGCGATAGGCAATTTCCTTGATAAATATATTGATATTCTCTTTCTGCACCCGAATTTTAAAAGCACCTGCCGATATGGCATTATAATTAAGTAAATCCTCTATCATACCTTGTAGACGTTGAGTTTCCTTTAAAGAAATATCGAGGAATTCCTTACTTTGCTCTCCTGTAACGACCTCATCCTTAACCGCTTGTATAAGTCCGCTAATGGAAGTGACTGGCGTTTTCAAATCATGGGTTACACCTGCAAGCAACTCCGCCCGCAACTTCTCCATGACCTTCAATCGATTTGTCATTTCCTTAAACGATTCTATCAGTTCATAAATTTCTTCTTCCTTGATTTCCTCTTCCTCTTTGAAATGGATATCATAGTTGCCTTCACGAACCTGGACAGCGGCGTTAGCTACATCTTGGATTGGCCGCGAAATCTGCCTGGAAAGAAAATAAATGACTCCCGTCCCCAGAACTAGAAGGCCTCCAATCATGATCGCCAACAAGCCATGATCTTGGTTGATTTCCTTCAATGCCCCTTCTTCCTGCGCAATGACCACCCAACCTCTCGTCTCATCGTTAAACGTAATGGGTGATTTGACGACATATACTTTGTTGTCGGAAATCTTGACCTTCTGGACTAACTCCCTATTTTTCATAATGACGTCTGGGAGCTTATTATCATTCGGATCAATATACAATTGAGGCATCGTATAAATGATGTTGGCATCAGGGTCGACGATATAGATGATTGGCTGTTGGTTCAGATGAAGGATTTTCTCCCTTTCCTCAACAATCTCCGAAAGGACCGGACCAACGACAATCTGACCATTTTCCTTTATCGCGCGATCGGATGTTTCATCAGCTAAGTACTTAAGCAGGCTAAGCCTATATTCCAAAGCTGTTTTTTCCATCCACCACAAGGAAAAAACAGATAATAATATCAAACCTGAAATCAAGGTCAATACGTATCTCTTAGTCCAATAGCGTTGTAAAGTGGTTCTTTTTTTAATTTTCATAGACACTCAATTGATACCCCAATCCACGCAATGTTTTTATTTCCCCCTCAGTTACAGGCCATGCATCTATCGCCTTCCTGATTCGTTTGATAGCAAGGTCCACCGCACGGTCACTGCCATCATAATCCATGCCCCACACTTGATCGAGCAGCTGTTCTCTCGTGAAAATTTGATTAGGGTGCTTAGCGAAAAAAATGAGCAGCGACAAATCACGCGGCGTCAAGTTTATTTCTTCCCCATTCAAATGCACCATATACGACTGATCATCGATGGTTAAACTCCCAAACTCATGTACATGATCATCTTCCGCAACAACCGATGAGGACCTTCTTAAAACTGCATGCACCCGGGCCACGACTTCTTCGGCAACAAATGGTTTGGAGATGTAATCATCCGCACCTGACTTGAATCCCGATAATCTGTAATCGACATCTGTGAGTGCAGTCAACATGATAACCGGACATGTATCTTCCTCCCGTATTTCCATCAATATATCCCAGCCTTCCTTACCAGGCAGCATGACATCAAGCAGGACCAGGTCTGGCTTCGTTTCTTCAAAAACCGGAATGGCCTTTAGTCCATCGTATACTTGGACTACATTAAAACCTTCACGCTCCAAATATGCTTTCAATACCATCGATATGGCAATTTCATCTTCTACTACAAGAATTTTCTTCATATAGGGATTCCTCCTTCCTGAATTATAGTGGAATAATTTTGTATATGCTAATTATTAAAATCATCAAAGCTTTTTTCCTCAATCTTACTCTTTTAATGTGTCAGGATTATGTTCGCAGTAAAATTCACCAATGTTTTTACTTAGTATTTTCCAACTTATTTTGTACAAGTAATCTCGATTCATTTTAACAGGTATGGCTTCTAAATGTTCGGTAAAAGTCATATGGAAAGGGATATATAAAGTTGCTTGCCCAAAACACTCTTAAGAGGCTGGCTCTAACATGAGCCAGCCCTTTTTTTCAATTACATGTCTCGTGTGGATTCGGACAGCCTACTTCCTGTCTTTCTACTTGAATCGTGCTATGTTCAATGCCAAACTGATCGTGAAGAAGTTTTTGCGCTTCTGCTAAAACTGAATCGTGATTACCGCTCGCATCTATGACAACATGGCAGCTCATTGTCAAAAAACCAGAGGTGATCGTCCAGATATGGAGATCATGGACTTCGGAAACACTGACCAATTCCAGCAAGGATGCTTTCACTTCATCCATATCGACTTGGTCGGGTGTGCCCTCCATCAAGATATGGAAAGAATCCCTCACTACCCTAAAACCGCTAATAATAATTAAAACCGCGACTATGACGCTCGCAATCGGATCTGCTATTCCCCAATCGAAAAAATAAATCAAGAGTGCAGCAGCAATGGCACCCACCGATCCAAGCATATCACCAATCACATGTAAAAAAGCACTCCGTACATTCAAATTGTCTTCCTTATCTCCGCTCATTAAAATCCAAGCCGCAATGATATTAACCAGTAAGCCGATGATTGAAATCATTAGCATTCCCAAGCTTTGCACTTCAGGGGGATCCACGAACCTCTTAATTGCCTCTATGAAAATGAATACGGATATAACGATCAAGGTCAATCCATTCAAGCAAGCAGCAATTATTTCAAACCGTTTATATCCATACGATTTGGACGATGTCGCTTTCCTTTCCCCCAACCTTATCGCTGTATAACTAAGTCCTAAAGCTGCCGCATCGCTAAGCATGTGACCTGCATCTGACAGTAAAGCCAGACTATTTGTCATGAATCCCCCAATAACCTCGACTACCATAAATGTGGAGATTAATAAGAAAGATGCCAACAATGCTTTTTTATTATTAGAATGATGGTGGTGTCCGTGCCCATGTTCATCGGATTGACCATGATGATGTCCCATGCCATTCCTCCTCTCGGATTTTAAACTTATATATAGTATGGGATAAATCCAGAATGGTTTCAAATGATTCAATTCGCGGGTTCACTGCTGTAATAAGAGTCCAGGAAATAGGTTGGCCGTGACCATTATGCGTAAATCAAGAATCTGCCTTCAACCATTTTAAAGTAAAAATAAACGCTACAGAGAATTCTGCAGCGTTTTTTCCAGTTTACCTTTCCTCTTGCATCGTATCATCGACAATGGCGTATAAATCTTTATTAAACAATTCATTATTACAGACAAGACTATGCTCTTCCATCACTTCTTGCTCTTGATTTACCTGTTCTTTTTCCTTCATACCCTGCCTCCAGTATCATCATGTTTTGCTATTATCGTATCCCCAGGCATGTACCTTTATGCTGAACATTTCCCCCTATTTCATCATTTATAAACGTATTAGGCCTGTTGTCCGCCATGGAAGGCCCGGATAATGAATTCATGCTCGGGAACTTGTAAGCTTTTATACGATAACAGGAACGATGAATTATCATAGTTTACTTTTTCAAGCTTTATCTGGATACCAGTATTTTCAATCGTAACAAGGGCATAAGGGGCAACTGGTTCACCATTACAGCCAAGAGATCCTGGGTTCAGGAATATCGTTCGGTCATTTCTAAAAAGGTGGATAGGATGGTGATGTCCAAATCCAATTAAATCGTAGTGATGATCTTTGAAAAGCATTTCTAAGTTAATTAAATTCGGGTCAACGATTTTACTAAAAGGATTTTGGCTTATGTGTTCATCCAATTTCTTCGATTCCATGTGATAATGGGTGAAGTAAACGGAGTGATCATTAATGATATGCTGTATGGTGCGAGGCAATTTTTCCAGTTTGGTTATGAAATTCGGATGCATTCTTTCAGCTATCCATTCATGATGCTCCTTTACGTGAATATGACCGTCCGGATGCGGCTCCCCGTTAATGATGGCCAGGACAGCTTCATCATGATTTCCAGTTAGCATCGACAAATCATTTCTTGCAAATAATAGTTCAAGGACTTCATTTGTATCCGGTCCAATTCCAACCATATCTCCTAAACAATAGATATGATCTATATCGTCCCTTTGATCAATAACTCTTAAAACGGCTTTTAGCGCTGAAGCATTACCATGCACATCCGTTATAATGGCAACTTTCATGACTAAGTTCAGCTCCCTTCCCCATATTCCACATGGTATATTATAACATTTTAAACGAGATCAAAAAATATTCGGGCTTATTCTCCCGATTTGCCAACGCCCATTTTTTATGAATAAGCAAACACTTCGGCCTATAATACATAGTATGAAGTATTCCCGGTAAAGATGTTTTGCTAGGTATGCAATTCCATAATATGTATGAGGAGGAAATTGAATGGGTGGACATAGAAATGAATGTTGTGACGACGGTCGCGGTTGCGGCGGTTTCGATAACGGGTTTGCTCTGCTGATCGTATTATTTATCCTGTTAGTCATCATTGGATGCAGTTGGGGATTCGGCGGCGGTGGTTGCGGTGGCGGCTATGGTGGCGGCTACGGCGGCTACGGCGGCGGCTACGGTGGATTCTGCTAATAATGACATAATGAAAAAGGCGCCTGATCATGGCGCCTTCTTTGTCAGTGATTGACTTTTAGTTTTTGTCTTTGTTTTTGAGTCTTCATAATGAACCAAATGACTATAAGTCCGATGGGGTTAAGCAAGAAATTAGCATATTGTGAAAAGATGGCTCCTGCCTGCTCCCATTTCGGTCCTAAACTGATAAACATAAACGCTATATAGTTTAAATAAATATTTATTGAAATAAAAGGTTTCTGTAAAATCGTACGTTTAGACACAATTTGAATACACTTCATCTCTTTTGCTGCAAATTAAGAACTGACTTCCATCTGTCCAGAAAATTCTATGTTAGCGAAAGGGGATGAAAAATGTAGTAAAACCAATACATTATGCCTCTTCCTTGTCAATAAATCCTATCTACAATGTCCATATTCAACCGTGTCATTTATCTTTGGACATGCTCAATGTCAGCTATATTTAAGGGACAAACTCATAGTAACGGTTCTTACTCCAAATCCTAATTTTTCATACAGTTTAATAGCTTGATTCCCAGCAAATGCACTTAGACGAACCTCTGTAAATCCAGCTTGTTTTAGATTGTCAATGCCAGTTGTCATTAACCGTTTGGAAATCCCTTTCCCTCTAAATTTTTCTAAAACAAATAGTTCATAAATAAATCCATTTTTCTTATCAGTAAATTGGTCTTTGCTTGTTCCAATAAGAATCCAGCCCATTAAAACATCATCTTCTGTTGCTATTAAATAATAACTTCCCTTATCCAATAGTGGTTCAACAAGTTGTTTAATTTTTTCAGTAGTAGGTTTTACTTCACCCAATGTGCCGTCTAATACAGCTATTGGGGAAAGTAACATAACCTTTTTAAGTTCTGCATCGTTAGGTTTTCTAATGTCCATTTTTAATGTCCTGTCCTTTCAATTATCCTTTTAATTAGCTTAGTTTTTATCTTCAAAATTTATCGTAGACTATACCACGTAGTTTCAATAATTCATTTTTCAAGAGTTTATTTTCCTCTTCAAGCTTTTTTATTCGGTTATTTTTAGCAGCGATAAAAGAATCTTTACTGGCATCCGTCATATTACGTTTTATAGTTTGCGGAGAATTCAACCCTTCTTGTGCTTTCTTAATCCTTCAATTCGGTTTCGTATTTCTTAATTGTTATAGAGAAATGCCTTAGATACACCTGATTCCATCGCAACCTGTTTAAAGTTAATTTTAGCTTTCGTTTTTATAAGACGATGTTTAGCCTGGTCCATCTTTTGAGATGCCTCTTGGCTTTTCATTAGTGCGTGTTTTTTAACACCTTCGGTATTTCTAATATGTTTACTTCTCATAAGTACGTTCCCTCCAATATACTCGCGTCCTTTTTTCCCAGCGAAATGATGCGTTGTACCATCCTTCAAAGTTTCTAGAATGGGCTCTAACGATCTAGAGTAGTTTGATTCTTATCTATCCAAGCTTGACGTCCAAAAGCCACACATCGCTCAATTACACTTCTCATCGTAGTACAAATTCAAGTCGAATTTTGTCTAAAATTATTTAAAAATTCTAATATATTAAGCTGACTATTTTAGTTTCGTTCGTTAGTATAATAATGGATATGCCTTCAATAATATACCAATAAAGAAAGTTATTAATATTGAAGAAAAAATTTATTTGTCTTTTTCTTGTCGTTCTAGCTTTATTTACTGGGTGTTTCTACTGGCATTTAGTAGAAAGTGGTAATTTCGAAGGCGCACAACAAGCATCCGCTGTTGTGCCGAAAGTTCTTCCTGCTATAGCAGCAATTGGTACCGCAGCTATAGTTGCACAAGCAGGAGTAAGAGTAGCGACAGGAGTAGGTAAAGCTGTTGGAGCTTGATCCAAAGTCGACGTAAAATCAACAATAAGAAAATAAGTTCAAACTGGAGATGTATATGATTGAAGAAGTCTATAAATATTGATTATTGGTATGAAAACACACTAAGTAATAAAGTGGAATTATGGATGATACTTCCGGAAAAAGTCATCAAACAATCAAAAAAAACTAAACAAGTACATAATGTTCCAACAGGTGAGATTTTAAGTTATTTCGTCCTCCAAAAAAATGAGAAAATACATTTTAACTTTGATGTGGACTGGTATAAGCCCGAAAATCATGGTACTTCATTGACAAATGAAGAAAAAAAATATTATTTAAGAAATACCATTCTCTCTCCTATTAATGAAGAAACAACAACTCTTGCAAAGAAAATTACTGAAGGTGAAAAGAGCGAAAAAGATCAAGCATATGAAATCTTTAAACATATTGTGAAAAGCTACAAATATAAATATCCTCCGATTAGTAGAGGTACACTATCTTTTTTAAAAGAAAGAAAAGGAGATTGTGGAGAGTTCTCCTTTTTATTTTCTTCATTATGTAGATCTATTGGGATACCCACAAGGACGGTTTTTGGTGGATGGTCAGATGGAAAAATGAATGGTCATGCTTGGAACGAAATTTTTTTATCCGGTGTGGGCTGGTTTCCGGTAGACACAAGTATGGCCAATATACTAAGAAAAAATTGCTTTAGTTTTTTAACTAGTAACATAAAGACCATGCATTGGAAAAAATATTTTGGCCAAACAGAGGAACAACGAGTTGTTTTTTCTAGAGATGCAGAAATAAAACTCTCACCTTCTTATAATGATAGTGTGGACAAATCAATGTTGCTTCAACCGTTTTATATTAATGATGCGCCCTTTTATTGGGGACAAGAATCTTTGAATGGTAACGCTCCTTATTTGCAACCAGCATATGTAAAGTTTAATGGGGATTTAGATATTTCTATTACTACAGTTAAATCAGATAATCTAATTGGAAATTGGAAGACAAAAGAAAACGGACTTAGAGGTGTCTTAAATTCAATAAAAAAAGGACTTCTTTTCCCCTCTGTAATAATTATGATAATGAGTTTCCTTTTGGACAATCTCATTTTAGATCTAGTCTATAAGATTGGTTTCATTAGTGTATTCCTATGTTTTATTTTAAGAAAAGAGAGGCCTGTTATATTTAGTATTCTATTAGCTTTAATGGTTCTCTCCATGCTATCTACAATATCTCGATTGAGTACATAACCCTTGTGAGGTGATTGTAAGAGAGCGTAAAATATCTTGTGTAAATGAATAAATAGAAAAAGGAAGACCTTTTCTTGTAGAATTAAGTCACCACAACACAATTCAAAGAAAAGAGGTCTTCCCTTGAATCAGTTTACAACAGATATTGTCCAAGCTCTAGTAAAAACGAAGATATTACGAAGGCTTTTCGTAGCCATTTAGAATTGGCTGTCTACACGCTCTTATTGAGCGAACTAACATTAGATTACGAAAAATATGACCGGATTGGCTTTAACTCTGGCAATTCTAGAAATGGTTCCTATACGCGTATCTGCATACTGAGTTTGGAGATCTTCAACTTGCTATCCATCGAGATCGTAATGGAGAATTTAAACAACAAACCGTAGCGCCCTATCGTCGTTCAAACGATACACTAGAAGCATTCGTGATTCATATGTTTCAAAAGGCGTGACAACCTCTGAAATTGCCGATCTCATCGAGCGTATGGAAATAGATTCTTCAAGACATTAAAGAACATGGTGCGGAAGAAATCTTATTATTTGTATCAGATGATTTAAAAGGCATCACAGATGCCATTCTCTCCATTTAACTGAATTAAAAGAACTAATTGGTTACGACGAGAATTCTATTGCAGAAACCCTAAATGTACTTATTCTAGATGAACTAGTAACAGATAATGGTGAGAAGATATATATAACTCAAAAGGGAAAAGAAATTCTAGCTAAACTTTGGTTTATACATGAATAAGTGGAAGGCTTAGCACAAAAGAAAAGAACAATTTTACTGATTATTTAATTTGTGTAAGACAAAATTTGGCACTTACTAGTCTTTGAATATTTTTATTACAAAGCGAACAAAAGAAGGATTCTGCTAATAATGACATAATGAAAAAGGCGCCTGATTATGGCGCCTTCTTTGTCATTGATTGACTTTTAGTTTTTGTCTTTGTTTTTGAGTCTTCATAATGAACCAAATGACTATAAGTCCGATGGGGATAAGCAAGAAATTAGCATATTGTGAAAAGATGGCTCCTGCCTGCTCCCATTTCGGTCCTAATTTATACCCTAGATATACATAAACGCTTGTTACAGGAAGCATCGCCATATAGGTATATAAAATGAATTTCCAAATACTCATTTTCAATATTCCGCATGGCAGCGAGACAGCGGTACGAATTCCTGGTACAAACCGTCCAAAGAAGGCAATTCCCCCACCATACCTTTCAAAAAAGCGGTCGGCCCTGTTCAACTGCTCATCTTTGATCAGAAAGTATTTCCCAAACTTTAATACAAGCGGCCTTCCGCCATACTTACCTAGAGCATAAAGCGTCAATGGGCCCGTTACCCCACCAAGCGAACCGGCAAGTATAGTCAAGTATAGATTCATATCACCTTGATAAACCCAGTATCCGGCCAGTGGCAAGACTATTTCAGCAGGAATGAATTCAAAAGTTAAAGCTAGCAAAACACCGAAATAGGATAAAGATTTAAACGCTTCAATCATATCCATTATTAAAGTTTCCATAGAGGTTTCCCCTTTTCTAACTTTTTTTACATATGAAAAGGGGTGCTCCCAAATTGAATTCGGGCACCCCTTAATTTCAAAAAGTTCATTTTCCATTGTATCACAAATACATTAACAATTTTCCATAATAAAGCTTTCGGTGGTTTACCATGGGAATCACTAATGACCGGATTGGTACCTAACGCTAGTTCTCAAATCATAAAGGGGGTGGAAAGCCTACTCAATCCATCCTCCATTTGTTTTTTGGCATCTTTCATCATGCCATCAAGTAATTCCTTAACCGTGGGTATATTGTCAATCAATCCGGCAACCTGGCCGCTGTTCATAAAACCATTGTTAACATCCCCGTTCATTGCACCATTAATATGATGGACTTCGGAGGTCATTTCACGATAATTCATAGGAGACAGTCCCTGTTTTTCCAAATCCAGAACTTTTTCCGTGTATGGATCCTTCAATACTCTTCTGACCTGTCCAACGGATCTGCCCAATATAAACGTATCATCACCCATCGCTTCGATTAATTTCTGTTTATATGATGGATGGAACGGTGCTTCTTGTGTAGCGATCAGCCTGGTTCCTAACTGGACTCCTGAAGCTCCCAGCATCAATGCAGCTGCCACCCCCTGTCCATTGCCGATTCCGCCAGCTGCCAAAACTGGCAGCGTCACATGCTTGCTAATTTGCGGAATGAGTGTAAAGGTCGTCAATTCCAGGTTCGAATTGATGCCGGCAGCTTCAAACCCTTCCGCAACCAACACATCGGCCCCTGCAGCTTGCGCTTTTTGCGCGTGCTTGACCGATGCGACTATGGCTATCACTTTTATATTCTTTTTTTGCAATAATGGAATGAAAGGGGCAGGATTTCCTGCAGATAAGGATACTACAGGTATATCATGCTTAAGGACAAGATTGATTAACTCATCTGTATATGGACTAACATTGATTGGAATATTCAATGCGAAATTGTTATTGGTTTTATCTTTGGTTTCGAGAATGATGGCTTCTACCTGTTCGGGATTCATGGTACCGCACCCTATTGTCCCTAGGCCCCCTGAATTGGATACTGCTGCCGCAAGACTTGCATTGCTTATATTTCCCATGCCCCCTTGAATAATTGGGTATTTTATCGAAAAAAGTTCACAAATATATTTCACTTTTATCCCTCCCTGTCCAATTAATGTTATACTATATTCATTAGAAAAACAATTCTGACTTTTCCAAAAGGAGCGAGACTATGATTATTCCGTACAATAATAAGAAACCTTCTATTCACGAAACCGTTTTCATTGCACCCGGCGCTCATTTAATTGGTGATATTTCGATTGGGAAAGAATCGACCATTTGGTTTAACTCCGTTCTGCGCGGTGATGAAGATTCAATCACAATAGGAGATAAATGCAGTATTCAAGATAATTCCACCATTCATTTATTTGAAGGATGCCCAGTTTTCATTGAAGACGAAGTGACTGTCGGTCATAACGTTATCCTACATGGTTGTAAAATTGGCAAACGATCCATTATCGGCATGGGTTCAACGATATTGGATAATGTAGAAATCGGCGAGGAATGCATTGTCGGTGCGAATACATTGATTTCCTCCGGGAAAAGCATACCTCCACGTTCGCTGGTTGTTGGCTCCCCAGGGAAAGTGGTTCGCAGATTGAATGATAAGGATCTTGAATTGATCCAACTTTCGATTGATACATATGTTCAAAAAGGAAAGGACTTCAAAGGGATACTTGATTAATTATCACAAAGAGAAATTCCCTGTTGTCTTTGTTGAATATAATAATGTAGAAAAGAGCTTCGGCAAGTCGTCATTAGCAACTGGCTGAAGCTCTTTTTCACTTGATGATAAGAGGATGATCTTTAGCATCATAGGTTTCGTCTTTCCGGCATAAATCATTGTTTTCCTGAAATACGCTTTCAAAGAAACGGCTAGCTGGTTCAGCCAAGACTTGATAATACTGGCTAAATAAAAGAGCAGCATGATTCCCATTCCACTTTGAAGGCAGAAGTTCCTTTGGCAGGCCCGGATCGATAAATAAAAATTTACGGTATTCATGCACCAAGTTCGTTCGTTCCACAAAACAATCAGCATCGGACATTTCCCCCCTGCTAATGATGCTTTGATGAACGATGAATTGCTTGCTGTATTTCTCGATGAATTCTTCATATTTATTTTCAATCTCTTCTAAATGCCAGCTCTTCTCGACAAGCGATTGATTTTCTTTTGGGCCCTTGTACTCTGAAATGAAAAAGTCTACATACTCATTAATGTCATATTTCTCAATCAAGCGATGGATTTGTTTCTCCAAATCATTAGGGGAAATCCAGCAACCACTGGAAAAACTGCCAAACCCGCTCCATATTAATTCTTTACGAAAATCATCCCGTAATTGCCGCTTATCTTCAGGGATCGTATACATTAAGACACGCCATTTTCCGTCCCAATCATTTGGTTTCATCTTATAAATGCGATTCGCCGCTTCATCCATTCGCTGTACACCGCGATCGGTCAAAAAGTAATAGCTTTTATTTCCCTGCTTCTCTGACTGAATCCACCCTTGCTTGACCATTCGTGAAACGGCTACACGTACGCCCTGCTCATTATGACCGAATTCCTTTAATAACCGAATTAAACTGCCTATCCAGATTTTACTTCCATAGTTACGGATATAATCGCCGTAAATCGTAAAAATCATGGATTGCGTATTAGTTCCTATTTTTCTCACCTCATTCTCACATTGTTACTAATTTCATACGGACGACATAATTGTTATTATATCTTTTTAAAATGAAACCGCAATATCATTTACCCGTAAAATGCGTTTTCCTCCGTTCACTAAATGCTTGGAGTGCTTCCAATCTGTCTTGAGTCGGGATGGTCAATTCATAGGCTTTTCCCTCTATGGCCATTCCAGTTTGCAAGTCTGTATTCATTCCTTGGGTAATCGCATATTTGGCTTGTTTGACTGCAATCGGCCCATTTTTCATGATATCGGCTGCCAATTCCTCACAGACTGCCATAAGTTGATCCCTTGGCACGACCTTCAAAAGGATCCCTAACCGACATGCCTCTTCTGCAGTCAATTTTTTAGCAGTGAATATTAATTGCTTTGCTTTCATTTCCCCAATCAACCTAGGCAGCCGCTGTGTACCGCCTGCTCCTGGAATAATGGCCCAGCTAGTTTCAGTGAGCCCCAAAGAAACACCTTCTGCAGCAATTGCAAAGTCACATGAAAGCAGCCATTCAAAGCCTCCCCCCAATGCATATCCATTGACGGCAGCTATCGTTGGCTGCGGAAGCCCTGCTATACTATTAAAAACATCGCGAATCGATTTAACGTTCCTTCTTACTTCCACATCATTCAAAGTCTTCCTTTCCTTCAAATCCGCTCCTGCGCTGAACGCTTTTTCCCCTGCACCCGTGAAAATGACGACACGGATATCGTCGTCCGCATAAACTGCATCGATGACTTCCTGCAGTTCAGAAAGTGTCCCATAGTCGAAGCAATTCAATACGTCGGGTCGATTCACTGTTATATAGCCGATTTGATTTTCCACTTTATAAATAACATTTGACATGTTTCTTCCCCCTTTTTTAAAAAATGCCCCTTAGTAAACAAAACTAATAAGGGCCCATCATCCATCATTTTCAATATTTTCTATAATGGCGGATACGCCTTGGCCAACGCCTACACACATCGTCGCAAGACCATAGCGTACTTTCCGCTTTTTCATTTCGTGGACAAGTGTTGTTAAAATGCGCGCCCCACTTGCACCAAGCGGATGGCCAAACGCTATTGCCCCGCCGTTGACATTCACTTTCTCCTGATCCAATTTCAATTGGCGGATGCACTCCACGGATTGGGAAGCGAATGCTTCATTCAATTCCACTAGCCCGATGTCTTCAATCGTCAAACCTGCTCTCTCCAATGCCTTTTTAGTGGCATAAATTGGACCAAGGCCCATAATGGATGGTTCTAAGCCCGCTACCGCCCCTACAACATATTTTGCCAGAGGTTTTAATCCAAGCTCCCGTGCTTTTTCTGCACTCATCAAAAGTAATGCCGAGGCTCCATCATTTACACCTGAAGCATTACCCGCCGTTACACTTCCACCTTTAAAGATTGGTTTGAGTTTTTCCAACTTTTCGATGGTCGTGTCAGGACGGGGGTGTTCATCTTTATCGAAAATGACCTCATTCCCTTTACGATCCGTATATCGAACAGGTACGATTTCATTAATGAAACGCTCATTTTCCACTGCGTTTTTCGCTCTTTGCTGGCTTTGAAACGCGAATCGATCTTGGTCCTCCCTCGAAACCGAAAAACGCCCTGCGACGTTTTCAGCCGTTTGAGGCATGGAATCCGTGCCATACATTTCTTTAAGTTTCTCATTCGTGAAACGCCATCCGATCGTTGTATCCTGAAGCTCCATTGAACCCCGCGGAAATTCACTCTCAGGTTTGGCCATGACGTACGGCGCCCTTGTCATGCTTTCAGTCCCGCCTGCGATATAAATATCGCCTTCACCTACAGCAATGGAGCGTGCAGCATACATAACGGCATCCAGTCCGGATCCACACAAACGATTTATTGTCGTTCCAGCTACGTTTACCGGAAGACCAGCTAAAAGGGCGGACATCCGGGCCACATCGCGATTATCCTCTCCTGCTTGATTTGCATTCCCGAAGATGACATCTTCAATTTGATCTGGCGGCAGCTCTGGATTGCGATCGGTCAGCGCCTTGATTACAATTGCACCGAGGTCATCCGGGCGAACGCTTTTCAACGCGCCTTTATATCTTCCAATTGGTGTTCTAACAGCATCGATAATCACAACATCCTTCATTTCCTCACCAGCTCGCCATCTTTTGTATAATCGTACACACCTTTACCTGACTTACGGCCGAGCCTGCCAGCTTTAACATACTGTTCAAGGAGGGGGGCCGGGCGGTATTTCTCACCAAGTTTACTATGTAAGTATTTTAAATTATTCAAACGGGCATCCAATCCCACCAAATCACCTAGCTCAAATGGTCCCATTGGGTAATTCAGCCCTAACTTTATTGCCTTATCTATTTCTTCTGGTGTTCCTAAACCTTCTTGAAGCATAAAGAACGCTTCATTACCTACCAGACAGCTGATCCTGCTGGTAACAAACCCAGGGAATTCATTTATGACCACGGTTTCTTTTCCCATTTTTCCGGCTACCTCTTTTACTATGGCTGCCGTTTCATCGCTGGTTTCAAGACCACGTACAATTTCAACGAGTGGCATCTTTTGTACAGGATTGAAAAAATGCATGGCGATCGTTTTTTCGGGACGCTTTCCATAAGAACCAATTTCCGTAGGGCTCATCGTAGAAGTATTGGTTGCAAAGTAACAGTCCTCTTTTGCATGGACTTCAATCGTTTCGAAGACTGCCCTCTTAATTTCCGCCTTTTCCGGAACTGCTTCTATGATCAAGTCGGCATATGCTGCTGATTCTTTCAAATTGGAAGAATAGGAAAATCTGCTTTTTGCAGCTGTAGCTTCTTCCTGGGTGATTTTTTGGTAGCGCACACCCTTCTCAAAAATGGCATCGATTTCTTTTCTTGCACTTTCCAAAGCATCCTGATTCACATCCACCAGTACTACATTAAAGCCTCCTGTTGCTCCTACATAAGCTATTCCCCTGCCCATGACACCAGATCCGACAATCACTAGATTTCTAATCATTCGTTCATTCCTCCTTCAAAAATAAATAGGGCTGGCTACGATGAATCAGATCAGCATTCATCCATTTCTGAATTACTTTTCCGACATACCGTTCAGCCAGCCTCCTATTTTATGTTTTATTAAATTCCAAAGGGATTTAAGGGACGGCTTCCATGATAGGAAATGATGCTTTTCGTTTCTGTATAAAGATCAAGTGTCTCAATACAAAGTTCCCGGCCGAATCCTGACTGTTTATACCCTCCGAAAGGTGTTCCAGGAAATGCGGAGAATGGGCAATTCACCATGACGATTCCCGCTTCTATTTGATTGGCCACTCTAGTCGCACGCCCGCCATCCTTTGTCCATAGCGCTGAACCCAAACCGAATTCTGTATCATTCGCGAGTCTCACGGCTTCTTTTTCATCTTTGAATTTCATTATGACAACGACCGGCCCGAATATTTCCTCTTTCACTACATCCATTTCATGATTGACATTCGCTATGACCGTCGGCTCATACCAATAACCGTTTTCGAAACCTTCAATGACAGCTAGCTTTCCTCCTGTCAGGATTTTCGCTCCATCAGTAATGGCAGATTGTACATAATTGTCGATGACATCCAATTGCCCTTGATCTATGACTGCACCGACATGTGTTTCTTTGTCGAGTGGATTGCCCAATTTCAATTTTTTCGTTTTTTCTACGAATCTGGCAACGAACTCATCATATATGTCTTCGTGAACGTATAAACGGGATCTAGCTTCGCAAGACTGCCCAGTATTGTAGAAAATGCCATATAATGATCCATCTATAGCTGCTTCAAGGTCTGCATCTTCAAAGACAATATTAGGGGACTTACCGCCAAGCTCCAATGTCACCCTTTTTAATGTCTCTGAAGCTTTGCCCATCAGATCCCTGCCGATTGGAGTAGAACCCGTGAAGGCCACCTTATTCACTTTCGGATGCTCGACAAGGTAATTCCCTACGTCCGACCCAGGACCTGGAATGATATTGACAACGCCGGAAGGAACACCAGCTTCTAAACAGATTTCCCCTAATACAATGGCAGTCAGCGGCGTTAACGAAGCTGGCTTAACAATGACTGAACAACCAACTGCGATTGCAGGAGCAATTTTCCAAGCTGCCATCATCATCGGGTAATTCCAAGGGATGATTTGAGCACAAACACCTACCGGCTCTTTTTCCGTATAGTTATGGAATTGACCAGGTACATTATTGACGGATCCGCGGTGTGCAACTAAAGCGCCTGCATAAAACTCGAAATCTTCAATTGCCTGCATGACTTGGCCTTGCGCTGCAGAAATGGATTTACCGCTGTTCAGAACCTCCAACTCTACCAATTCATTAAATCGTGAACGCATGATTGCTGCAATTTTGTTCAAAACACGAGACCGTTTATTAATCGGGGTCCTCTTCCATTTCCCGTTATCAAATGCTTCTCGTGCAGCTTGAACAGCTTTTTCTGCATCTTCCTTGGTCGCCTTGGCAACCTTGGCAATGATTTCCCCTGTCGCAGGATTGTATGCATCAATAGTGGAACCATCAGAGCTTTCAACTCTTTCTCCATTAATGATCAGATGATAATAATCACGCTTCATTTCCGCTTTTTCAAATGCTGCCTCTTGAACTCTAACCATATAATCCCACTCCCTTTTCTATATTACTTACCTATGAATTGAGCCTTCCTTTTTTCAGTGAATGCTGCCACACCTTCAGCATAATCCTTCGTTAAGCCAGCAATTCGCTGACCCTCCGCTTCTTCTTTTAAGTATTCTTCCAATGAAAGGTGATAGGAAGCCTCTAAGTATCTTTTGATTAACCCGATTGCTTTAGTTGGCTTGTTCGCGATATTCTCTGCAAAGGCTTTCAATTGCTCGTTCCATTCTTCCACACCGATCACTTTTGTAGCGAGCCCGATATTTTTCGCCTCGCTAGCCGTAACCTTTTCCCCCAATAAAGATAATTCCAAGGCTTTCGCATGACCAACGATCCGCGAAAGGTAATACAGATTCCCCGAATCAGGTATCAAACCGATATTGACAAAAGCATTTACAAAACTGGCTTTTTCAGAAACAAGCCGGAAATCGCATGCCAGTGCCAGGCTGAAGCCAGCCCCTGCTGCTACTCCATTGACTGCTGCAATGATCGGTTTTTCACAGCTTGCTATTTGTTGCATCATTGGACCGTAATTCTCACGCAGCATCTGACCTAAATTCATGCTTTCATCAACATCCGATAAATCTTGCCCAGAACAAAAGGCCCTGCCTTCGCCAGTAATGGTAATGGCCCGTACTTCATCGGACCCCGCAGATATTTTGATCGCTTTCTGTATTTCCTTATTCATCTGGGACGTAAATGCATTAAGTTTATCAGGACGGTTCAAAGTAAGCCAAGCCACTCCGTTTTCAACCCTATATTTGATTGTTTCGTACATAGAGCACCCCTTATCGGCCTGTAAAATTAGGCTCTCTTTTTTCAACGAATGCTTTCATTCCTTCTTTTTGGTCCTCTGATGCAAAAAGAAGATAGAAGTTCTTCCGTTCAAATTGCATGCCCTCATATAAGGGATAATCAACGGCTTTATTGACGGATTCTTTAATAAGCCTTACGGCTAACGGGGGTTGCTTTGCTATCCTTTTAGCAAAATCAACCGTTTCTTCCATTAACAATTCAGGAGCAACGATTTTATTAATGAAACCATATTGCAGAGCTGCCTTTGCGTTTATCCTTTCAGCCGTCAATATCCATTCAAGTGCTTTCGTCTTGCCTACCAATTTCGTCAACCTTTGGGTTCCTCCTGCACCAGGCATCACTCCCAGTGTCACTTCAGGAAAGGAAAATTGGGTATCGCTGGCGGCAATCAGGAAATCGCAGGATAAAGCAAGTTCAAAACCTCCGCCGAATACAAAACTTTTCACCGCACCAATCACAGGCTTCTTGACTTGGCTAATTCGGTCCCAATCGGCAAATTGGTTCGTTAACTCCATACTGATAGGATTGTCGTTCACCATCTCGTCAATATCAGCGCCTGCAGAAAATGCTTTTCCATTGCCCGTAAGCAAGATCACCTTCACTTGTGGGTCCCGGTCGAATTCTTCCATGGTGGAAACTATTTCTCTGACCATTTTCCTGTTAAGGGCATTCAGCTGCTTCGGCCGATTTAAAAAGATATAGCCAATGCCATCCCCGATTGACGTTTCAATGAATTGAAGCGCATTCATTTTACTTCTTCGCCTATCATCATCGTTACAAGTTTCCCGGCAAAGCCCATTAGGTCTTTCCCAGATGCTTTTCCTTCCGGGGAACGCATTCCTTGTTGTAATGCATCGTGGTCTTCATAATACATTTCACAAAGAATGTAATACTCTGAATCTTTGCCCATTGGGGTCCCGACTATTTTAGTAACCTCCATTTTTTGAAGGCCAGGAATTTTTTCCGTTATCGGACCATGTACATTGAAATAGTGCTCATCGAATTCTTCCTTGTTTTCAGGTTGTTTGTATAGCGCGATTAACTTTACCATTTTATAGAACCTCCATTTTATTAAATCATTTTTATCATCGGTTTCATCGCTTCGAACGGGTTTTTGCATGCTTTACAATATAAAATACTGCGGCAGGCCGTTGGACCGAAGATATTTTCCATCGTGACATATGTCGATTCACAATATGGGCAATCCACATGCCATGATCCATCACTTTTCATTTGTCGGGGAGGAGGGGAGATTCCGAAAACCTTCAATCCAGCTTTCCCCTTTTCCGTAATTCGATCGGATGTCCAGGAAGGGGAACGTAAAAATTCCACACTTACGTTTTTTACGGCAGGCAGCTGTCGAAGGGCTGTTTCCACATTTTTTTGAATGATCGGCAATGCCGGGCACCCAAGAAAAGTTGGCAGCATTTTTACAGAAACGTCCTGGCCTGAAACTGTCACGTCTTCAACCATCCCTAAATCCAGAATACTTACTGTATCGATTTCGGGATCTTTAACGTCTTCCAGGAGCTTATATAATTCTTCTGTGTCTAACTGTACGGTCGACATGATACCCCTCCCCTTTTCTATTGATTCACCATGAAGCTGCTCTATCTGTTGCGTACACTTCGCTTAACGTTTCTAACGCCTTTTCCAAATCCTCCGTATGCTGGCCATTACGACCATCACCTTGGGCCATTCCTATTTCAATGGTTGTTGCCAAGCCAACACTTTCAAAAATTGGGGTAATAGCCTCGATCCACTTTTTCTGTAAGTCAGCTTCGCCTTCTATCAAGCCAAGCTCAACCATTTCCTCACCATATTGTCCAAGTGAAAATACGCCAGCGAAATCCGGTATCGTTTTCTCAATCGCAGTCTTCATTCTCGAAACCGCTTCTTGGTGACCAGAACCCAGCAATTGGACGAACCATGTTTTCCAGTGCATCAAATGATAGTAAAGTTCCATCTGTACCTTTTGTGCCACTTCAGCAAGCGGTTCATATGAACTTGATTGAAGGGATTGAACCTTAATCGATTTGGCTTGGGTATAAAAATAATTCCGAACTACCGCAAACGCCCAATCATAATCCGGGTTTTTCATATAGTAACCAGGACCATTGACCAATTCGAGAATGATTGCATTACGCCGTTCCTTGGCGGGACGGTCGTGAGCCAGCTTATCAGCATCCCCTTCACCGAGTTCATCAAGCAATTTATAATATATGGCTGCATGCCCCATCGTGTCTTGTGATATCGAAGCGGATGCAACATCTTCTTCGATATGCGGTGCGAGTCCCAGCCATTCTGCACCTCGGTATGAATGGATGAAGTCATCGTCCGCCAGGTGCAGCAGCAATTCCTTGATTGCGATGTTTTTCAATGATTCATTCTTCATTTTTCACACCTCCAGCCCAAGACATTATCTCTTTTTCATCAAGCATTCCCTGCTCATACTTCCGCCATTTTTTCTTTAAATAGCCATACCCTTTTGTAGTCCTGTAATCTTTATTATCAATACGTTGAAGCGTTTTCTTTTCCTCAATCGTCATTTTCCGTATATTCTGTCTTTTGACGACCCAGATATCATCAACTGCTTCACGTCTCATGAAATTTTCTTGTGCCATCATGATGGCGATATCCTCATTGGGGGCAAGCAGGCTAAAGTGGTATTGAACGGGTGAAGATTGCGTTTTACGGCTAAATACTTCAAATTCTTCAAAGTAATTTTCTTGTCTAGTTTCCATATTGTCCTTCCCCCTCCCTTAGTTGATCTTTGGCGCTAACGCCTCGCGTACCCATTTATTATTTTCATATGAAATTCTTCGAAGACTTAAACGGTCCTGCGAACGGGGGCCTTCATTCCTTGCGAACACTTTCAATTTCCCCCAATCGGGTTGTTGGTAAATCCAGGTTTTCGATTCTTTATCAAACCTTAGTGTTTCATCAGGAATTGTAAAGCCCAGTGAAAGGATCCGCTTCACATACTTAGAAAAAAAGGCTTGGCGAAGCTCTTCATTCGTACTTGTCCTGATTCTGTACTTAATCGTTATATCCTGTTTAGATGAGCCCACTTCATTTTTACTGGGAGGTCCAAAGAAGAGTAATAAAGATTCCCACCAATAATTGATGGAGTCTTGAACCAATTTCCTTTGTTCTTCCGTTCCTTCAGCCAAAGCCATGATTATCGCTTCACCATGCTGAGCGTGAAAAACTTCTTCCGCGCAAATCCGCTGTAAAGCTCGGGCATAAGGTCCGTATGAAGCGCCAAGCATGTTCGTCTGGGAAATGATGGCTGCCCCATCAACCAGCCATCCAATCAATCCTGCATCGCCCCAGGATTTGGCTTCCATATGGAAGACATTATGAAACTTTAAATCTCCATTAAATAAATCTTGCATAAGGTCATCCCGTTTTTTACTGTACGGCTTTAGCAAATCCTCGGCGACTCGAAGCAATAATTGTCCATGCCCCATTTCATCCTGCACCTTTGCCATGATTCCAAGTTTCCTATTTAAAGTCGGGGCTTTAGGTACCCATTCCTTTTCTGGAAGCGCTCCCATTATTTCACTGATGCCATGCATCGATATTAACTTGATGAGTGTGCCCCGGTATTCTTCCGGCATCCAATCATCCGCTTCTATCTTTTCTCCTGCTTCGATTCGGGCAATAAATTGGTTTAGTTTTTCTTGTTCTGCCATATCATTTAAAAGAACGTTCATTGAAATCACCTCTCATATCTTAATATAACGTTTATATAACGTTATTATATTTTACCGTTATATTTAATGCAAGACTATTCCGTCTCTTTTTTAAAAATAAAAGGAAATTATCAGGAGGTTTTACGATTCTTTTAATCAACTAAAACTTTAAACGGTGAAGATTCCACTTTAATTGACACTGTTGGGCAGCCTTCCAGTGCATCATCCAGATCATCAAATAAATCTTCTGCGACCTCTGCAGTTCCTTCATTTTCATCCAGGATGACAAATGCCACCCCATCATCATTGTAATCAAAGATTTCCGGTACAGCGGCACCACACGCACCGCAAGCAATGCAAGTTTCTTGATCGACAACTGTATATTTAGCCAAGATGCCTTCCTCCTTCTCTATTTCAAGATTAGTTCCATCTTCTTTTTCATTAAGCTTGTGCCATGAAGGGTCTAAACCTTTTAAAATGGATCGATAAGTACCTTTGCATCGCTGATTGCAGTAGCTGCTTCTCCAAACCCACTGGCTCAACTTTACTTTCCCTTCATAAATGCAGATATCCCCAGCGGTATAAATCTCCGGAATGGTAGTTTCCATTCTTGAATTAACGACAATCGCATTTTTTTCAATATCAGATTCCAGACTTTAATCGGACCCAAAATCCATAGTTAACCACAGCGGCCTCCGCTTTATGTATCTTTCCTTCCCCTTCATTCACGTTTTCGAGCATCACATCGATTTCTTCCTGCTCCATGTATTTCAATCAGGACAGATGGAGTCATAAACTGAACGTCAGAATTCGCATGGTTTCAACGCTATGTTCATGAGCACTAAATTTCCCCTCGGTGTGCAATCTTTACTAGATTGGCGAAAGGTAGGAGCATTAAAACCCAACTAAAGGTACCCTCCTTTCCAGCCAGTTATAAACTAATCACTTCATCTTTCCGCTTATCAACGACACGAATGGCTTTTCCTTCTGAGCGTGGAATACTTTTTGGAATGTTGACAACAATATCCATCGTTACAAGACATGCAGATTTCATATGATGCTGAATCGTTTTCCTTAATATCTCTACATTTTCATGCGTTAAGTCTTCTTCAATCCCCTTATAGAAACCGCTTTCAATTTCAATGTGCAGTTCAACACCATCCATCTTCCCCTTCTTAACGAGATGAATCTGATAATGCGGCACAATTCCCTCCATTTGGAATAACACACGCTCTATTTCAGAAGGGAATACATTCACTCCCCTGACTATGATCATATCATCCGTTCTGCCTTTCACACGGGACATTCTTGTTGTGGTACGCCCGCATTTACACGGTTCATGGGTAATGGAGGCGATATCACCTGTACGATAACGAATGATTGGCAACGCTTCCTTTGTTAGGCTGGTAAAGACAAGTTCCCCATCTTCGCCGTCCTCAACTGGTTCAAGCGTATCCGGATTAATGACCTCGACAAGAAAATGGTCTTCTGCGATATGCAATCCATCCTGTGCTTCACGGCATTCTATCGCAACTCCTGGCCCCATGATTTCACTTAGTCCGTAAATATCGATCGCTTTCAAATTCAGTTTCCTCTCAAGTGTTGCCCTCATTGCCTCTGACCACGGCTCAGCTCCGAAAATACCATACTCAAGCCCATTTTCAGCAGGGTCAATCCCCATCTCCTCCATCTTTTCAGCGATATTCAAAATATAAGTAGGGGTTCCACAAATGCCGCGCGGTTTAAAATCATTGATGATCGTAATCTGGCGATCGGTATTCCCCCCTGAAATCGGTACGGTGGCAACCCCTAGCTTTTCTGCACCGCAATGGAGGCCCAGTCCGCCCGTAAACAGACCATATCCATATGCGTTATGGAAAATATCTGACTTGCGACCTCCTGCAGCTACAATTCCACGTGCGACGATCGTTGCCCAGTTCTCCAAATCGTTTTTTGTATACCCGACAATTGTAGGCTTTCCGCTTGTGCCTGATGAACCATGAATACGCGTTACTTCCTCCATTGGAACTGCGAATAAACCGAATGGATACTGATCACGAAGAGTCTGTTTTTTTGTAAATGGAAGCTTTGTCACATCGTTTAGAGTTTGAATATCTTCCGGATCAAGGCCCATCTCTTCAAATTTTTCTCTGTAATAAGAAACATTTTCATATACATGGCTTAACGTTTTTTTAAGACGTGCCATTTGTAAACTTTCCATTTCAGCACGCGTTGCCGTTTCAACTTCCGGATTGTACATTGTTTCAGTCCCCCTCAATTTTGCTCGTGTTCCATCCGACCCCTCGTTCATAACGGTTATAAAACGGATATCAAATTATCGTTATGATTCATTTTCAAGATTAATACGTCATTTATACGTTGTCAATGATGTTTTTTTCAATTCTACAAAAAAAATGACAGAATAAACAAAAAATATTTTTTAATTTACTAAATTTTCTGACCACGTTAATTTTAACAATGATGTATCACTTTTCCAACGGACGTTTTAAAATCGTACCATAACAAAAAGGGGGATTATTATGGAATCGCCGGTTAAAACGGGGCATTCACCAGCAGGCCATGACAGTGGAAACAAGTATCGTCAATTAATTAAAACGGAAGAATTCGAGGAACTTCTTCAAAAGAAAAAAGCTTTCATCGTACCTGTCACTCTATTCTTTCTTGCTTTTTATTTTGTTCTGCCTATGTTAGCTGCTTATACGGATGTATTGAAAGGTTTTATAAAATCAAAGAGTTCCCTTGGATGCAACCACTTTCTCCCTCTTTCCCACATACACATCGAGTGCAGCCTGCAAAGCCTCTCCCCGATTAACTTGGAACCCCTGGCGCAAAAGGACAGCTTCCAAGGAGGCCAATACAAAGAGAATGTTTTCTTTCCTGCAGCTGAATCCCATCGTCCCAATTCTCCAGATTTTCCCGTGAAGCGGACCAAACGAGGACGCAATCTCGATACTGAATTCATTCAACAGCATGGCCCTTACTGCTTCCCCGTCGATTCCTTTTGGAATTTCGATGCAAGTTACACACGGAAGTTTGTTTTTCCCATCCCCGAATAACGTTAGTCCCATCGCCTTGATCCCTTCAACGAGAGCAGCTTCGTGGAGTTCATGACGGGCAAAGCGCCTTTCCAGACCTTCTTCAAGCACAAGGCGCAATCCTTCACGCAACGCATAAATCATGGAAGTCGCTTCTGTATGGTGATTCAAACGGCGCGGTCCCCAATAATCCTGCAGCATACTTAAATCGAAATAATTACTGGTGATCGGACGGCGGACCGAAACCTTTTGGTTGTCTTCATCCGTCGCAATACCACGTTCCACCTTTTTGCGGGACTTGATGATCTCTTCTATTCTTTCATTATACGTAATCGGTGCCATACCCGAAGGAACGGACAAGCATTTTTGTGTCCCGCCTATCAATCCATCAATACACCATTCATCCACCTTTACATCGGTGCCCCCGATGGAGGCAACCGCATCCACCACAAGCAGGACACCCAATTCACGGCAGGCCAACCCGATTTTCTTCAAAGGCTGCATACGACCCGTGGAAGTTTCCCCATGTACGATTGCTGTTATTTTAGGGGAGACTTTCTTGATTTCCGAGATGACAGCTCGAGGATCGAACACCTCTCCCCAAGGGCATTCAATCGTATGAACTTCAGCTCCGTATCGCTCACAAATTTCCACCAACAAATGACCGAATCTTCCGAATATCGGGACCAGAACTTTATCACCTGGCTCAATGATGCTGCATAGAATCGCTTCATTCCCTGATCTTGAAGTGCCATCTATCGGGAACGCCCATTTATTTTTCGTTTGAAAAACCAAACGCAGCATTTCCATTACTTCATTCATGATATTAGTGAATGCGGGATCGAATTGCCCTAATATCGGTGTGCTCATCGCTCTTAAAACACGCGGGTCCACCTCGACCGGACCTGGCGTCATGATTCTTCTCATCGGTGCATTCAATTCTGAATATGCCATTTTACCCAACTCCTTCAATAGGCTAATTTATATAGTATTTCGCTTAAAACATCTATTCCCCTTTCCAAATTCGGAACACTCGTAAACTTTTAATAATCAACCTGCATCGATGCATGGTGGACATTGTGAGCAATAGATGAATATGAAAATTTCATATCATTGAAGCGGCAATACCTGAATAAATTTGGCTTTCCATTTATCCTGGCTGTACGCGGCAAAAAAAATACTTTTAACGAATCGTTATATACCTTATAAGGTAGTTGCTACAAGTGCTGGAACACTTGTTGGTTGGCCCAAACATGGTATTCGTACATTTTCTTTACTCGTTTTTTCCATTATCATACTCCACTCTTTTTTTTAAATGGAGTATTATCAGGAATATTTAAGCTTTTGTTCAGTTTGCTTCCTACATCTATATCAACTATAGAAAGAATCATACTTAAACTAATCCAGCGGTTTGAAAAGAAACTTGGTCGTTATACTATTTAGCAGAGGTTATTCTACCAAAAAATAATTGTGGTCAATACTATGCCCTTCTCTCCCCCCAAAATTAAAAGCCGCTTTTTCCTACGTAAAAAAAATTTATTGAAGTTAAGTTAGTAAATCGGATTATGAAAAAGATACATGTGTGGCCAAAAACAAGTATAAGAATGTAATAGAGTGGATAAACTAATAAAAAAGGAGTGGGAGATTATGGAGACTAAAACTAAAGAGGGAACTAAAGATATGTGGAGAGAAATCAATCAATGTATAACTCGAATAATTGATGAAAAACATGAATTATCATTTCAAAAGAAGAGTAATGACAATTATATGAATCTATATATTCAAACAGCCGTATTGCATACCTTATTTGGACTTTCAGAAGAGCTCAGGAAAATTGAAAGGAAATATACCGAATTGTGATATCTATCGGAAAGACCTGTGACAAGTTTAACCATTATTGTGGATTAGGATAAAAAACTCCCCTTAGGGATCCTTTTAAATACCAAAGTATCATCCTATCTATCCTAATCCACGTTTGCTTTCCATCTTTTAACCTTACTATGTAATAAGATCATTTCCGATACCAACAATTTGACCAACTTTATAACTGTTCCATTTTTCCTTGCCTTCCGAATAAATACCTCTTTATCATTCCAACTAATATCCATTTTGATTTCAACCCCCTCTACTTAATGAAGTGGAGTAAATAAAAATAACCTCTTAAAACACATGACAAAACCCCACCTGCTCCCATAGCAACTGATGGGGTTTCTAACTGGCTTCTACATCTACATCAACCGGGAGGTCCATCTTGTGCAATCACGCCCTTTCGTTTAAACGGCTAATTTACTGTATTCATCCAACTGATCTTTAGTTAGATTTTTGATGAAATGATCGATGTTTATCGACTCGATTTCATACCTTTCACAAATCTTTAAATAACTTTCATAAGCTTTATCATAAATGTTCATCATCTAGCCCCCTTCTGTTATATAACAATAAATTTAACTTATTAATAATATATAACAACCATAATTTCCCGTCAATTCATTTTTTCTGAAAATTCGGTAATAATTTCATTCTCTTAGTATTTCCCATATTGTTCTTCGCTAACCGTCATATAAAGAAAAAGCCGCCTTAGCGACAGATCCGAACCAAAAAAAGCTAATTCACCCGTTATTTCTCTAAAGCAAGAAATAGAATGCCTGTTTACATTAACGACCATTTGAATAGCGTAAAAAACCAACTCTCCATATAGGAAAATTAGTTTTTTTCTTTTAAACTATGGATTAAAGCAATGCAGTCAGTAATTATTTGTAACTGCTGCAAGCACATCTGTATTTTCAGTTGTACCACTAATAACTCCACCTAAAATTTAGGCCGTCCAACGGAGACTCCTCAGGAGCAAAGGGCGCCGAGAAGGCTCCCTGACCGCCCGCGGAAAGCGAGTGCCTGGATGATTCCGGCAAACTCGATCATTATCAGGTTTGTCTACAGTCTAAGCAGGTACTCCGGCCTGCTATTCCTTTTAATGATTAACTGAACAACGCCCTGTTCGCTCTCTTTTTGAAGAGGATGGGGTTAGAAGTATTTCTTTTTGTAATAAAGGGCCGTATGTATCGACACGTCGGTCTCTAAAGAATTGCAGAATTTTTCTAGTCTTTTCTATCTCTTTTAAATCAATTTCTTGCACAATAATTCCTTCTTTATCATCAAGTGAAGCTAAAATATTCCCTAATGTATCGCTAATGAATGAACCACCGTAAAAATTCATGTCCTTTTCCTGGCCCACTCGATTTGTCGCAGCAACAAATACACCATTAGAAATGCCATGAGCAGAAATTGCCTTTTCCCATGATGATCTTGTTGATATCTCGGGATGATCTGGCTCTGAACCAATAGCGGAAGGATAGAATAATATCTCTGCACCTTGTAAGCTCAAAATTCGGGCAACTTCTGGAAACCACTCGTCCCAACAAATCCCGACTCCTATTTTTCCATAAGCCGTTTCATAGACTGGATACCCAGTATTGCCTGGAACGAAATAATATTTTTCATGATACTGGGGACCATCCGGAATATGATTTTTTCTTGTAATCCCTAAACATTCTCCATCAGCATCAAATACAGCTGCACTATTAAAATAAATACCAGCACCTGCTCTTTCGTAAAAAGGGACAATCAAGACAATTGCTAATTCCTTTGCTAATTCACCCATTTCGGCTAATGTACCGCTATCTACATCTTCAGCTAAATCATAATTTTTCACACTGACCGTTTGCGGAAAATATTGCGAAGAAAATAATTCCTGTAAACAAACGATTTGTGCACCTTTATTTACTGTTTCTTTTATTTTCTCTATCGTTTTTTGAATATTTTGCTCAATGAATTCTCCGCAATGAATTTGGACAAGACCAACTTTTACTTTTGACATCTTCTCACTTCCTCACTTTTATTTTTTTATCTTATACAGGTTGGACGACCGGGTTTTCATATACGATTTTTCCATCCATGATCGTCATCTTCACTTCTGTTTCAAGAATTTCCTTTGTTGATATGCTAAATAAATTTTTATTCAATACAGCGATATCCGCTATCTTCCCTGCTTCCAATGTGCCTAATTCATTTTCTCTAAATGACCCGTATGCCGGTATGGCCGTGTAGTATTTTAACGCTTGTGCCAATGTTACTCCTTCCGACTCTTGCCACGCCTTCCCGGTTAAATCTTTTCTCGTGATTGCCTGATAAATGCCCATCATGGGATTTAGGGGCACTACAGGAAAATCTGTACCAAAGGCAATTTTAGCACCAGTATCCACTAGTGTTTTGATCGGATAATAGAGAGGTTGTTGTTTTTCACTGATCCTGGCTGTATATGCCCCACTTTCCATTAATTCAATGTGTTTAGGTTGAAAGGAAGCGATTACATCCAATTCCTTAAAGCGATGAACATCATCCGGATGCAATACCTCCACATGTTCAATGACATGTCTAGCATTTCTTTCTCCATTTACGTTTCTCGCTTCTTCAAATGCATCCAATGCTAAGCGGACAGCACCGTTACCAATAGCATGGAAACGAATTTGAAATTTTTCCTTATCTGCCTTTTTTACTAATTGTTTAATTGTTTCAGCTGGATAAGTTGTTCCGCCTTTTGTTTCAGGACGGTCTTTGTAATGATCCAATAAAAAAGCAGTATGACTTGTCACAACACCATCTATAAATTGTTTTAATCCAGAAAAGGTGAGCTTGTCTGACTGATAATTTTTTTGTAATTCCTTGGCGGCAGCTAAATCCATTTTTAACTCCGGCGAAAAGTGAATTCTGGTTGTTAGTAACCCTTCTCTCTCAAATTCCTTAAAAATTTCAAGATCGTCTAATGGATTTGGCGCAATTTTGGCTCCGTACAAATCATTAACGGATGTGATTCCCAATCTTTTCGTTTCATTAAGAAAGCCTTGGAATAATTTCACACGTTTTTCTTTCGGTAATTTGTATGCATGTTCTGATGCATACCCAATTGCTTGTTCAAATAGAAGGCCTGTCAGTTGACCAGTTTCGTCTTTTCCAATTTCTCCATATTCAGGATCTGGGGTACCCTTCGTTAATTGAATCATTTCCATTGCTTTACTATTGATCCATGCGTAATGCACTTCTGCATTGAATAATAAAACGGGACGATCACAAATATATTTATCTAGTGTTGTTCTATGTGGCAGCACTTTGTTCTTCCAATTGGTATGATCCCAACCAACACCAAATATCCACTTATCATTTGGTCTCGTTTCTGCAAATTCAGCTACTATTTTGGCTGCATCTTCTTCTGAAGCTGCATCAAATAATTTGGCACTATCTTTCTGTAAAATGCTTCCCATCATAATGTGCATATGAAAATCATGAAATCCCGGAATAATCAGTCCCTCTTCGATGTCATACACTTTTGTTTGCTCTCCAAGGCATGACATTATATCTTCTTTAGAACCAGTTTTAATAATTTTATTATCTTTAATAGCGATAGCTGCTTTTATTGGCTCATCTTGTAACCCAGTAAAAACATGTTGACCAGAAAGAATGATGTCTGCGTTTACCATTTTTATCCTCCTCGATTAATATAGCTTTTATGCTTGCATTTCTTTTTCAATCGCACTATCAATAGAAAGCTCTGGCGGCCGCTTACTAAACATTTTCGTATTTGAAAGCAGCATGATGAAACCAATTCCTAACCATCCCAGTCCGAGTAAAAGCGCCTTTGAATCAAGACTGGTCCATAACCAAATTGTGAAACCAGTACCAATCAGCGGCAATATCAGGTACTTTAGTGTGTTAATCCCGCTTCGCTGTTTTTCTTTAATGAAATAATGGGAAATAACTGAAAGATTAACAAATGTAAAGGCAACGAGCGCCCCAAAGTTAATAAAGGATGAGGCAGTTACTAAATCAATAAATAACGCAGATAAAGCAAAAATGCCCACTAAGATGATGTTGTGTGTTGGAGTTTGAAATTTTGGATGAATATGACCAAAAATTCTCTTTGGAAGAACTCCATCTCTCCCCATCGCATACAAAAGTCGCGAAACACTTGCATGAGCTGATAAACCAGACGCCAGCCCCCCGGTAATATAACCTGCTAGAAAAATAGATTGAAATAAATTACCCCCGATATACATAGCAATTTCCAAGGAAGCGGAATCTGGATCTTTAAAGGCCTGGAAATTTGGGTAAATAAGGTGACTGATGTATGAGATGGTGACAAACAGACCACCCCCTATTAATGCGACGAGGAAAATAGCCTTTGGTATTATTTTTTTCGGATTAATGGTTTCCTCTGAAAATGTGGTAACAGCATCAAATCCTAAAAAAGATAAACACAAAATGGAAGATCCCGCTAATACTAAAGATAGTGGTATATCTCCATTCACAAATGGAGAACTCATGAATAATGTTCCTGAGCCCATTCCGTTAAGTAACCCTTTAATCGAGAGGAATGTAAAAATAACTATTATTAAGAATTGACAGGCAACTAATAAAAGATTTATTTTTGTTGCTATTTTCACTCCAATTATATTTACAGTGGTGATTAAAATGACAAAGGTAATTAACCAGAAGGAAAAAGGAACGGAAGGAAAATATGCGTTTAAGTAAATGGCGATCAGTAATCCATTGATCATTGGCAAAAATAAATAGTCCAATAGGATAACCCAGCCTACCAAAAACCCAAGGTGAGGATTAAAAGCCTTTTGAGTGAATGTATATGCAGAACCGGCAACAGGGTAGGCCTTAACCATTTGACCATAACTATAGGCTGTAAATAACATACCAACTAAAGCTATGATATAAGCAGCAGGCACCATCCCTTTCGTTATTTCCGCAACAACCCCATAAGTAGAAAAAACTGTTGTAGGTGCCATATAAGCCAATCCAAATAGCACTAAAGGAAACACTGTTAACGAACGTCTTAATTTTGCATTCTCCATGTATCACTCCACCCTTATTCGTGATTAATTAACTAATATGCAAATACCATACCAAGCGGAGATTGATTATTTAACGGTTCAATTATCGATACATTCCCAATAATTACAATATACAGATTATTTAATAGATTAATATTTTTATGCAATCTTGCATCAATTATTTAAGGATGCATAATCTATATGCTTCAAGATTGACATTGTTTCCGGAGCGTCCACTTCCATTATTAGCACGAGTTTTTCCATCCTTCTTTTCATATATAAGCCAGAAAGTATCCCCAGCCCGGTCACATGCGGGTAAACTACACCCAAACAGGCACTGACTGCCACATCAAAAGAAATCCCCCCTTTTTCAAGAATTTTAATTCCTGCCATCGATGCAAGATAATGAGGGCTTACCACCATACTTTCGTTCCATTTATTTGTTTTCTCAGAAAATTAATGATGATTGTATTACATCTTGTTTCTTGTTCTTACGTAATTCAAATTTAAGTTTTCAAGACAAAAAGATGTTTTTTTTCATATTAATCATCCTATTTTATTAAAAAAAGATAATCATTCGTTCATTACGTAATTATTATCAAAATTTTATATACATTTCGAAAGCACTTTTGTTATCATTAATTCATAATCTTGGAAATGAATTCTAAATTTTAAAACATGGAGGAATCGTTTTGAAAAATCCATATACGGAATTGACGGTAGGGATGATGAGGACGGGGATTTTAGGCTTCGGCGGCGGGCCATCTGTCATCCCGCTCATCCGCCACGAAGCAGTTTCCCGCTATCACTGGGTCGATGATGATGAATTCGGGGACACTTTGGCAATCGCCAATACACTCCCAGGACCGATTGCCACTAAGATGGCAGCGTATCTTGGTTATAAATTAAAAGGGTGGCCGGGAGCCCTCGTGAGTGTGGCCGCCCACGTTTTACCTTCGTGCTTTGCGATGGTTTTCTTGATTGCGTTCATTAATGTTTTAAGTAATTCAGCAATGATCAGCAATATGATCGCAGCTGTAATGCCGGTTGTCGCCGTCATGCTTGGCCAAATGGCTTATGAGTTTGGCGAAAAGTCGATTAAAGGTTTAGGAAAGGTGCTTGGAATCACCTTTTTTGCGATTTCCTTTTTACTTCTGCAGATCATTTCCCTGCATCCAGGTATCGTCATTATGATCTTCCTTTTATATGGGGCGTTCCATTTTAAATTACGAAATAGATTGAAAAATAAAAAGGGTGATAGGAAGGAGGATTCCGCTTAATGGGTCTTATCATCATTCCAATTGGTGTAGCTGTTTTTCTAGCGTTTTTCATAGCCAATATTCTTGGTTACGGCGGAGGTCCAGCCTCGATTCCGCTTATGTATGATCAAATTGTCACCCGTTACGGCTGGCTTGATAATGCCGAGTTCTCACAAATGCTTGCGTTAGGAAATTCACTTCCAGGGCCGATTGCCACCAAAATAGCCGCATATGTCGGATATGATGTATATGGCTGGCCAGGATTTTTAACTGCATTGGCAGGCACCATCATCCCCTCAGCCGTTGCTTTGATATATTTATTAAAAATCCTGCGAAAATACAAGCGATCGCCTATCGTAAAAGGCATGTCCCTACTTGTGCAGCCCGTGATTACAATCATGATGTTATTGCTCACCTGGAATATGGCCGCTGATGCCGTCGGTTCCATCGGTTACATCCATTCAATCGTCATCGCTGGATTGGCCTTCTTGGCTTTAGGTAAATTCAAGATTCACCCTGCAATCGTAATCATTCTTGCCTTTGCGTACGGCGGCTTTATCATCCCACTCATACAATAATAAAAAATCCACCTAATCGGGGGATTTTTTTATTTAAAGCTTCATGCCCATCCTGCTTTTATAACGTTTAATGAGAATTTGGCAATCTACGCTGACAACACCTACGACCGCATACAGCTTCTCATTGAGAAAGCGTTCCATCTCCTGATTATCAGTGAATATTCCATGCATATGAAGTTTACTCGGACCGGTCATATGATATAAGCTCGTTACAGCCGGTTCACTTTCTAATTGCTGGGCGACCGATTCCAAATATTTAGGTTCAACCTCAACATTAAAAAATGCCGAAACATGGATGCCAACCTTAGCTGGATTTATGACCGCAGTGAACTTCTCGATCACACCGTTTTCAACAAGATGATTAATCCTCATCTGAACCGCCACTCTGGAGAGTTCCACTTTCTTAGCTAAGTCGGTATACGAAATTCGTGCATCTTCATGTAAAACCGATATGATCTTCTTATCGATTTCATCAACTTTCAAGCCGGGAATCTTAAAGTCCTCTGCCATCCTACGTAGCTCCTTTTCGATTTCTTATTCCATTATCGCAGAGAATAGCACCGGATCACAACAATCTTCCTTTTTACTTTCAAAATTAAGCTCCATTATAAAAACAGCGGATTTTATGAATGATCAATAGCCAAATATATAAACTGATACATGTAATGGCAAGCTAATTTTGTCAGCCCCTTTTCAATAGGCCCCCTCCAACTCATCCGCTTGAACAAGGAAAGGAACATTCACAAAGTTATCTCCTGTCATATAGCCATTTCCGTTAAAGGAGTGCTCAGGAACTGTCTCATTCCCATCCTTATCATAAAAATTAATCGCCAATTGTCAGGATACCTCCCGACTCCGTACGTTTTTCCATTAAGCGCAATGCTGTGCATCATTTCTATTCCAGGTTGATAGGTAGCTATGCCATCCGATACCATAAAATCTCTATCTTTTTTCATAAAAACCCTGATTTCGGAAATGTCATCTTTCGGATCTATATTCCACATGATTAAAGATTTTTCTTCTCCATTCCAAGCCTGTGGCTGACCGCTATTTTCCACAGAAGCCACTCTCCATTTATTTCGCTTCCAGACCCAAAAGCTCATCCCATACCCGTTATCTACGTTAATAAAGGGGACAAACACATGTGTATCATCCAAAAAGATTTGATCTTGTATGACCATCGGCTGAGCCTCAGAGAAGTTTGAGTTTATTCGTTCGATGACTTGTCTGTCCGATAGGAAGGGTTCCGGCGCTTTTGGAAATCGAACAAATGAAAGGATACCTCCAATCGATATAAAAGCCGTAATGAGAACTATTATTTTTGTTTTTTTAGTCATCCTTCTAACGCACCTCCAGTCAAAATGGATTCCTCTAGCCTGTAGTAAACCTGATGCCCTTTATTAGGTGTAATCAGTAGACCCTTTCCATCTTCTTCAATGAAAATGAGTGTTTCAAAACCTCTTCCTTTTTTAGGAACGGTACCTTTCAAAATATAAGGGAACATTTCTTTGTACCCGCTATCTTCATTGATTCCGTAATACCAAGATTCACTCTCGATCTTTTTTTGTTTCATCTTGTTCATTTGACTTTCCAACTCTTCTTTATTCAAAGTGACTTCAATGGAGTTCGGATGCGTCGCCATCAGCGAAGCACTTTTAACGTCCATCATATATGTAGATATGTCAGCATTAGGATACATCATTTCATCCAGCGGTATGGCTAAAAGTGAAGCACCCAAAAAGATGAAATTCGATAAGAATCCGAGCCAGGCAAATCGACGGAATCGCTGCCACCGCCCTTCATTTCCTTTCCTTCTCAATAACCATGATAATAGGGCAACTCCTATAGGGACAACGGGTACACTAACCACCTCATCTGATAGATTAAAAGTAAAACTATAAGTGATCATTCCTAGTACAAACACAACGAGAGCCTTCCATGCCTTAGGAGGACTTTCTTGTTTTTTATAAATAATGGCAAATGCTATACTAATCAGCATGTAACTGAATGCTATAAGGATTAAAGAGGGTGCATGCATATATTTTTCTACGTCAAATATTCCCTTCATTCTATCTAATACTCTCCTTTTTATCGACTTTATCCTTCACACGAACCCCTAACCATACCATATATACCTTTTTTTGTAACTAAAGGGTGCAAATGAGTATGACTGCAATCCCCCTCCTCATAAATTGAAGGCGGGGGTTTACAGCCCGTTTAATGCAGGATAAAAGTGTATGAATATCAATGTACCCATCATCAATCCTTTGTTTGAAAGGTCCTCGTGATATTTTTGTATTCCTCATCATTGAGAATGCCCATTTTTTTGAATAATGCGGAATAAGCCACTATTTTTTTTTGTGTACGGTTTGTACAACTCATATGAATCAGCTCCTTTTTTTACATAGTATTCAATCGCAACAAAATGTTTCCTAAATGCAAAACATTTTGTATAGACTAAAATAAAAAAACTGCCGATTTTTATCGGCAGTTTCAACTTGTTATACGTGATTAAAATAAGGTGCGCCGCGTTCTTTTGAAGAAGGTTTCTCACCGCCTCTAAAAATAATGAATGATAGCATGGAAGAAAATAGTCCGGCACTATCCAAAAGTGCTATATATTTCCCAATTGATTTTGCGCAGCAAATTCATGTTTTGTTATTTGTAGGAAGTGTCAAAATACAACCTGATTCCCATTTCCATATATCAAAACTTGACAGTTCGGGTCCATTAAAAAATGTTGTCCTTCTTGCAACCTGTCATCATTCGGATTATCGTTGATTAAGAGAATGCGAAGCAATTGTAAAAAAACTGCATACTTTCTTCATACTTTTTCGCTAAACTTACTCCATCGAATAAGAAGGTGAATATTTTGAAAATCTCCTTTAAGTTGGGACTATGTATTTTTGTTTGCATTTTTTTGATGGAAACCGTTTCAATGATTTACTTACATAATAAAGTAATCCATTCCCGTATCAATCAAGAATTGGAATCACTGAAAGCCCGTGGCAATAGTCATCGTGATGTGTTGGAAATCACTTATTCCAACTCAACCCTTCAGCATATCGCCCTGATGGAATCACATACCGATACAGATGTCTTGATAATGAATACAAGAGGAGATATTCTGATATCTTCCGAAAAGGTAAATGGGGGAATGAAAAAAATCTTAGAAAAAACCCTCCCCCAAGTACCACGAAAGGGTCTCATCATCCAATCAAGTTGGAAGGATGAAAGGTATATAGCTACAGTTACGCCATTTATCAGTGATAAAAAAAATGAAGGCTATATCTATATGTTCAAAGATACAAGGGATGTTGAAGATTTAATCGCTCAATTGAATAGACATTTCCTCTTTGCAACTGTATTGCTCCTTTTCTTCATGCTAATCACCATTTATTTTCTTTCAAAAGCTTTGACTAGACCGCTTATTGCGATGAAGGAAGCGACCACCAAACTCAGTAAAGGGAATTTTTCAGTGGCTGTACCAGTACGATCTCATGATGAACTTGGGGAACTTGCCCACTCTATTCAAAGCTTGGCTAATGAATTGAACTATTTAAAGAAGGAACGCAATGAATTTTTGGCAAGTATCTCTCATGAACTGCGAACGCCGCTAACTTATATAAAGGGGTACGCTGATATTGCCCGCCGAAAAGAATTGGATGCATCCGAAAGATCACGATACTTAGAGATCATCCATGATGAATCCCAACGATTAAACAGATTATTGGACGAACTATTCAATATGGCTAGAATGGATGTAAATACATTTACGATTTCAAAAGAAACCGTCCAGCTCTCTTCATTCCTGCAAACCATTCATGAAAAAGTGTTACCAGCTTTTACAAATAAAAAAATTCAATTGTATCTGGAATGCAAGGATCATTTATTCATAGATATTGATCCGTCACGGTTTGAGCAAGTCATTCTAAACCTGTTGGATAATGCACTGAAGTACTCGAACGAATATACAGTCACAACCATCCAAGCCACTGAATCGCTTGGCAAAATTTCCATCTCCATAATCGATCAAGGGGTTGGCGTTCCAAGTGAAGATATACCCCATATCTTTGACCGATTATATCGTGTCGAGAAATCACGCTCTAGAGATACCGGTGGATTCGGATTGGGGCTCTCCATCGTCAAGCAATTAGTGGAAGTTCAAGGTGGAACCATTTCAGTTAAAAGCAATTTAGAGCAAGGAACGTGCTTCACTATAACATTTAAGGAGATAAAATATGAAGACAGTGGTTCTTGTCGATGATGAACAGAGAATGCTTGATCTTATAGAGCTATACCTTATACCTCACGGATATACATGCATTAAGATGCAATCTGGACATGAAGCCTTACTGTTCTTAGAGCATGAACATGCTGACATAGTCATTCTTGATGTAATGATGCCTGAGATGGATGGGTGGGAAACATGCGAAAGGATCCGGGGATTTTCCAATATTCCCATAATCATGCTCACCGCCCGGGATGCTGCTGAAGAAATGGTGAAAGGGTTGAAAAAGGGTGCGGACGATTATGTAACGAAACCCTTTAATGGAAATGTTTTACTCGCCAGAATTGAAGCTGTTACACGAAGAGTACCTAATCACCAAGGTATGTTCTTTAAGGGGTTACATTTAAATGAATCCGCTTATGAAGCGGATTATGATTCCAAAACCATCCCATTAACACCAAAAGAGTTTTCCATGTTGTGCTTGTTTTTAAAATCCCCTGACCAAGTGTATTCCAGAGATCACCTGCTTTCAACCATATGGGGATTTAAAACGGATACGGAAGATCGGACAATCGATTCCCATATTCGCAATATTAGAGAAAAATTGCGCCATGCAGGTTTTCCAGTAGACCAACATTTGAAAACGGTCTGGGGCATCGGATATAAATGGAGTTCTGTGGATTGATATGGATTTCATTTCTGATGCATTAGCATCCAGCGGACCCTTTTTCATTGCTGTAAGTTTAGTATTGAACATATTGATTAGCGTTCTTGGTTTTATTCCAAGCGCATTCATCACGGCTGCCAATATCACCGGATTTGGATTTGAAAAGGGAGTGGCCCTTTCTTACATGGGAGAAATTGCAGGAGCAGTGGTCAGCTTTTGGTTATATCGAAAGGGATTTCAAACATTCAAACCCAAATTCATGAAGAACCGGTGGGCCATGTTGCTGCAAAAGTCACAAGGCTATCATGCATTTTGGATGATCCTAATGCTTAGAATCCTACCTTTTATACCATCCGGCGTGATCAACCTTACAGCAGCATTAAGCAAGACGGGAGTGATGGTTTTCTTCCTCGCCACATCCATCGGAAAACTGCCTGCCCTCCTTGTCGAGGCGTACTCGGTGACACAAGTAATGAAGGCTTCGAACGATGTAAGGATTGTTCTAATATTATTGATTTTGATCCTCGTACTCTTGTATTACTTTAAAAGAGGTAAGATTAAAGAAATGAAATAGTAGGAGACCATGTAAAAAGAAGATTATCTGATATTTTCATTATAAGTCAAAGTTATGATGAAATATTTTGATAACAAAGAAGTAATAAATAATGTCAAACATTATTTAAGGATAGATAAAAACGGAACCAATCAGCTTTATCTATCCTTTTTTGTAGTATTACAACATTATATTTGATACGGATAAATCAATAATTTCGTTATTCAAGAAATGCGCCCGATTTTCAGCTCGATAAATATAAATTAAAGAATTGCTCCTTTATTTAACGATCAATCAATTGGTAAAATTCGCCTTATAGAACAATTCTGTACAAAAATCTAGTAAATGGAAACAATGCTCTCTTAAAACTTCTTTGCCGCTTTACATTTTAATTTTCTTGTTGTTTTCTAGAGGCACTGGATCAATACTCTGATCATTAGGTGTCAAGTCGATGCCATAGTCCTTCGCGAATACCATGTGAGTTTCTACTAGAACCTCAGTTGTATTTTCATCAAGATTAAATACTCTGGCTCCGCGTAGTCTGTTCCTTTCTGCTCCCGGCAGGCCATAAGCACCGAACCCAGTACTGCCCGCATAACCAAGCAGGATTCCGTAATAATTGCCTACGTAAGTGTTTATATGATCATGACCGCAAAATACGCCCTTGACATCGCCTCTCTCCAGCATCGCTGAAAACAGTCCCCCGTTGATTGGTCCCATACACTCTTCTTCATTTCTTTCTCCTACTATACTATGCTTTTTAACGGCAATCTCATGATTAGAGTCTGTTCGTTGGTCTACGCTCGCATACCACATAAACCTGTGTTCCCAAAGAGGAATATGGATGAAAGCGAGAGAAGGAATTTTTTTTCTCCATTTTCTCTCTAATTTCTTTGACGTCTCATAATACCAATTAACCTGATTAAAACGAAGCCAGTCCCAAGTCGGATATCCTTGGAAATCTTGACCTGCAATGGTTTTTGGCGCATATCTTCCACTGTCAAGAAGCCAGAGGTTGAAAGCTGCCTTTTTTCCTTTTGAATCCTTTATAAGTAAATTCATGTTACCTGTCCCAGTAATACCTTCGACAGTAGGCTTGTTCATATTGTATTTATAAGAAAGATAGATTTTAAGCATGTCTTCCTCATTAAGACCGCCCGTCGGGGTAGAATCTTCATCATGATTTCCAAAGGTAATGGCCCACTTGATTCCTCTTTGTTCCATAGGATATGCGACATTGTTAATGGCTTGCTTCATCTCCATAGATGTATCGCATCCACCCGTAATAATGTCTCCATTAATCACAACAAAATCAGGTTTTTCTGTATCAAGCACTTTCTCCATAAGCTGTAATGTTCTTCGATCAATTCGTTCATCATCTTGTGTATCATTAAATTGAACGATTTTTAATTTTCCATTACGATTAAATTGAAGAGTAATGTCATCTTTTTCTTCCGCCAGTGCTTTAGTGCTAAATAAATCATCTGAAAGTCCAGAGAATCCAAGTGTTAAGGCAAGTGTACTCATTCCTCCAATCTTGATAAATTTCCGTCTATCCAATCCTTCATATGGTTCTTGATTTTTCAAAAAAAATCCCCCATTCTCTTCTAGTAACTGTTTTATAGGGATAAAGCTATCGATACGATGGTAAGCATATAGGAATACAAAAGATTATGAAGAAAAACTATGTAGTTCCAATTCAAAAGAACCATTACGATAAACAAAGTCTGCTTGTTTTCCATGTAAAAAATTGGATTTGTATATATATTATTACAAACTTACATTTTATCGAAGATCACCCTATAAAGGTCAGTTCTTACTTCATAATAAGATAAAATTATTAGTGGGGTATTAATGTTATATGAAAGGTAAGTAAAGAAAACAATAGAAGAAGGAATGTGAGATATCAAAAAATCCTTACTGATTCATCGGGGATATACGGTAATAGAAGGTAGTCTCCGCTATGAATGGATCGAAGTGCTTTCCCTTTTGTTCGTGTATGCCGGCCTGACTAACTCTTTTCAGCTATTGAATCGATGTAGGGTAAATTGGTTCATTTCCTTGAATGTTATACCCAATATAATGAGAAAATGCCTATACTATCTTCCTGTTTTCTGGAAAAAAGAATGAATATATTGTGTTTTAATGGGAAATTCCTTTATAATGCGCATTAGATGATTTTTTTAGCATTGAATACGAGAGGAGACTGAATATGAAGAAACTATTGTACCCAATCGTTATTGGATTATTGGCAGTTGTTCTAACAGCTTGTGGATCGAACGATGAAGCTGATAAAAAAAGTGACGGGAAAGAGACTAAAACAACTGAGGATCAGCAAAACAAGAATGATGAGAAAGAAACGGCTAAAGCAATTGAGGAACAGCAAAAAAAGATGGAAGAAATGCAGAAGGAACTAGATAAGCAAAAGGTGGATGAAAAGAAAACCGTGGCCATCGTCAATGACGAAAAAATTTCAGGTGTGGAATATAATACCGTTTTGTCCACGACACAAATGCAGATGCAGCAATTCGGACAAGACCCAACATCCAAAGAGGGAGCCAAACAAATTAAAGAGCAAACTCTCAACTCTTTAGTAGGGCAAACATTGCTTCTTCAAGCTGCTGATAAAAAGGGCTATACAGCTTCCAAGGCTGAAATCGAAAAGCAACTTGCCCAAATCAAAGAGCAATATGGAAGTGAAGAGAAATTCAAGGAAGCGATGAAACAAGCAGGCCTGAATTCAAAAATGTTGAATACTCAAATCGCAGAGAATATTCCATATACGAAGTACGTTGAAAAAGAGATCAAAGTGGAGAAAGCAACTGATGAAGAAATTGAAAAGTACTACGCCCAGTATGAGAAGCAAGCTAAGGAAAGCGGGCAGGAGGTACAGAAACTTGAAGAAATGAAGCCGGAAATCAAGAAACAGCTAGAGCAGCAAAAGAAACAAGAAAAGCTTGTGAAACATGTGGAAGAACTTCAGAAAAATGCTAAGGTCGATATTAAGATTTAATGACTAGAAGAGCTGCCAAATTGAACTGCATCCCAATTGTTAGACAACATCTAACAATTGGAGGTGCAGTTTTTTTGATTAATGGTCATCCTACTAACAAAACTGCAACAAAGTCCTCGATTCTGGCACATTGACTCAATTCCTTTTGAAGAAAAGAGCTGATGGCATGAAATGAATCAAGCGATTTATTCTATTTTATCGACAAACATCCCTCACGGCTTTCATTTTTTATAAGCCCGTTTTAGAGAACCGTTCGATTCTTTCTCCGATACCAAATGGTTCGCTGGCACCAGTTGATCTAAGGTAATCATTGAGCAAAATTCAAAGGAAATTTCAAAAGGGGTTAGGAATGTTTTAATTCCTAACCCCTTTTGTCTATAAACTGAAACTGCCGAGTGACCGGCAGTTTTTTCCGCTTTATAAATATTTCCGGTGAATACCTTTTCCATCATAAGAAAACAGGACTTCTTTTCCTTCCATGACTGACTCCATATGCACGGAGCGTCCCCAGAGCTGATGGATATATGGCATGACTTTCTCGAGGTATTTTAGATCTAGTTCAATATCTTCATACCAATGTTTTAGATAAAGTTCCCCATTACGCATGTAGTCTCCATCATTTACTGTGATATAGGGGAATCCGCCGTTAACCCTCATACTGACGAGTTGATCACGAACCTGTTCCCATGCCTTATCGACGATTTTATAATCCTTGCCCTGCTTTTGGAATAAATACATATCCTCCCGCATGACCAGGTCTTTGGTCAAATAATTGCGGAGAAAGGAAATATCCGATTCGATTTCCCTGACTTCGAACATCTTTTCCCGGCCAGATCCAGGCTTAACGCCCAGCTTGATCATTTCCTCGGTTGGATTATCATAGCGTTCTTCAATATCTTCAAGCACTTTCAATCCAAGATAATAAGGATTTATACTGGTCTTTGATGGCTGAACGACACCTGCGTTCAGTTTTGCGAACTCAATGGCTTCCCCTGAGGATAAATCCAATTCACGGATTATGCGTTGATGCCAGTAGGATGCCCAGCCTTCATTCATGATTTTCGTTTCCAGCTGCGGCCAGAAATAAAGCATCTCTTCCCTGATCATCGTCATGATATCCCGTTGCCAATCGGATAGGTCCCTGCTGTACTGTTCAATGAAAAGCATAATATCCTTTTCAGGCCTTGGCGGGAATTTTTTTCTTTTTTTAATGTTGGATTTCTTCGGTTTATCCTTATTATCAAGATTCCATAAATCATCGTATTGTGTGGCTGCCGGTTTCGTTTCCTCTTCTTCTTCCTCATCTTCCATCGTCCAGGCAAGCTTCGGTCTCATCAGCGACGGATCGATATGTTCTTCAATGGCTAAAAGTGCATCGAGGAAGGTTTCCACTTCCTTTTTGCCATGCAGGATTTCATAGTCACGGATTCTTTCTGCCGTGGCCGACATACTTTCCACCATATCTCTATTGGTATTATTGAAACGTACATTATTCTTAAAGAAATCACAATGGGCCAAAACGTGAGCAACAATCAATTTATTTTGTACTAGTGAATTGGAGTCCAGCAGAAAAGCGTAACAAGGATTAGAGTTAATGACCAGTTCGTAGATCTTACTTAATCCAAAGTCATACTGCAGTTTCATTTTATGAAACTGCTTCCCAAAGCTCCAATGAGAAAAACGGGTCGGCATCCCATAGGCACCAAATGTATAAATGATTTCTGAAGGGCAAATTTCATAACGCATCGGGTAAAAATCCAACCCGAATCCAGTTGCTATTTCTGTAATTTCACTAATGGCATATTCCAGAGCCTTTTGCTCCGCTCCATTCATCCGATATCCCCCTTGTCTTCCGCCTTTAAACTAATGTATGAAAAAAAGGAGGAAAAATGCCGTGATCATGAGTAAAGATCCTCGATAATAAAAAAACACCTTCATAAAGAAGATGTCTGTTCAAATGATTCAAGCCGTTCTGTACTCTATCTTAATTTCCCTTCTCTATTATAATTTTGCGCATTCCGTATTTACTGCCCCCTTTTTCGCTTTAGACCGAATCCAGGAAATGAAAAGCGCTGCAATGATTACAAAGCCTAAATATCCTGTGACGGGGTATACCGTTCCAACCAATTTTATGAAGCCAACGAAACTTGCAAGGAAGGCGAGAATCCCTACCATAATCACGGATATCTTGAAGCGTTTCGTGTCGGCAGGCACCAATCTGGCTGTAAATGCATACAGCATTCCGACCGAGGTATTATAAATCATTCCTAAAAGGACGATTGATAGGATATAACCCAACCATGGAGAAATCTGATTAGCTAATTGCAGGGTAGGCATTCCTGAGCCTTCTATGCCCCTCAAGTCGGACAACATCCCCATATTGATCAAGAATAGCAAGATCCCCAATCCGATACCTCCCATAATGCCTCCCATACCTGCTTCTTTCTTATTCTTAAAGGTCCCTCCCATTACGGCTAGCATGGCAATTCCGGCAGTCATATTATATGAAACATAAAGTAATGAACCCATCATCCAATTTCCAGTTGCAGCATTTCCTTTACTTGAAGATGAAATGATTTCATTGAAACTTAGATCGGATGTGAAAAATGAATAACCTGAAATAATAATCATGATAACGAATAAGAACGGTGTGACAGCACTAATGATGGACATTATTTTATTAACATTAAGTAAGAGCGTGCCAATCGTCAGCACTGTCATGACAATTGCACCAACTATACTGGGAATCCCGAATTGTTCTTCAAAAATCGTTCCGGAACCAGCAATCATAATGACTGTAACGCCAAACAAGAAAAATGTGATAATAACATCGACCACCCTGCCTAAATAGCGGCCACAAATATGTTCGATGATGCTTTTATGGGAGCGCGTTTGCAGAGTGCTCCCCAATTGTGTAACCTGCATGCCTAAGAATGCGAATAAGGCTGTCGCCACCACAATTCCAAATACACTGTAGATTCCAAAGCTAGTGAAGAATTGTAATACTTCTTGTCCTGAAGCAAAGCCTGCCCCAATGATGATTCCAATGTATGCCCCTGCAAGATTTACACTGTTTTTCATATCCGACCCCACCTCAATTAAATGATTATTCTGACAATTTAAGTTAAATGAAATATCCTCCCGTTCATCATTATCCTGTTGTCTAATATCCTCCCAGCTTCAAGTTAACAGGCCGATGTCCATGAAGCTGGGAGGTCCTTTTATTCCAACTCTTATTTACATATCATTTGGTATATCTTTTACTTTGGGAAGTGAATTCATCGACCGCAGCGTAATTGACTTCATAGCCAATGCCTGCCGCCTTTGGCACAGCTATGACTCCATCTTCCACTGTAACCTCTGGTTGAATGATGTCCTTATGCCAATAATTCGCAGATGCCGCCGTATCACCAGGCATCGTGAAGTTATCAAGTGTTGTCAATGCGATATTATGGGCACGTCCCACACCGGATTCCAACATGCCTCCGCACCAAACCGGAACATTTCTTTCTTTACATAAATCATGTATTTTCTTCGCTTCCGTTAAACCGCCTACTCTGCCAATCTTAATATTAATGATTTTACAGCTTCCCAATTCAAGGGCTTTTCTAGCATCTTCCACGGAATGTATACTTTCATCCAAACAAATCGGTGTTTTGATTTCTGCTTGTAATGTGGCATGATCGACAATATCATCTGATGACAAAGGCTGCTCGATCATCATTAAATCAAATTGATCAAGTTGTTTCAGTAATTCGATGTCTTTCATCCGATAAGCGGAGTTTGCATCCGCCATGATCGGTACATTAGGATATCGATTGCGTACTTCCTTTATTACATCTACATCCCAACCTGGTTGAATTTTTATTTTGATTCTTTTATACCCATCCTTCAGTCCATCTTCTATCTTCTTCAGTAATTCAGGTACCGTTTTTTGGATGCCGATACTGATTCCAACATCGATTTTTTTTAGTTCCCCGCCTAAAGCCGTACTTAATGGGACATTCTTTTCTTTTGCATATAAATCCCAGATAGCTCCCTCAATTGCCGATTTTGCCATATTATTTTTCCGAATGTGTGAGAACATATCCGATACGTCACAAGGATGTTCTATTTCTTTATCCAATACAAGCGGAATCAAGAAATCTTCCAGCATCGTCCAATTGGTTTTTATGGTTTCTTCGTTATACCAAGGTGCAGAAAACGCAACTGATTCAGCCCAACCTGAAAGCCCCTCTCCATTTTTCACTTCCACAAGTATGAATTCCTTATCTACAAATGTTCCAAAGCTTGTTGTAAATGGAGCTATCAAATCCATATTTAAATGACGTAAACGCACTTCTTTTATTTTCATCTGGATTCCCCTCTTATTCTTGTTTTTTTAATAAGTAGTTTTGAATGGTTTCACCTTGTTCCCGTGCTATTCCGACTGCAACATATCCTTTGGCAAAAAGTGTTTTGAATAATTCGCCCGTTTTCGACCGCCAATCAATCGCAAGGCGGAGATCATCTTTTTTGATTTTTTGAATATCTGTCGGAATGGGTATAGCGACCACGTCGGCATTGGTTTCCAAATGATAATCCTTGATGTAAGGAAAGCCTTGGTCATTCATTTCTGTGGTTACGATGTGTATGGCTTTATCAGGAAGTGGTGTCTCTTCCTTTGCTTCCTGCCCTATATTCCATTCCACCATGAACCGATCAGTGGACAATCCTTCATTGAGGGTATCCTTCATATTTCCATAACAATCTTCCATATATGTTGAACAAACCGCTTTTAGTTTACCGATATTCAAGTTTGCGTTCACACTTTCCAATGGATCATATGTCCATGTAATTAGATCGTAGCCTTTTTTGAGTGCTTCTTCTTTTTGTGCCAGTTTAAGTAATCTGCCGTAGCCCTTCTTTTGATGAGCCGGATGGATGGCTAACATATGTGAACAAAGAAACACCCTTCCATCCTTAAATCCCGGGAAACTGTATTGAAATCCAACTAACTGGTCATTGAGGTAACCGCCTAAAACAAGTCCTCCGTTTTTGACTGCGGTAATCGTCTGATGGGTAGGAACGCAATCCATGCCCCATACAAGGGTTTCAAGTCGCTGCACTTCTTGTAAATCCTCTAGTGTTGTTAGGGATTTAATGATTAATTCATCAGTCATGTAGGTGTCCCCCCTCTCCATATTTCTCGAAAGTAAGTATGATGGCCTTAGTCAGGATTTCAATTCCCGATAACAAAGCATCTTTGTTGAAGGTCATGTTCGGATGATGGAGCCCTGGTGTCAAATCACAGCCCAATCCAAGCATCGTCGCCTTGAGCTCGGGTCTTTTCAGCGTATAAAAATGAAAATCTTCTCCTCCAGTTGTAATGACAGGCGCTACCAGATTTTCTTCCCCGAGTGTATCGGCTATCGATTCAGCCATTATTTCCTGGGCTTGTTCGTTCACAATTGCTGCAGCAACGTTGGTGCCCGGTTCGAGTTTCATTTCAACTCCATGGACAATGGCCAAAGATTTGGCAACCTTTTCCACCTTTTTAGTGAGTTCTTCCATAACAGCATTATCCTGAGCCCTTAAATCCAATGAGAAAGTGGCTCTCCCTGGGATGATATTGGAACTTTCGCCCCCAGCAAAAAACTGCGTCATTTTTACTGAATAAGGGATGGACGGATTGAGATGGATACCATTTAACAAAGTGACGAATGCTGCTCCTATCTCGATGGCATTTTGCCCTTGATGCGGTCTGGCTCCATGTGCATCCGTCCCCGCTATTTCTCCTTTAATGAACTGGGCAGCCCCATGGACAATGGCTGGAGCCGCCTGCCCATCCTTCACTTCCTCAACTGGCCTTAAGTGCACTCCATAAAGGAAATCGACATCATCCAAAACTTTCTCTTCAATCATCTTCAAGGCGCCCGTACCTTTTTCTTCAGCAGGCTGAAAAATGAATTTCAGCTTACCTCTTGGTCGAAAGTCCATTTCCTTCAATACCAGGAAAACTCCAAGCGCCAAGGTCATATGCCCATCGTGTCCACATGAATGATTGGCCTGAAACGTCCCATGTACCTCCTGCCAAAGTGCATCGATATCCGATCGTAACCCGACTGTGAAATTCCCATCCCCGATTTCCCCAATCACCCCTGTACAGTCTTCGAATGATTTTACCTTACAATGATTTTCCATTAAAATATTGGAAATGAACGCTGTCGTACTCACTTCATTCCAACTCGTTTCAGGATGTGCGTGTAACTGGTCGAAGATATCGATAATACGCGGCCTTAATTTTTCGATTGATAGTTTGATATCCATTACTGTCTCCCCCTTAACTCCTAGCTTAATTGGCATGATTATACGAACTTTATTTCAAAAGAAATATTCGTCTTGATTGAACGCATCATATATAGCCTTTCTTTTTTTAAAACCCTGTTCATCTTTAATCGATACACCAGCTACTAAACTATTCAATAATGAGAATAAAACCGGTGCCGTATCGATAGTGGAGGTCCTTGGTGTTGAAATAGGCAATAAAATGTCAGTGAAGTCAGCAATCGGAGCCAGTTCAGAATCCGTTACGCCAATTACAAATGCACCCGCTTGTTTGGCCATTTCCGTGATTTTCACAGTTTCTTTCACATAACGGTGAAATGAAACTGCTACAAAAACGGAATTTTCAGTCAATTTATTCATCAGTAAAAAAATATCATCAGTATCCGGCCTATATAAATGGACCTCTTCCCTTACAAGCCTTAGTGTAAAGGTTAACCAATGTGCCGCTGAAAACGATAACCGATGTCCCGATATCAAAACATTGTCAGCTGCCGCCAATTTATCAACCGCTTTAGAAAAATCTTCATTTGATAAATTTTTGATTGTCTTTTCGATACTGACGATATCCTGCCCCATCACTTGAGCCATGAAGTTTGGCTGATTCGCAGCTTCAAGTTTTGAAGAATGATATTCATTCAAACTGCTGCTCTCGAATATCAACTGATTGCGAATAAGTTTTTGAAGTTCCGCAAATCCACTTAACCCCAATGAATAACAAAAGCGGATGATGGTCGTTTCACTCACGCCTATATCTTTCCCGAGCTTTTGAGCTGAAGTGACTGCAAATGTATGTGAATGTACTAACAAATATTTTGCTACCTTTTTTTGGCCAGTTGATAAACCAGGGAATACCTCTTTAACTTTTTGCTGTAATTCCATAAAACATCCCCTCTGAAGCAAGATATGAATCCAAAACTTTTAATATGACAATATGAAGTTTTGACTTCACCAATAATAATGAGTATTTTATCATGGGAGTTTTAATAAAACAATAATATTCAGAATTTTTAATAAAAGAAATCTCAATATACTTCAATCACAAAAAAACCACGAAGATGAACTCCATGGTTTCCTTAAATATTTATTTTTTATGACGCTTTGCATAGCCACATCGTTTACATAATTCTTCAACTGCACATCTTCTTGAAAAACCATCATACATATTTTTAGCCCGTTCACCATTTAAAATGTCTTCAAGTGACGTTTCAAATATATTCCCCAGTGGAATTTTCCCTTCACTATCCAAACAACAAGGTACGACTGTACCATCCACCAAGATGCCTAACTGATCTCTAAGAGCATAGCAGAAAATATTCTCATCGATAATGTCACGGTCCAATTCTGGCCACTCGAATTTTTCAGCCATGTTTATATAAACCCGGTCCTTCAATTTAATATTATTCTTCTGCTGAAGAGCTTCACTTAAACGAATGTCCAAGGAAAGCTTCTCCTCCAACATGCTGAGAATATCGTCGTTCAGGCCATTACTTGCTTTTAGTTCATCCGTATCCATATTCCATAAACGAATGGCACAAATCATTTCACTTTTTTCATTTGCCTCATTTATGAAATCGACAATATTACTGACATATGAGTCGAGACTATTGCTCGTATCGTTTGCCTCGAAGCTATGAAGTGAAATATTCACCTGACGAAGGGCTTTTTTGGAAAGCAGCTTTTCTTTGACCTTTTGAATCAAAGTACCGTTCGTTGTTATATTCACCTTCAGGTCATTTTCTGCACTGATATCCAGGAATGTACCCAAATTTTTATTTAAAAAGGGTTCACCCATCAGATGAAAATAAATGTGATCGGTGTGCGGTTTGATTTTCTCGATTACATGTGTAAACCCTTCAGGATCCATGAATTTCAGAGTCCTTTGCAAGCTGGAGCTAGGACAAAAATTACACTTCAAGTTACATATATTTGTAATTTCTACATAAACTTTCTTAAACTTTCTCATTTTCTAATACCCCTACAATCAAGCTTATTGTTTCAATCTGATACTAACTATACTGGTTAGCTGCTCATAAATGCAATGAAAACTTCATGGCAGCGGATATTAAGGAATATATCGATGAAAACAGGAATATATCGGCGAAAACAGGAATATATCGATGAAAACAGGAATATATCGATGAAAACAGGAATATATCGGCGAAAATCGGAATATATCGACGAATACAGGAATATATCGACGAAAATCGAATTATATCGACGAAAATCGAAATATATCGGCGAAAACAGGAATATATCGACGAAAACAGGAATCCGATATCCACTATTTTCGGTCGATCCTTTAAAGAAATCAGAAAAAAACATCTTCTCGAGATGAAGATGTTGGCTAAAATTCAAACTTTTTATTTTTGTTCTGAACTTACTTTCCTTTTTTGCTCAGTGACCTTTAAACTAAGTAATTTTTCATTTTTCAAATCATGCTGTACGGTCACGATGACATTGAACTCATTTCCCTTATCCTCGACTAAAAATCTGAAATCGTCTTCGACAAGATTTTCCGCTACAGTTTTTCTACCCTTATATTCGTAATCGGTAACGTCAACTTCTGGATAATCTGCCTGCACTACGGCAATCGCAATCTTTCCGTATTTTTCGTAATCGGGTTTTTGGGCCTGTGCTGAAATGGACCCTGCTTGGATAATCAAAAAAATCCCCATTAACATCACGATGACTTTTTTCAAAATTCTTTCCTCCTCATATTTTCCTCTTAATATTATTATGCAAGATTGTTCATTTGTTATGCAGCTGCATCGCTTCTTTTACAAGCATGATTCCAACTGATCGATTCCTTTTCCATTCCTCAGGAAATACACTCGATGGAGGATTGGTTTCATCCACTAAATAACTAAGTTCGATTGTCATTCCCGGGCGGTGGAATTCAGTTATGAACCAATCTGTAAATCCGCTTCCTACCGCTTCTTTCTCCGGAAAGGTCAGTTCATACCCAGTCAATTCCGATGTTTTTTTGGCAATTCCATAATCCCTCACCATATTTTCCCGTTTATTTTTGTAATGCCAAAAGATTTCCCTTCCTGAGGTATGATAGGAAACGGCAAGAAGGGGATCGATTTCCCTTGTAAAATGCGCAAGCGCTTTAACTTCAGCTGCTTCAAGTGGTTTTTCCCCTTTATAAAATTGATAAGATGGTTTTTTTTCATGACTCATGACTTCTTTCCATCCAGACGGATACTGCCTATTTAAATCAATGCCCTTGGCGTTGGCTTTCCATCGCGACCAATTCTTGCTATATCGGTTCATTTTCCATACTGCTGCCTTTTCAAGTATATTTAAATTTGATAAATCTCCTTGCTGGATGCTGACTCCATCCGGATTAAGCATCGGAATGAACCAGATGCTAACTCCATCCAATGATCCCGACGGATATCCTCCAACAGGCTTGCCCGCTCGATAGGCGGCTGCATAGTCTTCAAGCATGCTCATTAAAAGTTTGGAGCTGAGCCATTCTCGACCATGATGTGATCCCACAAGCAAAATCGATTTTTTCCCTTTTCCTAACTTGACTGCTTTTATATCTTTTCCCTTTTCAGTTTGCCCGATTATTTGAACGTCCAATTCATACTGGTTTTGGATTCTTTGCAGATCCATTTCCATCCACTCAGGGGAATACACTTTTTCTGCGAGTGTGGTTTCAGGAAAAAAAAGCAGGACAAATACTCCAATTACCATTATTTCTCTCATGTACTCACCTTTTATTTTTATTCAGGTAAAAAGCAACAACCGCGGTCCAAATACATCGCCACTTATTGTAAGGAAATGTTCAGTCAGATCTGAACAAAATACAAATAGCTCCTTATTAAGGGGGAGAACTATATGAGGAATGCGGATTATGATCAGGCATTGTTTCACACACACCGTTCTGATTGGGACAGTTTGCTGGTATTGATGGTTCGGACGAAAGATCATTTTCTTTCGAAAAAAATAGAACATTTTTTGCACGCATACCGGTTTGAGCATGATTACCAAATTGTTCAATCCCAGCTTTATGCACTGCTTCGTTATCTAGATCATGCGGCAGAAAAAACAAGTGATTATTTAAGTGAACTTCCAAGCTTAAATCAACTATAGTTTTTGCAAAACGGGAAAATTTATACAAGAAGATTGATTTTCGGGGATTTGACTTTGGCTGGTGGAACCCTTTAAAAACAAGGAAGGGTCAGGTATGTAAAAATACCTGACCCTCATTTCATTATTTTTTCATTGTTGCAAACGCAGCTGCATACATTTTAAGATCTTCAATTAGACCTTCCACAAGTACGGCAGACTCTTCAAATAAACCATCATTTTCATAATCGAAGCAATGTGGATCCAGAACCAATTGTTTGGCGATCACATTTGCATAAAGACTGCGGCCCACTGTTCTCATTGAATTCAAAGCGTTGATCCCGCCTTTTCCTCCGCCGGAGACAGCCAATAAAGCTACTGGTTTATGCGTGAATTGTTCACTGCTTAGAAAATCTAAGGCATTTTTCAAAGCTCCACTCATGGAACCATGATATTCCGGGGTGGTCAGGATCACGCCATCCGCTTCCTCAATGCTTTTCCGAAGGCCTTGAATCACTTCCAATTGATATTGCTCACCTTCACCTGAATATAGAGGGATCTCACTATTGCTTAAATCAATAAGTTCCGCTCCGTATTTCTTGGAAATGTAGCGTGAGGCTATCCCTGTACGCCCTTGTTTACGTGGTGAACCATTAATGATTACTAATTTCATGAATATTCCTCCATTATCCCTTATTGCTGCTCACTCTAAATTCAATAATCTACCGATGTTTTCCGAGGTCACTTGCCAATACAGTATACCAAAACCGAAACCGAAATCCCTTGAATTTTGCTCATTTACGCTACAAAAATCCCCAGAGGCCACTTTTAGATATTTTTACACAAAAAAACGAAAGACCGGAAATCTTTCGTTTTGCTTTTCATACCTTTAAACTAACGCTTCAATCTTGCCCATGAAATCTGCCATGACTCCCGATAACTTGGACTCAGCTTCTGGCATTGATTTACCTTGGACACCGAAATAGAATTTAATTTTCGGTTCAGTACCAGAAGGACGGAGGCACACCCATGTACCATCCTCAAGGAAATACTTCAATACGTTTGATTTCGGAAGCTCAATCAGTTCTTCACCATTGGAAAGTAACGTACGCTTTTTGCTGCTTTGATAATCTTCTTCAACGACTACTGCGATTCCAGCTATGCGAGCAGGCGGATTTTGACGGAATTGATTTAAGATTCCTTGAATCTGTTTCGCTCCCTCAATGCCCTTTAAAGTTAATGAACGCAACCCTTCTAGGTAGAAGCCATATTTTTCAAACACATTCAGTAACCCTTCATAGAGCGTCAATCCCTGCTTTTTATAATAAGCACAGACCTCAACAGCCAGCACTGCCGCTTGAATGGCATCTTTATCACGTGCAAAGTCTTTAATTAGATAACCATAGCTTTCTTCATATCCAAACAGAAAGCTATGTTCCCCGCTTTCGTTATACTGATTTATTTTCTCGGCGATGAACTTAAACCCGGTAAGTACATCAATCGTCTGTAAGCCATAGGACTCCGCAATCGTCCTCCCAATTTCCGAGGTGACGATTGTTTTTAAGACGACTCCATTTTGGGGAATATCCCCTTTTTCTCTTTTCTGGGACAGTAAATAATCAAGGAAAAGGGCGCCTGTTTGATTTCCAGTCAGGACAACATATTGACCCATCTCGTTTTTCACAGCAATTCCAAGCCGATCGGCATCTGGGTCCGTTGCTATCAATAAGTCCGCTTCCACTTTGTTTCCAAGCTCGATTGCCATTTCAAATGCAGCTGGTTCCTCTGGATTTGGAGATTTGACTGTCGAAAAATCAGGATCTGGCAGTTCCTGGTCCTTAACGATATGCAAATTTTGATACCCTAAGCTTTGCAAAGCCCGTCTGACGGATTTATTTGCCGTTCCATGAAGCGGCGTAAAGACGATTGACACATCTATTTCCTCGGCAAGCTTTGGATTCTCAGGAACAGTGAGCAACTCCCGATTATATGCTGCATCCAATTCCTCCCCAATCATTTTGATGAGGCCCTTCCCTTTAAGAACTTCCGCTGCTTCAATCTGAATTTCAAGCTCATTTTCAATGGCATCCACGTAGCTGATCACTTGATCCGCTGCTTCCGGTGGCAATTGTGCCCCATCTGGTCCATAAACCTTGTAACCATTATATTCAGGCGGATTGTGGCTTGCCGTAATGACAATACCAGCAAAAGCATTCAGCTCGCGAACGGCAAATGATAATTCTGGTGTTGGACGCAATTCATCGAATAAATATGCCTTCACCCCAAATGTTGCCAAGGTTTTAGCTGCTTCGAGTGCAAATTCCGGAGACTTATGTCTCGAATCATATGCAATCACAGTCCCTCTTTCTTTCGCCTCTTCCCCGAACGAAGAGATATATTGGGCCAATCCAACCGTTGCCTTCCTTACAGTATAAAGATTCATCCGGTTTGTTCCAGCTCCGATTTCCCCACGCATTCCGCCTGTTCCAAATTCTAAATTCTTATAAAAGGCATCTTCGAGTTTTGCTTCATCCCGCTGCATTTCCTCAAGGAGGACACGTAATTCCCCATTTAAATTCTGGTACTCTGCCCAAGTGGTGTATAAAGATTTCCAATCCATCTCCAACATCTCCTCCCAAACACCTTATTTGTTATTATTATGTAACTGGCTTACATATACAAAATTATCATATATTTTCCAATAAATGAAGTAAAGGCTCGTAATGAATAGAACCGCTTCAAGCGTTCTTCACATCACGAGCCTGTATACCTCTTTATTTTCCGCCTTTTTGATAATGCAGTTTATAAATATCATGGCGGCGGTCTTTCAATTGCCTTACAGTACCTGACTGCCGTTCTCGCCGTAAGATCTCCAAATCAACATCGCCAATCAGGACCATCTCAAGGTTCGGGCTGGTTTCTCCGACTATGCCGTCACGCGCAAATTCGAAATCCGATGGAGCGAATATTCCCGATTGAGCATATTGGATATCCATATTTTCCGTTTGCGGCAGATTCCCCACCGTTCCGGAGATGACGGTATAAATTTGATTTTCCACAGCACGGGCCTGGGCACAATAACGAACGCGCAGATAGCCTTGCCTGTCTTCTGTACAAAATGGAGTGAATATGATCTTGGCTCCCATATCGGTAGCAATCCGGGCAAGTTCCGGAAACTCAATATCATAACAAATTTGTATGGCGATCTTCCCGCAGTCCGTATCAAAGACACGAACGCGGTCACCTGCGTTGATGCCCCACCATTTTCTTTCATTCGGTGTGATGTGAATTTTATATTGCTTTTCAATCGTCCCGTCACGACGGAATAAATAAGCGATATTATAGATGTTGTCATCATCTTCTTTTACGAAATGGGAACCGCCGATGATATTGACGTTATACCTTACAGCTAAAGTGGTGAACAATTCAATGTACTGCTCCGTGAAATCGGACAGTTTCCGTACAGCCAAGCTTGGTGATCTTTCATTTAAGAAAGACATCAACTGGGTAGTGAACAATTCTGGGAATACGGCAAAATCCGCATTAGCATCCGAAGCCACGTCAGTGAAATACTCAACTTGGTTCGCGAAGTCCTCGAATGAATCGATTTTACGCAGCATATATTGCACGACGCAAATCCGTACCGGTTCGGATGTTTTATAATAACGTTTTGTTTTCGGCTGATAATCGACGTTATTCCACTCCATGAGAGTAGCATACTTATTGGATTGCAGATCATCCGGCAAGTAATTTGGATTGATCCTCATTAGCGTGAACCCATTTAAAAGCTGAAACGAAAGGACTGGGTCATATATTTTATGCAATTGCACCTCTTTCACATATTCCCTTGGTAGCAATTCCTCCGCATGTTTATGGTAATTGGGGATCCTGCCGCCAATAATGATGCTTTTTAAATTCAAATGGGCAACAAGTTCTTTCCTTGAATCATATAGTCTTTGACCAATTTTCATCCTGCGGAATTTAGGATGGACCATGACCTCGATTCCATATAAATTATAACCGTCCGGATTATGATTCGTGATGTATCCATTATCAGTTACATCATCCCATGTATGGCGATCATCATATTCGTCAAAATTAATGATGAGGCTGGAACATGAGCCAATCACTTTTCCATCATATTCAGCCACAAACTGTCCTTCTGGAAAAATCGCCAGATGGCTCTCAAGCTGTTCTCGCTTCCAGGGAACCATTCCAGGAAAGCAACTCGACTGTAGAGCAATTATTTCATCTATGTCTCCTAGCTTCATATTACGTATTTCCATTATTTTTTCATATTTATGCAGGTCCAAATTTGGCATTTTCCTCAGACTCCTTTAATCTCTTCCGTAAGAATTATACCCCTTATTCAAAAATTAAAACAACTGAACCTACCCAAGGTTTTCATAATTCCATTGATAAACTCCATTCTTAATGTCCCTTAAAAAGAATATATATTTTACAGACGCCGTCCATACATACTATACTTTTCATGAGAGCAATAAGAGATGGGAAAGAGGAACCATGAACAATACAAAACGCATTGTGGAAAACTTATTGTTTTGTAGCCTGGTCTGCTTCCATCATTGCTTTTTCAGGAAGCTTATATCATTACTGAAATCAAGCAATATGAACCATGTTCGCTCTGTTGGTATCAGCGGATCATCATGTATCCTTTTACAATCATTTTAGGAATTGCAATCATTCGAAAAGATTATTGGATCAGCTTTTATACCATGATACTATCCGCTATCGATGCATTCATTTCCACTTACCATTATTTGATACAAAAGGTCTCATTCCTTTCTGACAACACCCTTCCATGCGGAAGGGTTTCATGTACAGGACAATATATTAAAATATTGGGTTTTATCATCACCCCATTCTAGCCTTGACTGCATTCGTCATTATTTTTAGATGCAGTTACATCGTATGGACAAGATCCAAGGAGGTTGCAGCTTAATGAAGAAAATGGCTATAATTTTAGTAATAATCGCCGCGCTATTTGTCCTGTTCGGCGTTTTTACAAACATGAAAAAAGAAGAAAAATCAAAAGGAAATCCATACGGCAAAGATAAGCTCGAACCAGCTACTGTCGATCAGCTGGATGATCCCAATTATCAAAACTTGATCCTGCCTGAAGAATTAGAGCAGGACCTTCAGCAAAATAAAGATATGACCGTTTATTTCTATAGTCCTGATTGCTCAGTTTGTCAAAAGACTACACCAATCGTAGCACCTTTGGCAGAAAAATTGGGAATCGACCTCGTTCAATACAATCTTTTGGAGTTTGAAAAAGGATGGAGCGATTATGGCATCAAAAAGCAGCCGACTATCGTTCACTATAAAAATGGACAGGAACAAGAACGGATCGTTGGCTTTAATGAAGAGGAAACCTTCAAGAAATGGTTCGAGGACCACGATATTAATTAAGGATGGAAAAAATGAGCCGGCCCTAACGGAAATGCTTCACCCGTTATAGCCGGCTCATTTTTTTTGACTTATACTAAATATTGATTCGCCACCTGGATATCCACCATCTGCATATCATTACCCGCTTCATGGTGTATATGTGAAAAATGGTCATAATAAAAAGGGAAGAATATTCCGCATTCATTCAATAGAGTGATGTTATGTTGGAACAATTCTTCAGACTTAGATTCCATCACTATAGAATCTTCTCTCTTCTGTTTGTTCAATATCGACATGAGGACTTGAAGACATGTCATAACTTGAAATGCATCTCTTAATGTTGCTAAGTAAGTAAAAGAACTTTGATTCGGCTTCAAAACGCCAATCTCACGAAAATGAAGGATTTCATTTTCCGTAAAATATTTCGGAAATACAGATTCGTAGAAACGAGAAACGAGACTCGCTATTTCTTGCTCTTGTTCTTCAGTTGAAGAAAAGACCGTCTTCACTAAAAAAACCACCTTTTTTCAGATCCGTTAGACCTATCTAATATATGTATATTCTAGGACAAGCGATTTCTTTCTCCATAGAATAACATAAAAATTGTAAAAAATATGTGGTAATTTCCACCACGAAAATCTTAGCAATAGGTCCAAGGTTATTTTTTCATGACTTATCTTTAAATATTAAATATTTTTTCATTTAAACCACAACCAAATAAGGCGAAAGTAGGAATGGAATTGGAAGATTTCAATATAACTAACCAACATTTATTAATAGAAGTTATGGACAGCTGGAATGGATTAACATTGGAAAAGCTTTTTAGGGAGCGGTGGAAAGCCCCAAAGAAGTTGGTGCATGAGTGGAGGATGAGTAAAGAAGTGACAGTGAACGGCAATTCCGTCACATGGTCAACTGTCCTTACTGAAGGAGATACGATCAGCATCCCCTTGCTGGATCAAGCTGAAAATGAAACCGTTAAATCGGCAGACTTAGGAATAACCATCTTATATGAAGATGACGTGTTGTTGATAGCCAATAAACCGGCTGGAATGGATACTCACCCTTCCCTCCCCGGTGAAGCCCACTCTCTCATCAATGGAGTGGCGCACCACCTTCGGCAAACCGGACAGACCTGTATGATCAAGCATATTCATAGGCTTGATAAAGATACCACCGGTGCGGTCCTTTTTGCCAAAAACCGCCTCATCGGGTCCATGCTGGATAGAATGTTGGAAGCAAGGGAAATCAAAAGGACTTACCTTGCTTTAGTCGAAGGAAACATAAAAAAGGATGAAGGCGAAATCAAAGAAAAAATTGGCCGGGACCGCCACCATGCCACAAGACGAAGGGTTTCCCCTTCAGGCCAGACCGCAGTTACCCATTATCGGGTGCTCAATCGCGATCCCAAGAAAAACTTGACGCTCGTCAGCTGCACATTAGAAAGCGGCCGAACCCACCAGATTAGGGTGCATTTCAGCCATTTGAATCACCCCTTGGCCGGAGATACCCTTTATGGAGGAAGAAGGACTTTTCCACGTCAAGCCCTGCATGCACGAAAAATCGAATTCATCCACCCCATTTCCGAGGAAAAGTTGATTATTGAAGCTCCCTTCCTGGATCGACCTGAAATATTCAATGTTCACATCTAATAGAAAAACACCGTTCCATTTCGGAACGGTGTTTTGCATTTCAGTTTAATGCACTAGCGGGTCGGTTATTTGATGCTGGGACACCCTCAACTGTGGACGGATTAATCTGCATCGTAGATTAAATCCTTCAGGTTAGCTAAAAAAATAGCTGGCCACCTGGGCCAGCTTTATTTTGTATTTAAGATGCTTTTCTCATACCCTTTAAAATTAGGCTTAAGATGAAAACAAATACGATTGCACCAATCAATGCTGGAATGATAGCGAAATCTGATACTGAAGGTCCCCAGTGCCCAAGAATTAATGAACCTAACCATGCACCAACAAAACCAGCGATAATGTTGCCGATAATTCCAAATGGTACGTCACGTCCAACGATCAGACCTGCTAACCAACCAATGATACCTCCGATAATTAATGACCATAAAAATCCCATAATATATTTCCTCCTTCAAATTAGTTAATTTTTTTAATCTCTACAGCAGACTCCAAGAAATCTCATCACTTCTTTATTGTCATGCCCTTTTTTCAGTTCTGTTAACTTTTACATTCAAATGGTATAATGCCGATTACGCATAATATCTAATGAATGTGAATGTGTTAGTTATTGGGTAGAGTTAGCTAGCTATAGCCCTTGAGGAACTGATTGGACAACCCTCAATGTGTTAGTGAATTTTTTCTTTTTGTTTGCCGCTGTACTCATTATTTTCCCCGTTTAATTAATCTAAAACCTAATTTTTTTTAAAAATATTTGGCAACGAAAACAGGAGTATTAGACATGAAGAACGGGTATACAATATGTCACACAGTTAGTATTAGCAGTAACTGTCTCAAATATGTTCATTAGGAAAAAAGAAAAAGGATGCCCCTTTATTAAACTGTACCCTGTAGAGTAGACACTTTAAAAAAAGTGGCTGCCCTACGAGGCTGCTGAAAAACTCACGTTTTTCTAACTAGTACGGTAAATCAAATTAAAAAAAGACGATTCTCATTCGATACTTGAATGGAAATCGTCTTTTTTTGCTTCTGTTTGTCACTTTTTCAGGCCATTAATTTCAATATTCTTTTCAAGTTAACGGTGAAAATAGCCATTGCTCCTTGTAATTCCATGCCAAGTAGACCCGAGGATTTTGCAACATCATACCCGTGCCTGTGTTTCAATTCACTGTTTTTCGCTTCAATTTTATAACGTTCTTTTGATTTTTCTTTAAAATATTCACTCTCCTGGAATGTAGCCTGTTCTATATGTTCATTGGATTTAATACTGACAGAATAGGTCTTGCTTTTCGCTCCTTCTTTATAACAGCCTTCTTTAAAGGGACAAATCTTACACTTTTCTACGTCGAAGTAATAGGTATCTGTTTGATTCGCCCCTACATCTTTTTTGCCCTGGCGAGCTTTCCTGATAGCCAAATGCCCATCTTTACAAACGTACATTCCTGCATCCTTGTTAAATTGAAATTCCT